>JAGOZU010000089.1 GCA_018058545.1 Promineifilum sp. | reverse complement strand
TTTTTTTACGGCGGCATTATGACTATGCATCCCTCCGGCAGGACGGCCTCGACCGCTACCATTTCGTCTTTGTTCGCCGTTCTCCTGGTCGTCGATAGCCTTCACCTTGTCTTTGCCCGGGCCATGTTGCCCTTGCTCCCGCCGGAGATGTCGTCGTTTCTGATGTTGGGGATCGCCGCAGTGCAGGTGGGTGCCTTCCAGGCCATTCGCGGCAAGGTTCGATGGCGAGCTTTCACCGAACATTGGCGATTCTATTCGGCCATTGGCCTGCTGATCACCGCCTCAACTGTGATTGACTATAACGCGGTGGCCTTTATTGATCCGGGCACGGCATCTCTGTTGGGTCGAACGGCCGTACTCTTCTCTATGGGATTTGGCCTATTGTGGTTAGGCGAGCGTTTGCGGCCAAACGAGCTGCTTGGGGCGGTTCTGGCCATCGCCGGCGTCGCCATCATCAGCTTCCAGCCGGGCGATTTCTTGCGTTTCGGCTCGGTGTTGGTGCTGGTGTCCTCTTTCCTATATGCGTTGCATACGGCCATCGTCAAGCGGTATGGGGAGGGGATCGACTTCGGCGATTTCTTTTTGTTCCGGGTCGCCACGACTGCTTTCTTCCTGTTCGTGTTCGCTATGGCTCGCGGCCGAATGGTGTGGCCATCACCCGTGGCCTGGCTGACAGTTTTCACCGCTGCCACGGTGGACGTGGTCATCAGTCGCTCGCTTTTCTATCTGTCATTGCGACGCATGCCAATGAGTATCCACACGATCATTCTGACCCTCAGTCCGGTGGTCACTATTCTCTGGTCGCTATTGCTCTTCGGCTCCGTTCCCTCGATGCCGAGTCTCGCCGGCGGGGTTCTGGTCATCCTGGGTGTAGCCTTCGTAACTATTTGGCGGCGAGCCTGATCGACCTTGCCGGTTTCTGTGACGAGCCATCCCGGCGCTCATGTTCGCAGATACGATGCTCCATTGACGTCGATGATGGCCCCGGTCATGAACTCCGCCCCCTCTGAGGCCAGAAACAGCACCGCGTAGGCGACTTCCTGCGGCCGAGCCACGCGGTTGAATGGGCTTTGGCTACGAATCTCTATGCCACTCTGCCCTGTCAGCGCTTCCCGCGCCATTTCTGTTTCCACGAACCCCGGCGCGACAACGCCGACCGAGATATTGTAAGGGGCAAGGTATTTGGCCAGCGATTGGCTCATCGAATTTAGAGCGGCCTTGCTGGCGCCGTAGGCTGGGCCGGTCGGCTCGCCACGAAATGCACCCCGCGAGGAAACGTTGACGATGTGGCCGCCTCCCCGGTCGATCATGTGACGGGCAACGCAATAGCACATATTGGCCGCGCCCAGCACGTTGGTGTCGATGACAGCTCGCCAGCTCGCCTGCCACGCTTCAAATGAGACATCAGCCAGCGGGTGGTCCTCATAGATCGCCGCGTTATTAACCAGCACGTCGATCCGGCCCATTCTGGCGAGAACGTTATCGACGAGCGCCACTACTTCATCAGGGTTGGCGATATCTCCCTGGGTGATGATATGGCCTCGTGGATGGGTACTATCCTCGTCGAGCGAACTCAGGGTTTCTTCGGCTGCGGCTTGATTGCGATGATAGTGCACGGCGACCCTCGCTCCTCGTGAGGCGAATAGTTGGGCGGTGGTGCGGCCGATGCCTCGCGACGACCCGGTGATTAGGACAACTTTATCGGTGAAATCAAGCATCATTTAATCCTCTTCGTCTGATTGGTCTCATTATATCACTCGCATCCTGCAACTCTCAGCTCTAAAAAATCGCTTGTCCGTGCCCTCAAATAATGCTATTCTCTGCTACGTTCAAGAGGGCGGTATGCACCAATGCGACCCGCACGATACAAAACGGACAGCGTACTCCGGCGAGTACCTGATTGAGGTGGGGCATGTTTCCCAGGATAACATGCCCCACCTCTCTTTTAGGGAGACAGGATGACCAAATATATATTTTTCACCGGTGGGGTGGTAAGCTCAATTGGCAAGGGAGTGACGGCCGCGGCGCTCGGCCGTCTGCTCAAGGCGCGCGGCTTCACCGTGACCGCACAAAAACTCGATCCATATTTCAATGTCGATCCCGGTACCATGTCACCCTATCAGCACGGGGAGGTGTTCGTCACGGATGACGGCGCCGAGACCGACCTCGACCTGGGTCATTACGAGCGGTTTATAGACATCAGCCTCAATCAGGCTTCAAACGTGACCAATGGTCGGGTGCATGCCGAAGTTCTGGCGCGCGAGCGTCGCGGTGACTATCTCGGCGGCACTGTTCAGGAAATCCCCCACATTACCAATGAGGTCAAGCGCAATATCCATCTGGTAGCCGAAAAAAGCGGCGCGGAGATAGTCCTCATTGAAGTGGGCGGGACGGTCGGCGACTATGAGAGCGGGGGCTTTATGGAAGCCCTGCGCCAGATGCGTTCCGATGTCGGCCGCGAGAACACGCTTTATGTCCATGTGACGCTTCTCCCCTATCTTAACGCCAGTCAGGAACTGAAAACCAAGCCGACTCAGCACAGTGTTCGGGAGTTGCGTGGGATCGGCATCCAGCCAGATGTCATCATCGCTCGCGCCGATTACCCTATCGCCGAGGAACATCTGAACAAGATATCACTCTTTTGCGATGTGCCTCGCGAGGCTGTCATACCGGCCGTCACCAGCGACATTCTCTATAATATCCCTTTGCTGTTGGAGGAGACCCATCTCGCCGATTACGTAATGGAGAGGCTGGGCCTCACTCAGGTGAAGACGCCCGATCTGCGTCAATGGGAAAGGATGATCGAAGAAATCCGGCGGCCGAAACCCTCTATTCGCATCGCTATCGTCGGTAAATATGTCGAACTCCATGACGCATATTTGAGCGTGCGCGAGGCTCTCTATCATGCCGGCGTCGCTAACAACCGGCAGGTTGAAATTGAATGGATCCATTCTGGCGATCTGGAAAAAGGCAGGTATTGGGATCTGTTGCAGAATGTTAGCGGGGTTGTTGTTCCGGGCGGCTTTGGCGAGAGAGGTATCGAGGGCAAGATCATGACCGCTCGCTGGGCCAGGGAAAATAAGGTTCCTTACCTTGGGTTGTGCCTTGGCATGCAGGTCATGTGCATCGAATTGGCTCGCAGCCTGCTCGGTACGGACGAAGCCAACAGCACTGAATTTGACAGTGGTTGTGATCATCCGATCATCAGCCTGATGCCTGATCAGCGCGATTTGGCTGATATGGGCGGCACGATGCGGTTGGGCGCCTATCCCGCTCGCCTGATTCCCGGCACCAAGGCCTACCAGGCCTACGGACAGGAAGAAATCTCCGAGCGCCATCGACACCGCTGGGAATTCAATAATGCCTACCGCGAGTTGCTACAGGAAGGTGGAATGGTCTTCAGCGGCCTGTCGCCCAACGGTCGCCTGGTGGAGATTGCCGAATTGCGCAACCATCCGTTTATGCTGGGCAGTCAGTTCCATCCGGAGTTCAAGAGCCGTCCCAATCGTCCCCATCCCCTGTTCAATGCCTTTATGGCTGCGGCCGTTAGCCATCAGAAGAGTTTGGGTCTGAACGTCGATATCACCGAGGATGCTGTCGAAGCGGCGGTCGATTAATATCGGGGGTACAGAGCCTCCGCGGCCGTGTGATTTATCACCGATAACAGTCGGTCTAACGGATTTGCGATGACAAGTAGTCAAGGATATCGATCTTGGTCAGAATCCCTTCGACCTGATCCTCGTGATTGACGATGACGACGGCCGAACGATCCTTGATGAGTGACATCAGGGTTTCCAGCTGTGCGTTGGGCCCAACGATGGGAACATTGGTGTTGATCATGCCCTCAATTGTTTCATCCGGCTGGTGGACATGGTTGGACATCAGCATATGATTTAATAGATCGATCTCGCTGACCAGCCCTACAAGTCGCCCTTCTCCGTTCACAACCGGCAGTTGCGAGACATTATGGTCTTTCATCTGGGCGACTACTTCCTTCAAGAGGTCGGTTGCTCGCGCTGTATAAACGCGGCCGCTCTCTTTGGTCGCCTGTATGTCCCCGGCGCGGATATCGCTCCAGATCTGATCCAGAAAGCCATTCTCGCGCATCCAGTCGTCATTGTATACCTTGCTCAGATATCGCGAGCCGGAATCAGGCAGGATGACGACCACGATCGCCTCAGGGCCAAGCCTGTGTTGGCGGATGAATTTCAATGCCCCAGCCATAACCGAGCCTGACGATCCTCCGCCAAAAAGGCCCTCTTCCCGCACCAGCCTTCGAGTCATCAGGAGACTCTCGCGGTCATTGACCTGGATGATTTCATCGACAATGCTCAAGTCGGTCGTGCCGGGCAGGAAATCCTCGCCAATCCCTTCGACCTTATATCCCTCGGCTTCCGTGTAATTGCCGCTTCGATGCAATTCGTAGAGGATTGAGCCGATGGGATCGACGCCGATGATCTGTACATCGGGATTTTGCTCCTTCAAGTAGCGCCCCGTGCCGGAGATGGTGCCGCCGGTGCCCATGCCGACCACGAGATGGGTGATTTGGCCACTCGTTTGCGCCCATAGTTCCGGTCCCGTGGTGTCGTAATGGGCTTGAGGATTGACCGGATTGTAATATTGATTGGCCAGGATTGAGTTAGGAGTCTCATCCACCAGGCGACGGGCCACGGAGTAATAGCTGCGCGGGTCTTCTGGTTCGACGGCCGTCGGTGTGACGACAACCCTGGCTCCATAGGCCCGCAGCAACAATATCTTCTCCTGCGACATTTTGTCGGGCATGACAAAGACGCAGCGGTAACCTTTGATGGCCGCGGCGATGGCCAGCCCTACGCCGGTGTTGCCCGATGTCGCCTCGATGATGGTGCCGCCCGGCCGCAAGCGGCCGTCGCGCTCAGCGTCCTCGATGATCGGCCAGCCGATGCGATCCTTCACCGATCCTCCCGGATTGAAGTATTCGACTTTGGCCAATACGAGCGGCTCCAGTCCGCTGGTGACGGAGTTGATGCGAACCAGAGGGGTGTGGCCAATAGTGGAGAGTATGTCGTCATGATATTCAATTTTGTTCGGCTCTGCGCGCTGGTTCAACTCAGGATCGGTCATCATCGTTGGATTCTACCTTTATTAAAGAAATTCACGCGGGATTCATGTAATGATACCGGGAAATCTGGCATGATGCATCTGTAGGCTTATGTAAAAAAGTCAGCATTCCTGTTGCATCACTACAATATTAAATTTATAATGTGTTTCTCATGTTGACATATTATTCAGGAGTGAGGTCATGAAAAGATCGCGCTGGACCGCAACCGCCATTGTCGTTGTCCTGCTGTTGGTAACCGCCGCTGTTGTATCGGCCGCCACATATATCGTGCAGCCGGGAGATACCCTCTGGCGCATCTCTCGCCAATTCAATACGACGGTGGATGCCATCGTCCGAACCAATAATATTCCCAACCCCAACCTGATTTACGTCGGTCAGGCATTGGAGATCCCTGGTGATGCCCCGGCTCCCCCGCCACCTCCTGGGCCGACGTCAACGCCGGCCCCCAATCCGCCTCCCCCTTCGACACAAACTTACGTCGTCCAGCCTGGGGATACCCTCTCCAGAATTGCTGCCCAATTTGGCACTACAGTGCAGGCGATCGCCCAGGCTAATAATATCGTCAACGTCAACCTGATCTTCGTCGGTCAGGTCCTGACCATTCCCGGCGCCGGACCGGCTCCAACGGCCGTACCTGGTGTCACGCCGGCTCCGCCACCACCATCGACCGGCTTTAACTTCGGCGGTCAAACCCAAACCTTCGCCAATGCTCAGGTGATGAAGGATGCGGGGATGAACTGGGTCAAGTTCCAGCACAAATGGGCGCCGGGAGATTCGGCCGCGGACCTGGGAGGATCAATCCAGAATGCCAAGGCTGCCGGCTTCAAAGTGTTGATTTCGGTCACGGGCAAGACCCCGTATCCGGCTCCCAATAGCATTGACTTCGCCGCTTTCAGCCAATTCATGGGCGCTTTGGCGAGCCAAGGTCCGGATGCGATCGAAGTATGGAATGAGCAGAATATCGACTTCGAATGGCCGGCCGGTCAAATCGATCCCGCCGCATATGTCAATAATATGCTTGCCCCGGCTTATCAGGCTATCAAGGCAGCCAATCCCAACGTTCTTGTCATATCCGGCGCGCCTGCTCCCACCGGCTTCGATAACTCGACCAACGCCTGGGCGGATAACCGCTATATTGCCGGGATGCGCGCCGCCGGGGCAGCCAATTACGCGGACTGCATCGGGGCGCATCACAATGCCGGGGCGACGTCGCCCAGTGCTACGAGCGGGCATCCGGCCGGATCCCACTATAGCTGGTATTTCAAGCCGATGCTGGATCTGTATTACAATACGTTCGGTGGCGCTCGCCAGATATGCTGGACGGAATTGGGCTATCTCTCGGGTGACGGCTTCAGCGGTCTACCGCCGAATTTCGCCTGGGCCAGCGGCACATCGGTCCAGGAACAGGCTCAATGGTTGAGAGAGGCGCGCGATCTCTCAATATCCAGTGGCCGTGTCATGATGATGATCGTCTTCAACGTCGATTTCACGTCGTTCGATCCGGCAGGTGACCCGCAAGCTGGTTACGCCATGATTCGACCCGATGGATCATGTCCAGCTTGTGAAGCCTTCAAGTAATCCTGGTCAATCCGGATTAATCTGATAATGAAAGGTGCAAAGGTTACCCCTTTGCACCTTTTTTTGTTTATACTTGAGGAAGTTCAAGGCGGCCGGGAGCCGCACTTCCTTAGAGAGAGGAATCCACATGAAAATTCGAAATATTCTGGCAACCAAGAAGGGCCACCTCATCACAGTTCGGGATGATGAGCCTGTTCGCCGCGCGATCGCTGTGCTTGTTGAGCACCGAATTGGCGCGCTGCTCGTGGTCGATGAGAACGGGAAGTTGGTGGGGATTCTGAGCGAGCGCGATATCATGCGCACGGCCGCCGGTGATGAGAATTTCTTCGGCCGACCGGTCGCGGAGATCATGACCCGCGATGTCATTGTCGGCATGCCCCAGGATGATATTATCGCCGTAGCCCAGACGATGCTCGAAAAACGTTTTCGCCATCTGCCTATCGTCGACGAAGGGCAACTCATCGGCATTATCTCGATCGGTGACGTGCTAAAAATCCAGCGCGATGCTTATCGCGGCGAGGTCGATACTCTGGAAACCCGGATTATTGCCGAAGGAGAAGAATAATCCCATGTCTTTAATCGGAACTGCGGCGCATCCCTTGCGCGTCGCCATTATCGGTGCCGGCCCGGCCGGATTTTATACTGCTGAGCGCCTGTTCAAGGAAACAGGGCTTGTTATCGAAGTCGATTTGTATGATCGCCTGCCGACTCCTTATGGACTTGTTCGCAATGGGGTCGCTCCCGACCATCAAAAGATCAAGTCGGTGACGGCCGCCTTTGATCGTATTGCCGCTAACCCTCGTTTCCGTTTCTTCGGAAATGTTGAAATCGGCCGCGATCTGACGGTTGAGGAACTGAAGAATTATTACCACCAGATCGTATATTCCGTCGGCGCGCAGACCGATCGGCCGTTGGACATCCCCGGAGATGATCTGATTGGCAGTTACCCGGCGACTGAGTTTGTGGCCTGGTATAACGGCCATCCGGATTTTTGTGATCTTCAATTTGATTTGTCCAAGGAGCGTGTGGCTATCGTCGGCGTCGGCAACGTGGCTGTTGATGTCGCTCGTATCCTCTGCCGAACCCGCGACGAGTTGATGAAGACAGACATTGCCGATTATGCGCTGGAAGCTCTCAGTAACAGCAAGGTGAAAGAGGTCTATATTCTTGGCCGTCGCGGCCCCGCCCAGGCAGCCTTTACCGCCCCGGAGGCGAAAGAGTTAGGAGAGTTGGAGGATTGCGACACCATCGTCACGCCGGAAGAAGCCGAGCTGGACCCGTTGAGCCTGGCTTCCATGGCCGAAGCCAGCCGGCCCGATGTGCGCAAGGTGGAGATCATCCAGGAACTCTCAACGCACCAGCCGGCCGGTAAATCAAAGCGGCTATACCTTCGATTCCTCGTGTCGCCCACGGAACTGGTCGGTGATGAAAATGGTCATGTCAAGCAGATGAAGATCGTTCAAAACGAGTTGTATGCCACCGATGCCGGGTCATTGCGCTCGCGGGCTACCGACCGGATGGAGACACTCGACGTCGATCTCGTGTTCCGTTCCATTGGTTACCGTGGTGTGCCGCTGCCGGGCGTGCCGTTTCATGAAAGATGGGGGATTATCCCGAACAATGACGGCCGCGTGCTGGACTCAAAGTCAGAAGAGCCACTTGTAGGCCAATATACAGCCGGATGGATCAAACGAGGACCTACGGGGGTTATCGGCACGAACAGGCCCGACGCAACCGAGACGGCCGAAAATATGTTGGCTGACGCTCGCGAAGGGCACACGCTGAATCCGGATCATGCTACTGCGGGTGAAATCCTGGCCCTGGTGGGTGAGCGTCAACCGCATTACATCACCTTCGAAGATTGGAAGACCCTGGATGAAATTGAGGTGAGCCGAGGCAAGGAGCAGGGGCGTCCGCGCGTCAAATTCACCAATGTGGAAGATATGCTGGCCGCCTTGAACAAGTAAGTTGCCAATCGATGGCGATTTATGGCTGATGATTCGGATATCGTGATCATTTATAGTGATGGCGGGGCCGATCCCAATCCCGGTATCGGTGGTTGGGCGGCCCTGCTCCGCTATGGCGATCATGAAAGAACATTGACGGGCAACGCTCCCAAGACCACCAACAATCGCATGGAGATGCAAGCGGCCATCAGCGCCCTCGGATCGCTTCGTCGCCGCTGCCGCGTCGAGTTCCACACCGACTCGCAATACCTGCGTCGTGGTGTCACCGAGAGCATCGAGAAATGGGAGGGCGCCGGGTGGAAGACGAAAGGCGGAAAGCCTGTTCCAAATGCCGACTTATGGCAGGAGCTGCGTCGCCTTGTGAAGCAGCACGACATTAACTGGCATTGGGTTCAGGGTCACAGTGGCGATCCGGCCAACGAAAAAGTAGACCGGCTCGCGCGAGAGGCCCGGCTGGCTATCACTCCGAAGGTCGATCTGGAAGCCGATATACCTCGTCTATATCTGCGAGCCTCCTGCAAGGGGAACCCGGGGCCGGGCAGGTGGGCGGTTGCGTTGGAAAAGGACGGTGAATGGGAGGAGCACAGCGGGAGCGATCCCCGGACAACCAATAACCGGATGGAGCTAACGGCCGCGCTGGAGGGTCTATTGTTGTTGTCGCCCGGCGATCGCGCTCAGGTGTTCACGATATCGGATTACCTCTATCAAGGGATCACACGCTGGGTGGCCGGTTGGCAGGCTGGGGGCTGGCTTAAACGGGACGGACAGCCGGTAGCCAACGTCGATATGTGGCAACCGCTCGCGGACCTGGTATCGCACTATCATGTCGAGTGGGTCAATGCGAAGAACCAACGGCTCGAAGGTCTGGAGCGAGCGGGGAAACTGGCTTCTGCCGGCTGAAAGACATCTTCCATATCATTGACATTCATGTTGGGTCTGATAAAATACCTTTCGACTTAGCCGAAGTGGCGAAACCGGCAGACGCGCTACGTTCAGGGCGTAGTGAGGGTTCCCTCGTGTGGGTTCGAATCCCACCTTCGGCATATTGATAGATTGAGTTATCTATAGACGGCCCACCTGTTGTACTGGTTTGGGCCGTTTTCTTTTTGAGAAACCAGAGGCAAGGGCTATAATGGGCCGGTATTTGGAAGCTGAATGCAGGTAAGGGTGATTCTTTATGGCCATTTTCGTTTTCATTCTGATTATGTTCCTGGTGTTGTCGGCGGGATTGTTTCTTGCTTTCCTTTTCACGAGGATGTCCAATGCGGTGACTAATACCCAGGCCGCGATGGCCGCCGAGGAGCGTGCATACAATCCCGGCATGACGTTCGGTCATCGTATCAAGGTGGCCTCGAGCTATGAGGATCAACTGAAGGAAGCTCGTGTGGAGGCCGCCAAGCTCGCCGCCGCGTTGCCTCGCGGCGCGAATAACCGCATTGGCCGTGACGGCAAATCGACCCTTTCCACTGCCGGCAAAAGCGCGGCAACCGATCCCTTGACTGCTGTGCGAATTGCTCGTTTCCATGGTTGGGATGGCGTGCGCACAGGCGCACCCTCCGTCAACGCTATGGCGGCCGCCGGCGCGCCGGTGGCAGTTGCCGGTGGCGTTCAGGCAGCCGCGGCCGCGCCGGCTATTCCCCCACCGGTCCTCATCAACATTACTGACGGCATGGCTCCTGAAGAGGTGCGCAAGGCGCGTGTGGCCAACGCCAAGGCGCAATCGGCATATAACAAGGCGCTCAAGTCGGCTGCACCCGGTGCGCCTGTGGCTGCGCCGGCCATGGCCGCTGGTGCGGCTCCTGTGGTGGCTGCGGCTCCCGTGGCTGCCGCTCCGGCCGTCAGTGTGGCTGCGCCGCAACTGATCGCGATCACTGACAGCATGTCCCCCGAAGAGGTACGCAAGGCACGAGTGGCCAATGCCAAGGCCCAGTCGGCCTATCATAAGGCGTTGAAAGCCGCCGGTGTTGATCCGGCTGCGGCGACTGCCAGTGCAGCCCCTGCGGCCGCTGCTCCTGCTCCCGCTGCTGCTGCCGCCCCTGGAGTTCCTGCTGCTCCCGCCGCCCCAGCGGCACCGATTGGTATCACCCCGCCTCAACTGATTGAGATCACGGACGGTATGTCGCCGGAAGAGATTCGTCACGCGCGAGTGGCAAACGCCAAAGCCCAATCGGCCTACAACAAGGCTCTCAAGGCCGCCGGTATCGATCCTGCTTCGCTCAAGTAGTTGTTTCGAAACTCATTTGATTTCAGAAATATGTTCGGCCGGAGAGAGATCTCCGGCCTTTTACTTTATTTAGGTTGAATTCGAGGGTGTTCCCGTGAACCGGTTTGTTCGGGCTGCGCTGTTGATTATCGCCATTTTTGTGGTCGCTTATGTCGGTTGGCGTATCTTTAGCTATGTGGGCAGCATTACCGGCCCTCGCGCTGGTCAGTATTGGCTTTGGGCCAAGGGTGATGAAGCCACGCGAGCCGATCTCGTCACTGTACAACGTGAGGCTTGCCCAGGCGCGCCGTTTATCTTGCCGGCTGATGGTTTCATTGGCCTATTGTATGCCGATACGAATGGCCCCTATTCGGCTGCATCGCCTCATCAGGGCATCGATATCTTCAGCAATGCCGATCCGGGCGTTGTCCCTGTTCTGGCTGCTTATGACGGGTATGTCAGTCGGGAGGACGGTTGGCGTAGCGCCTTAATCCAGCGAGTTCCTGACGATCCTTTGGTTCCTGGCCGCCAGATTTGGCTTTACTATGCCCATATGGCCGATGAGGCCGGCAACAGTTTCATCGAACCGGCCTTTCCGCCGGGGACGAGTGAACTATTTGTGGAGCGGGGGACGTTGCTGGGCTATACAGGTGATTACAACGGGAATGCCTTGTGGGACGTCTGGGTTCACTTGCATTTCTCCATTGTTCAGGACGACGGCCGCGGGCGCTATACCAATGAACTTGAATTCGCCAATACGATCGATCCGTCTCCCTATTTGGGGCTTCCGGTCCATTATGCAAACGGCGATGTGCCTATGGAATGTAGCTCCGATCCAGCCTGCTGCGATTAGGGATTAAATAGAGTGTAATTGCCTTATTGTATTAAAAAGGGTGGCGCCCATCGTCCGATGAGCGCCACCCTTCTGTTAAAGTGGATGGTCTAACCGATTCTTTCCCGCCCGCCCATATATGGCCGCAGAACATCAGGGATGACGATCGTGCCGTCTGCCTGCTGATAGTTCTCCATAATCGCGATCATCACGCGGGGCAAGGCCAGGCCGCTGGCATTCAATGTGTGGACATGACGAACCCGCCCGCCATCGGCCGGCCGATAGCGGACGTTGGCTCGTCGCGCCTGAAATGCCTCGCAGTTACTGGCCGAGCTGACCTCCAGCCATTCCCGGCAACCGGCCGCCCAGACTTCGACATCGAACTTTTTCGCTGCACCGAAGCCCAAATCGCCGGTGACCATCTCGATGCGACGATAGGGTAGGTCCAACGCTTCGCAAATATCGGTAGCATGACTGACCAACTCATCGAGGTGTTCGTAGCTGGTTTCCGGCGTCGTGAATTTATACATCTCGACCTTGTCGAACTGGTGGCCGCGCTTGATGCCGCGTACGTCCCGCCCGGCGCTCATTTTCTCGCGGCGGAAGCATGGCGTATAGGCCACGTAGTTCAGAGGCAAATCGGCCTCCTCCAGTATCTCGTCTCGATGGATATTGGTCAGGGCGATCTCGGCCGTCCCTAGCCACATGAAGTCTTCCTCGGCGTCGCGATAGATGTTATCGGCGAACTTAGGCAGTTGACCCGCGCCGACGAACATGGCTGAGCGGACCATGAACGGCGGATAGATCTCCGTGTAGCCGTGCCGGTCGGTGTGGTAATCCAGCATAAACTGGATTACCGCTCGCTGGAGGCGCGCCCCGCCGGCTTTCAACACGTAAAAGCGCGAACCGCTCAGCTTGACGCCGCGATCGAAGTCGATGATGCCCAATGCCGGGCCTAAGTCCCAATGTGCCTGTGGCTCAAAGTCGAATTCCGGCAGCGGGGGACCTTCGGGCGGATAGGCGATGTTATAGCTGTCATCCGGCCCATACGGAACGCTCTCGTGCGGGATATTGGGAACCCAGAGCATCTTCTCGTCCTCTTCGGCCTCGACAACCCGCAACTCCTCTTCCAGCTCCGTGACGCGGTCGCCAATGCGACGCACTTCTTCCCTGGCCTGGTCGGCATCGGACTGGATGGCGACGAGTTGGGTGCGGAGCGGTTCGGCCGTTCCGCCCGTGGCTTCCGCTTGCTTCAGATCGCCTTCAAGCTTCTTGATCCTGCCCATCCATGCCCCGATCTGCTTCGAGCTTTCGTTGCGTTGGCGACGTAGCTCTTCCACTTCCAGGATGATCTCCCGTCGTCGGACGTCGGCTGCCAGAATGGCGTCGATCGGCGCTTTCTCGTCGCCCAATCGCGCCATTTGTTCCTTTACCCATTCGGGTTTCTCGCGAATCAAATTCAGGTCAATCATGTCTTTTTTCACCTCAATAGAAAAGCCCCCTTCGTTTTCCAGGACGAAGGGGGCTCGTGGTGCCACCTGGGTTCGCCGAACGCAATTAGCTCGGCCTCATGTGCGCGATAACGGACGCAACCGGCTTCCCTTGGGCCATTGGCTTTTCGGAAGCGACTCGGGAGTGGATTTCAGGCTTTCGCGGCATCGGCTCGCACCTTCCGCCGATTCTCTGGTAACCGCCGACCGCCGTACTTGTCTCCGTCACAGTCGATCAGATTTCAATTGGAGGCATTATAAGCCACGATCCGGCCGGTTGTCAAACGTATTGAGGTGCGAACCGAAACAGCCCGATACATGACGATGTCCACGCTCTATTTCCTAGCGCTCAAAGCGACAGCGATCTCGGCCGCCACTCGGCCGTTGTTTTGCAGCAGGGCTGTGTTGGCGGTCATGCTGCGGCCGCCCGTCAGCTCCACCACCCTTTGAAGCAACCAGGGGGTCGATGCCATGCCATGAATGCCCGCTTCGTCAGCCTCTCGTGCTGCCTGGGCCGCTGCCGCTTCGGCCTCTGCCGGATCCATGCATGCTTCATCGGGTGCGGGAACCGTCACCAGTATGCCACTATCCAATCTCAATCGTTTACGTGCCTCGATAAGGGAGGCGACACCCGCGGGCGTATCCAGGCGAACATCCACCGGCAAACCGCTCGACCGGGAGAAGAATGCGGGTAACTCATCGACGCCGTATCCGACTACGGTGACACCCTCGGTTTCCAGCACCTCCCGTGTGGCCGGCAGATCAAGGATCGACTTGGCTCCACTGCTGACGACCGTCACCGGCGTTTGTCCCAATTCCCGCAAGTCGGCGCTGATATCAAACGGATGGCCGCGGTGAACGCCGCCGATGCCGCCCGTCGCGAACAGTTCGATGC
>JAGOZU010000163.1 GCA_018058545.1 Promineifilum sp. | reverse complement strand
CTCCCGCACCCTGCAATGGGAAGGTGGCAAGCGCGTGGAGGCCAAAATCCCCCGTGGCGTCCGCACCGGGTCGCGCGTGCGCCTCAGTGGCCAGGCGGGAGCGGCCGACGGCCGCTCCGGCGATCTCTATCTAAAGGTCGAGGTCATGCCGCACAAGGTCTACGAGCGCGACGGCGACGACCTGCGCATGACGCTGCCGGTCGACCTGTTCACCGCGCTGCTGGGCGGCAAGGTGGCCGTCCCGGCCATCGACAAGACGGTCAACCTCAACATCCCCGAAGGCACGCGCAACGGCAAGGTATTCCGGCTAAAGAACCTGGGCATGCCCAATGTGCGCAAGCCCGACGAGCGCGGCGATCTGTATGTGACGGCGGCCGTCGAGCTGCCGGCCAAGCTGAGCGAAGACGAGAAGCGGATCGTGCGGGAGTGGCGGGAGATTAGAGCGAAGAACTAGGCAGTTGCCGGGCTGCTCGACATCCAGCAAAATTCAAAATGCTCAATCGCTGGTAGGTCGGCTTCACTCCGGCTAATATATTGTTCTCCCCTTTCATCTTACAAAGATTCAGCGTCAAATTGGTAGGCCAGTCACGCACATCATCAAAGGACACTACAATGAACGATGAACCTGCTGTATTGATTCTTCAAACCGACAGGCTCTTGCTGCGACGGTTGCTCCGGTCTGATTTGGACAATCTCTACGCCCTCTACCGCGACCCGGAAATGCGGCAGTTCTTCCCGCCCGAAGGCGTATCGCCGGACAAAACCCTGACCTATGAGGAGACAAGGGAGGAACTGGAATGGTTTCTGAATGGTCATCCCCGGCATCCCGAGTTGGGTTTGTGGGCCACGATCCTGAAGGAGAACGGCGCGTTCATCGGCCGCTGCGGGTTGCTCCCGTGGACGATTGACGGACAGGATGAAACCGAGATCGCCTATATGATCGACAAGCGATATTGGGGGTTGGGTCTGGGCACCGAGGCGGCTCGCGGCATTCGGGATTATGCCTTCACCCGGCTGGATCTGTCGCGCCTCATTTGCACGATCGACCCTGAAAATGGGCCGTCGGCCAAGGTAGCCGTGAACATCGGCATGGCGTTTGAGAAGGAAGGCGCCGATGAGCTTGGCCCGTTTCACGTCTATTCGATGAACCGTGGACAGTTAGCTGATTGTTGATGTGACATTGATCACCTTAAAGTGATGCTAATTGTCGTGATCCTTCTCTTTGAAGTATGATAACATCCCAATTGGTTTGATCGCTCGTTTACCTATCCCGTTCGCTGCCTTGCCGGCCTGCCAAGTCATCTTGTCGACCGGGAGTGCGAATGTACCTGCAATTTGACAGATAAATCCACAAGAGGAGATTTGAGCATGAAGGCAAATTCTGTTGATGAATTATTGCGCCACCTGGATGGTGTCGTTTCCGTAGATCGCGACGTCGTCACCATCCTTGATGAGTCGGCGCTGCCCAGGAAGATCGATGGGCTGATCCAGACGGCCGTTTTCGGCGAGGGTCTGGTCCGTGATACGGCCCGCTGGCTGATCTGGGAGATCGCCCACAGCCTGGGCATCTACCTGGCGTCGATCCATCAGTTATACATGGCTATCGGCCGCGGCGATGTGCCGGCTGATTTCACCGTCCCGGCCATGAATATCCGCGCTATGAACTACAACTCGTCGCGCGCCGTCTTCCGCGCCGCCAACAAGTACAACGTCGGCGCGATGCTGTTTGAGATCGCCCGCAGCGAGATCGGCTACACCGGCCAGCGACCGGCCGAATACACCAGCAGCGTGCTGGCGGCGGCTATCAAGGAAGGATATCGCGGCCCGGTCTTCATTCAGGGCGACCATTTCCAGATTTCGCTCAGCCGCTACAAGAGCGCACCCGATGCTGAGGTTCAGGCCGTAAAGGACCTCATGGACGAGGCTGTGGCCGCCGGTTTCTACAACATCGATATCGATACATCGACGCTGGTCGATCTCGGCTATCCGACCCTGGATGAACAGCAAAACCTGAACTACACCTTGTGCGCCCGCCTGACCGAATACGTGCGCGAGATCGAGCCGGACGGCATCACGATTTCCCTTGGCGGCGAGATCGGCGAGGTCGGCCACAAGAATTCCACCGTCGAGGAACTCCACGCCTTCATGCAGGGCTATCGTCGCGAGTTGGCCGGTGGACTGCCCGGCATCTCCAAGATATCGGTCCAGACAGGCACGAGCCACGGTGGCGTGGTGCTGCCCGACGGCACGCTGGCTCAGGTGAAAGTGGACTTCGACACCTTGCATGATCTGAGCCGCGTAGCGCGCGAGGATTACGGCATGGGTGGCGCGGTGCAGCATGGCGCGTCGACCTTGCCGCCCAGCGCTTTCAACAAGTTCCCGGAGATTGGCACGGTGGAAATCCACCTGGCGACCAATTTCCAGAACATCGTCTTCGATTACTTGCCCAAGGAACTGGTCGAAGAGGCCTACGCCTACCTGCGCGAGCATCACAAAGACGAATGGAAGCCGGGCAAGACGGATGAACAAAGCCTCTATTCGGCGCGCAAACGCGCCATCGGTCCGTTCAAGGAAGCCTGGTGGAACCTGGACGAGGCCGAGCTGGCCAAGATCGGCGGCGTGCTCCAGGAGCAATTCGAGTTCCTCTTCCAGCAGCTCAATGTCAAGAACACGCTGGATGTGGTCAAGCGCGTGACGACCCGCGTCGATATTCACCAATCTCGTCCAACCGAAGCCGCCGAAGCGGCCGCGGCCGAAGATGTGAAGGACCTGGCGGACTAATCTGATCGGTCAGGAATACAGTCTGTCTTGACTAAATGAGATCGGCGGTTGTATGAAGCCTTTATGCAGCCGCCGATCTTTTCTTTGTCCCCTCTTGTAAATGAACTCGACCAACCGGCACGGAGCGTATTACTGGATTGGGTTGGCCATCGGGATGGTATTGCTGACGTTGCTGGTGGCCAGGCCTGAGCGGCCGCCTGAGATGACATTGGTGACGCCCACCCCGGAGCCAATCGTGCCGACTCGCACCCCTCAGCCTGTCGTCGAATCGACCGCCATTGGCTCGGCTACACCGGCGGCCGTCGCTCCGGCGACAACTGTGCCGGAAGCGACCGATGCCTCGCCCACGCCTGCCCTGCCTCTGGATCCGGCGCTGGATCGCATCGGCCTGGCGGGGGCGCTGTCGGACATCGAGCAAGGTATCGAACTGGGGCTGCGCTTCGGCCATTTCACCTTTTGGCGTACATGGCCTTCTCCTCCCGAGGTGCCGAATCTGACCATCTGGCAGACGGTTCGACTGGGCCAGGTAGGCGAGGAGATAGAATGGCCGGCGGTCGCCAATCTCATCGAGCAAACTATCGAGGGTAACCCAGGCTCATACTGGATGGTGGGCAACGAGCCGGATGTGCCCTGGCAGGACAATGCCACGGCTGAAGAATACGCCGAGGCTTATCACGACATCTATACCTTCATCAAGGAACGCGATCCCTCCGCCAAAATCGGTGCGGGCGGCGTTGCCCTGCCGACACCGCTCCGCCTGGCCTATCTCGACCGGGTTCTGCAGCACTATCGCCGGACATACGGCGAGCCGATGCCGGCTGATCTGTGGGCCGTCCATCTGTTCGTCCTGCGCGAGGAAGAGGGCGGCTGGGGAATCGGTATCCCGCCGGGGATGACGGAGACGGCCGGGCAGTTGTACGAGGTCGAGGATCACGGCGATATCGAACTGATGAAAGCCTATACTGTCGCTTTCCGGGATTGGATGGCGGCCAACGGTTATGGCGACAAGCCGCTGGCGGTGACGGAGTTCGGCATTCTCTTGCCGGAAGATTACGGCTTTCCACCCGAATTTGTGCAGAACTACCTGGTTGAGTCGTTTGAGTTTTTCAGAACAGCCACCGGCGACAGCGGCCTGGCGGCCGATGGCGGGCGGCTGGTGCAATTCGCCTTCTGGTACAGCATCTATGATGAGGGTGACTACAAGACCGGCAACCTCTTTGATGGCGAACGTGGCGTGCTGACCCCATTGGGAGAGACCTTCATTCAATACGTCGATGGACTCATGAACGCCCCCTAGGTTCATCCTCCGACATTCCATTTCTGTGTGCAATCGCTCCGGCTTTCGCTGTTTGAACTCGTGCAACTTTGCGAAACGCCCGGCGTATAGTTCATAGTATTGTGGATTAGACCTTGGAGGTATGAACATGAACGACAAACGACTGATTCGTTCCCGTGACAACAAGATGCTGTTCGGTGTATGCGCCGGAGTTGCCGACTATTTGAATGTCGATCCGGCCATCGTCCGCTTGCTGCTTGTCCTGTTGACCTTGTGGAACGGTGTCGGCCTGTTGATCTATCTCGTCCTGGCGCTGGTTATGCCCCGAGACGCCGAGATCGCGCCAAAGGCCAATGCGTTCGACGACGAAGAGATCGTCATCAAGAACGCCTGATTTCACTGCTTACCGCCT
>JAGOZU010000162.1 GCA_018058545.1 Promineifilum sp. | reverse complement strand
GTCGGTCGACTTCACGGCGCGGATGGAAGACGAGCTGGATGAGATCGCCGAGGGCAAGCCGTGGGTGCCGGTCATCGACGAGTTCTATCAGCAGTTCTCCAGGTCGCTGGCGGTGGCCGACGAGGCCTTGCCCAAGCTGGACCTCAAGCGCGAGCCGGAGTATGTCGGCCGCGACTGCCCGCTCAGTGGCCACCCGCTGGTCTATCGCCAGGGTCGCTTCGGCCGGTTTATCGGCTGCAGCAACTTCCCCCAGTGCCGCTACACGGAGCAGATCCTGATCAAGGTGGGCGTCACCTGTCCCAAATGTGGCGGCGACCTGATCGAGAAGCGCACCAAACGCGGCCGTGTGTTCTACGGTTGCAGCAACTACCCGGAGTGTGACTGGACCAGCTGGAAGCGGCCGCTGCCCCAGCCCTGCCCCGTGTGCAACGGCGTCCTGGTTCAGGAAAACAAGACTACGGCCAAGTGCACGGTCTGCGAGAACACGTTCCCGCTGGCCGAGCCGGAAGCCGTCGCCGAAGCCGCCTCCTAATCTTCCCCTCATCTTTTTGCCGGGATCGGCGTGAAATCCGCGTTACTTTTTTGCTGTAACGCGGATTTTAATTTTCAGCCTCTACTATGGGCGCAGTACGGAAATTTGACTTGCTGCGCCACTGAAAAGCCTGTCGCGTTTGGGGTACCTTGGGAATTGGATAGCCCCGCCCGCCGGCAGCCGTACTCAATCGAGTTGTGGAGAAATCTATGCGAGAGCATGCGACAAGGCATATTGCCCTGGTTGTGTTACTGCTGTGCGCGGTCGCCGTCGTGGCCAGACATTGGGAAACCGTGACGGCCGCATCGCAACAGGAACAGGCTGTACGGATCTATCTGCCGTTCGTTCCCGTGCAGGAAACGCCGACGGAAGACCTGATGATCGATCATCTGGGTTTGTATCAGTCGGTGCAGGACCAATCCAACGGCGTCACCCTTGTCGCTCGCAAGCCGGCCATGTTGCGCGTCCACGCCCGTTCGGTCCGGCCGGACGGCAACCCGTCGCGCGCCGCCGTCACAGTTCAGGCCTGGCGCGACGGCCAACCGCTGGGCACGCTCACCGTCGGCCCCCAAACGGTTTCTCTCCGGCCATCGGCTGATGACCTCGGCTCGACCTTCAACATCGACTTGCCCCTCGAATGGCTGCAAGGGTCGATCTCACTGAAGGTGGCCATCGACCGCGAAGGCGCGGTCCCGGAGTGGAGCGAGACCAACAACACCATGACCGCCGACTTCAGCTTCCGCGAGGTGCCGGCGCTGGAGTTGACCATCGTGCCCATCACCTATATCGACACGGTGACGGGCGTGACCTTCACCGAAACCGCCCACGACCCGATCAGCGGCTGGCTGCTGTCGGTCTTTCCGCTCAACCGGATCGACGTCACCCTGCGCGCGCCATATACATTCCGGGGCGATCTGCGGCGCGGCGACGAATGGACCCGGTTGCTCGGCGAGTTGACCACGATCTGGGCCGCCGAGGCCGGGCCGGGATCGTCCCGCCTCTATTTCGGCCTCGTTCCCAACAGCGCTCCCGGCGGCCGCAACTGGTTCTCCGGCGGCGTGTCGGGGTTGGGCTGGGTTGGCCAGCGTGTCTCGGTCGGCCTCGACGTGGACGCGGAGACCGGCAAGTCCGCGGCGCACGAGATCGGCCACAACCTCGGCCGGCAGCACGCCCCCTGCGGCAATCCCAATAACGTAGACCCGAACTTCCCCTATCCGAACGCTTCGATCGGGGTGATCGGCGTCGATACCGGGGATGACACTCTGCTGAACCCCAACGTGACCCACGACGTTATGAGCTACTGCGGCCCTGAATGGGTCTCCGACTATACCTATGAAGGACTGTTCCGCGA
Source organism: Promineifilum sp. (assembly GCA_018058545.1). Classification (GTDB taxonomy): domain Bacteria; phylum Chloroflexota; class Anaerolineae; order Promineifilales; family Promineifilaceae; genus Promineifilum. The sequence goes on along the minus strand of JAGOZU010000162.1, from coordinate 2,720 downwards.
CCAGGCGCTTCGTGCCGGACGGGCGGGGGCGGACAAGGGCGAGGGGTGGCTGCTGAGCGCCCTGATCGACGGCGACGCGGTGACGGCGCTGCCCATCCAGCGGATCGACCGGCCGTTCATGCCCGTCGAGACCGATGCGGCCTATCGGGTTCAACTGCTCGACGGCCGCGGCAATGTCATCGCTTCCTACCCGGCCGAGTTGTATCAGGCTGACGAAGAAGGGGCCTCGGCGCGGATGCTCATGGCTCATGTGCCGGGCAACGGTATCGACGGGTCAGGCCCGGAGACGCTGCGCTACCTTGGTCCCGACGGGCAAATCGTCGCCGAGCAGAGCGTGGCCCCACCGGCCGAACAATAGGCCATACTCGGCGGCCGAGTCCGACGGGCTAGCCGGTCAGCACGCCAAACGCGGCCAGTTCGGCGGCGAGGTCGATCGACGGCGTGAAGCGGATGGCGTTCATGCCCACGGCTTGCGCGCCGGCGATATTGGCCGGGGAGTCATCGATGAAGATGGTCTCCTCCGGGCGACGGCCGAGCCGCGCCAGCGTCGTCTCGTAGATAGCCGCGTCCGGCTTCAGCACGCCCTCATAGGCCGACCCCACGATGAGATCGAACTCCGGCGCGATGCCCAGGTTCTCCAGCGAGTCCAGCAGGGCGTCGGTGGCGTTGCTGATGATGGCCATCTGATAGCGATTGCTGAGCCGCCGGATGAGGGCCATGAGGTCGTCATCGACCGCGTCGCCGCCCCAGAAATCCTGCTGAAAGGTCTCAAACTGGTCGCCCAGATTCAGCCGCTCGCGCACCCAGGCCCACATCTCGTCGGTCGTGATCTCGCCGAGTTGGGCGCGGGTGCCCGTCTCGCCGCCCAGCACGAGGCCCTCCAGACTGCCCTGTGGCAGGTTGAGGCGCTCCTCCCACAGCCGCCGGCCGGAATGGTCGAAGGTGCGGATGAGCACGCCGCCGACGTCAAAGATGATGGCTTCGATCAGGGGTTTGTCGCTTTCGGGGGTCATAGGGCACAGCTCCGGGCAGTTTATTCGTCGAGCAGCACGACCGGCTCCTGATAGACGCGCAACCGGCTGCGGGACAATTTGGCCGACAGGAAATCGTCGAACCAGGCGCGTTTTTCGGCCAGCGGCTCGTCGAGCTTCAGGCGCGCCAGGTCGGCATTCAGGCGCAGGATACGGCCGGGGATGACGAAGCGCGTCAGACCGGCGGGCAACAGGTCGCCCGCGGCCGCGGCGTCGAACACCTCTTCGGGGGCGAACTGGGGGAAGATGGCCACGGCCACCAGATGGGGGAATTGGGCCAGCAGCCGGTCGATGTCGGTCAGCAGCGTCCGCTCGACGGTTCCCCATTCGTTGTAGGCGTCGACGATGCCGTTCATCACCTTCAGCTTGGACGCCCCCGGCAATACCTCGGCCAGGAGCAGCTCGCCCTCGCGCCCGGCGAAGTAGCACAGGGAACCGGGGCGCTTGAGGGCGTCCTGGGCTTCCTCGGGCGACAGCGGACTCAGGCGCAAGCCCTCGATTTGTCGCAGGCGGGCGGCCAGTTCGCCGAAGGTTTGGCCCGCGCCCGGTTTGTCCTCGGCCGAAATGGCGTGATACCAGGTGTGGAGCTGGAACCCGGCCTGATCCTTGTCGACGACCTGCACGATGGCGTAGGGGTAGTGGAGATTCTTGAGGGAGCTGTAGCGTGTCGCGCCGTCGAGGATGACGTAGCGCTCCTTCCAGTAGGTCGTGATGGGCGGATTCACCAGGCGGCCGTCCTCTTCCAGCCGCTCCATCAGCCGCGACACCCGCTTCATGTCGATATGCTCGTGGGGCACGACCAGATCGATGGGCACGACCTTCAGGTCGAGTGTCTCGCTGGCGCGGCGGGCGGACAGTTCCCTGGCGACCTGCCGGGCGATGTGGAGCGAGGCGTCGGACAGCTGCTCGCCCAGTACGGCGGTGACATGGGGGGAGACGATCACCCTGGGGTTGGCGCGAAGGGCCAGCGATTCGGCCGAGGGATGGGCGACGACCGGCGGCAAGACCGACAGGGCCGCCCCCGCCAGTCGCCCGGATTCCAGCGCCTCCAGCAACGCGGCCTCGTCGATCAGGTCGGTATGCCCCATGTTGACCACCATCGCCGTGGGCGGCAGCAGGCGCAGCTCGTCGGCGCCGATGATCGCTTCCGTCTCCTCGCTGAAAGGCACGTGGAGGCTGATGTAGTCCGACTCGCGCAGCAGGTCGACCAGATCGACGGCCTCGATGGCCGGGTCGAGAGCCAGTTCGGCCGTCAGGCGAGGCTGGTTGACCAGCACGCGCATGTCGAAGGCGGCGGCGCGTTGGGCCACGAGGCGGCCGCTCAGCCCGAAGCCGATCAATCCCAGGGTCTTGCCCGCCAGTCGCCCGTTGGAGAAGCGGTCGGACAGGGCCAGCAGCCGGCCGACGGTGTGTTCGGCGATGGCCACCGCCCGGCTGTCGGGGGCGGAACATATCTGGATGCCCAGCGCGCGGGCCATGCTGACGTCGATGTTGTCGACGCGACTGTCCAGCGAGCCGATGGCCTTCAGATTGTAGCCGTACTTGATCACGTGGGCGTTGATTCGCTGGTCCGCGTTGATGATCAGGGCGTGGTAGTCGCCGATGGCCGCGGTCAGTTCCTCCTCGTCGGGGTCGTCCAGGATGGTCACCTCGCCGGCCGAGCGCAGGACGTCCATCGCCTCGTCGGGG
>JAGOZU010000088.1 GCA_018058545.1 Promineifilum sp. | reverse complement strand
GTCCACGTCGAAGCCCAGGTCGGCGTAGGCCGTGGCCACCACCTTGGCCCCGCGGTCGTGGCCGTCCTGGCCCATCTTGGCCACGAGGATGCGCGGCCGTCGCCCTTCCACCTCGGCGAAGTCGTCGGCCATCTGGCGCGCGTGGGCGATCGCTTCGTCGTCGCCGTACTCGGCGCGATAGACCCCGGAAATCGAACGAATCACAGCCCTGTGCCTCCCCCAGACACGCTCCAGCGCGTCCGATATCTCGCCCAGTGTGGCCCGGGCGCGCGCCGCCGCCACGGCCAGCTCGAGCAAATTGCCTTCGCCGTCGGCCGCGGCCCGGCTCAGCGCGGTGAGCGTTTCCTCAACCGCCCCGCTGTCGCGCCCGGCGCGAACGGCTTGCAGCCGGGCGATCTGTTGCTCGCGCACGGCCGTGTTGTCTACCTCCAGGATGTCGAGCGGCTCCTCGCGCGTCAGGCGGTACTTGTTCACGCCGACGATGGTCTCGGCTCGGGAGTCGATGCGAGCCTGTCGCCGCGCCGCCGCCTCCTCGATGCGCATCTTGGGCAAGCCCGTCTCCAGCGCCTTGGCCATGCCGCCCAGCCCGTCGATCTCCTCGATGTGGCCCCACGCCCGTCGCGCCAGCTCGTCGGTCAGCGTCTCCACCAGATACGAGCCGCCCCACGGATCGACAAAGCGGGTGATGCCGGTCTCGTGCTGCATGTAGAGCTGCGTATTGCGGGCGATGCGCGCCGAGAAGTCCGTCGGCAGGGCGATGGCCTCGTCGAGCGCGTTGGTGTGCAGCGACTGTGTGCCGCCCAGCACGGCGGCCATGGCCTCGATGCATGTCCGGGCTACGTTATTGAACGGGTCCTGCTCGGTCAGACTCCAGCCGCTGGTCTGGCTGTGCGTCCGCAAAGCCATCGACTTCGGGTCGCGCGGATCGAAGCCCTTGATCAGCTTGGCCCACAGCAGCCGTGCCGCCCGCATCTTGGCGATCTCCATGAAGTAGTTCATGCCGATGGCCCAGAAGAAGGAGATGCGCGGGGCGAAGTCGTCGATGGCCAGCCCGGCCTTCAGCCCCGTGCGCACGTATTCCAGCCCGTCGGCCAGCGTGTAGCCCAGTTCGATATCGGCCGTGGCCCCCGCCTCCTGCATGTGGTAGCCGGAGACGCTGATGCTGTTGAAGCGGGGCATCTCCCGCGCGGTGTAGGCAAAGATGTCGCCGATGATGCGCATCGATCCCTCGGGCGGGTAGATGTAGGTGTTGCGCACCATGTACTCTTTGAGGATGTCGTTCTGGATCGTGCCCGTCAGCTGGTCATGGGCCACGCCCTGCTCCTCGGCGGCGACGATGTAGAAGGCCATCACCGGCAGCACCGCGCCGTTCATGGTCATGGAGACCGACATCTTGTCCAGCGGGATGCGGTCGAACAGGATCTGCATGTCGGCCAGGGAGCTGATGGCCACGCCCGCCTTGCCCACATCGCCGACGACGCGCGGGTGGTCGCTGTCATAGCCGCGGTGGGTGGCCAGGTCGAAGGCCACCGACAGGCCGCGCTGCCCGCCGGCCAGATTGCGGCGATAGAAGGCGTTGCTCTCCTCGGCCGTGCTGAAACCGGCGTATTGTCGCACCGTCCAGGGCTGCACGACATACATGGCCGGATAAGGCCCGCGCAAATAGGGCGGCAGACCGGCGGCATGGTCGTAGCGCGTCGTGGCGGCGGCGTCCTCGGCGGTATAGAGCGGCCGCACGTCGATGTCCTCCATCGTGTGCCACAGGAAGTCGGCCGCCGGTCGGCCCGTCTCGCGCTCAAGGGCCGCCTGCCAGTCGGCGAGGGATTGTTTCATGTAGTCAGGTTTATAGGAGATTTGGGTGAAGTCGGGGTTGATCATCGCGTTAATCCGTTGTCAAGATGCGGCGTAGACTTTCACTTCATGTTCGAGCCGACCGCTCAAGCGATCCTTCTCCGTCTCGAGATCGAAGCGAGACTGCAGATTCATCCAAAAAGGCTCGGATAATCCAAAGTAACGCGCCAGTCGCAGGGCAGTGTCGGCCGTGATGCGGCGCTTGCCGAGCACGATCTCGTTGATGCGCCTCACCGGGACGCCGATGTCCTTCGCCAGGCGATATTGACTTATTTCTAATGGCTGGAGGAATTCTTCCAGCAATATTTCACCGGGATGGATGGGGGAGAGAAGTTTGTTCTCGCTCATGTTGATACTTCAAATAATAGTTTTCCGCCGCAATTTATTGAAACACTATTGTATCGCGCCGATCAACCACTCATTCATCGCCAAACAATCCGCCCCCAGATAGATAAACTCATCCACGCCAGCCTTCCTAAGCGCCTCGACCTGATCGGCCGGGCGACCGGCGAGGACGACGGTCACATCGCGGGCCTTGCGGCGGATGGCCTTGACCAGTGGCGGGACGAGTTCGGGGTAGGTCTCGTCGGTGGAGCAGATGACTACCGCCGGCGCGCCGGATTCGACCGCCGCCGTGGCCGCCGCTTCCACGTCGGGGAAGCCGTTGTTGGTCAGGACCTGGAACCCGCCGGCCTCGAAGAACCCCTGGGCGAAGTCGGCCCGCGCCTTGTGCTGCTTCGGCGGCCCCATGTTGGCCAGGAAGATGCGCGGCCGTTGCCCGTGGGCGGCGGCATATGCATCGGCCCGGCGACGCAACGCCTCGAATGGCTCGGCCGCGCGGGATGACGGCAGGGGGGTGACGACCGGCCGCGCGCCGTCATTCATGCGCAGGGCGTGGGTCAGCTCACCCAATGTCGCCCCGGCCTCGGCCGCGGCGATGGCCGCCTCAACAACCGTCACCGGCGCGTTCGTCGCTGCCTCGCCCAGCTGCTGGAGCGCGACGGCGGCGGCCGAATGATTGGCGCGGTACTGCTTCACCTGCGAAGTTCGCACGTCATGGAATGAGACGTAATCGAACTCGTCGGCGCTCGCCGGAGCTTCGGTCGGGTTGGCGAACTGGTTCACGCCGACCAGCACATCCCGCCGGGTGGCCAACCGGGAGGCGCGTTCCTCGGCCACGCGCTCGACCTCATTATTTGCATAGCCATCTTTAAGCGCTTCCGCCATGCCGCCGCGGTGCTCGATCGTCTGGAACAAGGCCCAGGCTTCGCGCGCCAGTTGGTCGGTCAGCGTCTCGACGGCCCAGGAGCCACCGGCCGGGTCGATGACCTGCGCCAGGTGGGCTTCCTCTCGCAAAATGATCTGCACGTTGCGGGCGATGCGTCGCGAGAACTCATCGGGCGGCCGCGCCGGCTCGTCATAGGGGGCCACGTGCAGGCTCTCCACGCCGCCGACGGCCGCCGCGAGGGCCTCGGTCGTCACCCGCAGCATGTTGGTGTGGGGATCGACGGCCGTCTTGTTGCGTCGCGCCGTGCGGCCGTGGATTTGCATCTTTTGGGCGTCCGCGTCGCCGCCGAAGGCCTCGACGACCTGCGACCACAGCAGCCCTGCCGCCCGCAGCTTGGCGACTTCCATGAAGAAATTACTGCCAACGGCGAAGTCAAAGCGCAGGTTTCGCGCGGCCATGTCGATGGCCACGCCGCGTCGCGACAGCGCGCGCAAATAGGCCACGCCCGTCGCCAGGGCAAAGGCCAATTCCTGTACGGCGCTGGCCCCGGCGTCGTGATAGGGGTAGGTGTGGACGGCCATCGTCGCCAGACGCGGCGCGTGGCCCTCGGCCCACTGCGTCAGCTGGGCTATCTCATCGTAGGCGCGTTCCAATGACAACGGAATCGACCCCTCGCGGGCCAGATCGCCCAGTGGGTCGGCCTCCAGGCAGCCGCGCAGCTCGCTCGCGGCCCGTCCGGTCTGGCGAACATGGGCGACGAGCAGGGCCAGCAGCGGCAAGGCGGCCGTCCCGGCCCGCGCGTAAACCGGCGTCCCCAAATCGACCCCATCCAGCGCCTCGGCCACATCCGCGACAGTAGCCAGCGACACGCCGCCGCGGCCGACCTCGCCCGACTGGGCATGGTCGGGATCCTTGCCGGCGCGGGTCGGGCCATCGAGCAGCAGGTTGACCGCCGTCTGCCCGCGCTCCAGATCGTAGCGCAGAGCGAGATTGAACACCGCCGGGCTGCCGTAGCCCAATTCCTGGGCGATGGCCCACGGCCGCTCCAGATAACCTGACGCACTCGTCCCGCGGACATAAGGCGGTGAGCCGGGGACGGTGCAGGTGGCGGCGATATCGGCCGTGTCCTCGCGCCTGTACAGCGGCTGGATGTCGATGCCTTCGTCGGTTGGGCTGATCAGCTTGTCGAACGGCCGCCCCTTGAGCGAAGCGACGGCCGCGCGCTGCCATTCGTCCCAGGAGACGGCGGGAAACTCATCAAAGGAAAGGGAGGGGTCATTTTGGCGTGAATCGTCCATAGTTTCCAATATTATATCAGTGCGGGGGCGGTGTCAGGTGACGTGTGTCACCTTCAGGTGCGGTGAATGTCATAATCCGCAATTTGACTTATTTACATGTGCCCGACACACGATCTATAATGCCTCCAGGTCCCTTTAGGAGGAACCTCATGCCACCTTCCGCCAGGCGGATAAGCCGATTAGTCGGAACACCTGTGGTGGAAGCCCAATCGGCCGCTCCGGGCGATGAAATGGTCGAGGCCATGATCGGCCACGCCTGCGAAAACCCGCCCCCCTCGGATCACAACCCCAATCCCAGCCACAACACAAGCAGTCCACGGCGTTGTTCGCCGGCGGACAGCCGGGCACCAGAGCAACGACGCAGCATTGCACAGACGATAGGAGGCCCTCATGTTACCGAGTCATGCTTCCATGCCGTTGCGGTATAGAATTCTGGATTCGCTGGGTTCAGGCGCGGAGGGGCTGGGAATGCCCCTCACCCGTATGGACGCCGAACGGTTGCATCAACTTGCCGAACGCGAGACGGGTTTGAGCGATTTCGGCGATCTGTATTACCGCGAAGCGCTCGATGTTGTGTTGCAATCCATCGAAAAGGATGCCGACCTGCATTTCTTTGGCCGGTTCGGCACCCGCATGGTGTTCCTCACCCACCTGGTCCAGCGGCTGTTGTTTGTCGAAGCGCAGAAACGGAAGCCCGATATATTCAATTCGGAGATGAACCCGCCGTTTTTCATCGTTGGGATTCCGCGGGCAGGCACGACATTTCTACAACGCATGCTCTCGGCCGATCCTGCCAATGCGGGGATGCCCATGTGGCGGCTTTATCGTCCCTTTGCCATTGAGGGCAAAAAAGATGATCGCCTGGAAAAGACGCGCTGGGAACTTGGGTTTCGCCGTCCCATGTTTCCCGAGATGGATACGAAGCATGTGATCCGCGAGGATACGGAGGAGGAATGTATCTGGATGCAAGGGGTGACGTTCCATACGATTTCTTTTTGGGTGATTACCCCTGTCTTTTCTTACGCCGAATGGTACCTTGCCCAGGGCAGGAAAAAGTCCTACGAGGAATATGGCTTGCTTCTGAAAGCCCAGCAGCAGGCGACCCCTGAGCAGCGGCTGGTTTTGAAAGCGCCGGACCATACGCCCCATCTTGACGCCTTATTATCGGCCGTGCCCAATGCCAGGATCATCCAGTTGCATCGAAACCCGACGACGTGCCTGACCAGCGCCAACAGCATGTACTATTCCGCACATCGGGCCGTGACTCACAATATCAACGTGAAACGCATGGCGGAGACCAACAAGAAAATGTACACCTGCTATCTGGAAGGAGGACGGCGATGCCGGGAAGACCCAGCAGTCGATAATGCCGTCCTGGATGTCCAATACGATCAAATGGTGAAGGAGCCTCTCCAAACCATCAGGGACATTTATGCCCGGTTTGGCGTTCCCTGGACAGCCCAATACGAGGAGCGATTGAAAGCGTTCATCAGTTCGCATCCCAAAGATCAACACGGAGCGCATCGCTATACTCCCGAGCAGTTTGGTCAGTCGGCTGAGGAACTCGACAAACACTTTGCGCCATTCCTGCCATATCCCGGTGATCGTGGACGGATTGAAAAAGACCGAGTACGAGGATAGTGGTTTTCTGACATTGATATCGCGTTAATAAGTATCAGGCAGACCAACGGATAATTATTTGCCGGGAGAATATATTCAGGAGGGTACTCCCATGATCACGGCCGTTCGTTCCCGGTTCCGTCCATTTCAAAAAGCCGCTCTTCTGGGTATCGTCGAGTTGCTGATCGCAGTGCAGGTATATTCCGGCGCGAACGTTAGGGCCGATTCAGTCGCGGAGTTGTATGCGACTCCATCTGCCTCGATGCCCGGCGCGAGCGTTGTCTTTTCCGGGTGGGGCTTCACTCCACTTTCATCCGTCGATCTCTACCTGATGACCGCGCCCAGCCAGTACCTGGGGAGTTTTGCAACGGACGAGGCCGGTCGCTTCAGCGGCAGCGCCATCTTGCCGGATGCCGGCAGCGGGGTTTATGATGTGATGGCATCCCCCAATGATGTAATGACCCCCCTGACCATTCTGCCGGCGCTGACCCTTGACCTCGTTCCCGACAGGGGGCCGCCGGGAACCCGTGTTCATTTTACCGTCAATAACCTGGGGAAAGGGCAGGTACGCCTGGATTATGACGGCCTCCCGGTGTTCGGTCCGGTGGCTGTGTCCACGAGTACCTTTACGGGGGAATTCCTTGTACCTGCCAACCGATCTGCGCCGCCAGGCACAGAGGTTGAGATCAGGGCCGTCAACCTGCTGGGCAGCCAGGCGCTGGGCGCGGTGTCGGCCGTCTTTGTCTCACAAGAGGCTAACCAGGATCCCTATAGCATCACAAATGTTCAACTGCCGGCCGGCCCCGTTGCACCGGGCAGCTCGTTCACGCTAACCGGGAAAATCACGCCCCCCCCGGTTGGCCCACTCTCTGCTTACGACCTGAAGATCCTGTGGAAATCCGCCGATGGGAAAATCATCCCCATCACGCAAGGGCAACCTGCCCTTTATGCGGACGGCTCCTTCACCGCCACGGCGCGGGCGCCCAGCCTGTTAGCGGGCGACGCGCTCATCTCGGAGAATGGCGGGCAGGTTGGGGTCGCCTTTTTCGACCTGAATAACGGCGCCTCTTCCGTGGTGAGCAACATCGGTTGGAACATCGATCCCCCGCCGCCGGTTTTCAAGGTCAAGGTGGTGGATCCATCCGGCAATCCAATCGAGGGGGCGCTGGTGGATATTCGGTCGTTTTATTCCGACCTCTCATCGCTGAGCGGCGAGACAACCGGAGGGACAGCGCTCAATAACCAGCTTGCCGGCCTGGGAGCACATGAGAACCAGATCACCGCCTATCTGGGCGCGCTGGCAACCAGCGAGTCCGATCCGTTTACCTGTGAGTTTACCAATGTGTACGGCAAGACTGATTCGCAAGGCGTGTTTTCCGTGCAATTTGACCCGGCTCAAATGGCCATGATGGGAAAAAAGGTCTTCCTGGGCAACCTGCCCAAACCCACCTATGCGGAGGTGCCCATGGAGATCATCTTCCCCGTGTATGTCAATGCGCTGCATGTTGGTTATGGCCACGCCAACCTTCCCCAAGTCTATGAAGCCAGTATACGTTTTAGTGGTCACACGAATCAGTTTTATGACCCCCAGACGAACCAGAAGATAAATACGAACCCGTATCTTGTCACGTTGACCCCGCTGCCGGCCGGGACGAATATCGTCACCCCGATCGTGCCCAGGATCGCCTTGCCGGGCACCCTGGCTGCTACCAACATGGTGATCGGGAGCATGGATAACTACGTGGGCACGGGGATCCCGATGATCGCCTTTGGCAAGTTCTTTTCCTTCCCACAGGCGCAGTTCCCGAATTCCTGGTTTGCGTTTCCTCCTCCGAATATTCAAATTGAGTTCCAGTATGACCCGGCCTTGTTCGGGACGTTGGACGCCAACAATACTAAATTTACGCTATTAGGAAAGTCCTACCCATTCGTCTACATGGGCAACAAGTACGAAGGAAATGCACTTTGCCCCTCCGTTGTCTATCGTGCTTCCATCCCCGGCTTGCACCGTTTTGCGCCCGGCTTCTATACGGGCATGATCGAGTTGCGCGATACGAGTGTGCCGGCCAATATCACCCGGTATTATGTCCAACTCAATATCTCTCCGGCCCCGACCTGGGTACTGGACTCAAAATACCAGGTTCGAAAAATTGTCCCGCCCTATTTTTCCACCCCGGAGTGGATCATATATGGTTATCAGTACCCCAGCGGTGATCCCGATTCCCTGTCCAGCCTGGATACCACTGTGAATAAAGTGGGCGAGCTGGAAAACAGGGTCTCCTTTCATGATGAGGTTTACCAGACGTTATACCCGGACCAAACCACCGGCATCAACTATCGGGGGAACAACGCGACTACCACCTTGAGCAAGAGCGCCGATAACCAAAAACTAAACGGCAGTGTGGCGGGCGGCGTCCAGATTCTGATCCCCAAGGAAACCTTTACCGTGCTCGATACAGGGAAGATGCCGCTATACCGGCATGTCTTTGGAATACCTCCGATCGCCGGCGCGACGATTGGCGCCGATATGTGGTTCAACGCCACTCTCAGCAAGGAAGGCGTCATCCAGTTCTCCGCCGGCGGTGGCACTTCAACCACGTTGGACATCACCCCCAGCGCCACGGTGGGTGTGGACGCCTTTTTTGACCTGAGCGCTCTCTTCGGACTGGTCAGCGCCAACGCCCACGCCCTCCCTGATATCACGCTAAAAATGCCGACCAGGTTTGTTAACGGAGGCTTGCAGGATTCCACCAAATGCTTCATGTACAATCTGGACGTAAAATGGGAGGCTTCGGTCGGGGTTTGCCCGTTCTGTCTGAGTAAAAGCGGGAAAGAACCGATCTTTCATGGCTCCAATCCAAGCCCCTGCGCCTTGCCCAAAAACATGAGCACCGAGGGTGACTCCGCGCGGATCGTCGAAACGCCGGCGCCGCCCAGCGCCGGGCCGTCGATGGCCGTCGATGGTTTCGGCCATACCCTGTTGGTCTGGGCCGATCAGGATGGCAACCTTCAGGCCAAATCCTTGTCCGGTGGTCAGGCGGCGGCGGCCGTTCAGATCAGCGGCAGCCATGCCGCCAGCAATCCCCGGGTGGCTTTCCATGCGCCGAACAAGGCCGTCGCTGTTTGGACTGAGAACAGCCTGACCCCGGCGCAATCCCAAACCGCCACGCTGGACCAGTTGGTCCAGGCGCAGCATTTGAGATATGCAACCTGGAACGGTAGCGGTTGGTCAGCCCCGCAAAACCTGACATCACCTGCCGACAGCAACGGGGAGGGCCGCGTGGCGCTGGCGGGTTGCCTGAGCACCAGCCCCGGCTGTCCGGCAGGCGGCGCCGTCACCGCTGTCTGGGTCCGGGACGCTGCCGGCAACCTGGCGGCGCGCCAGTTCCGCCTGACCTTCGCCACCTATGCCGGCGGCAACTGGAGCGTTCCCCAGCCGGTCGATCCCGCCAGCACAGCTACCGACGCCGAGCCAAGCGTGGCCTATAGCAGCGATGGCGCGGCTGTGGTGGCCTGGGTGCGTGACGGTGACCGGAGTCTGGCGACCCTCAACGACCGGCGAATAGCCCAACGCCGCTTGATCCCAGGCTCGCCGGTGGTGGTCGAAACCGGTTTATCGGCGGGGGCGGTTGAGCCATCGCTGGCGATCAACAGCGCCGGTGACCTCCATCTGGCCTATACTGTGGCAACTGACCCGCAGGCATTCATCGGCAACCAGCGCCAATTGCACGCCGCGCGACGCACCTGCGCCGGGGAGGACTGCACCTGGAGCGAGCAGGCGCTGATGGATGCCAACGGACGCCCAATCCATGCCGAAAGCCCGGTGCTGACCCTGAACGCCAACGAACAGGCGCAAATCACGTACCGCGCTCTCGGTTTTGGGGTTGCCTATCCCGGCGCGCCATCGATTTTCCAGGGTGACGCTCTCGGCACTATCCTCGGAACTGGCGAGCTGGCACAGGCATTCGTCAGCTTCACCGACAGCATCATTACGCCGTCTTACCTGACCAATGCCGGCAAGACAATCTGGCAAACCAATGCGGTCTTCGACCCCCTGCTCAACCAGGTGTACGCGGTGGGTTCCCAGGGTAAAGGTCCGACTCTGCCGCTGCAGACGTTAAATCAGCTGGAAACCCTGGGCTACCCGGTGGCGGACTTGGCCGATGAGGTTGAGCCGCTGGCCTTTGTCGCCGGCAGCGCCATGCCGGATTTCTCGATTTTCGAGGTCACCCCCGGCACGCTTTACCCGCAGGAAGGTGGAGATCCGCTTTCCGTTGTGGTGTCTGTCATGAACAACGGCCCGGAGTTCAACGGCAGCCTGCAACTCAAGCTGGCCTGGGACGCCCCGGTCGGCCTGGGCGCCCCGGCCGCTGAATTCGCATTGGCAACCATCGCCTCGGGCGGCCTGATCGGGATTGAGTTTTCGACCGATGCCGGCACCCTGACACCTCCCGCGTTTCCACACCTGCCCCACACGCTCTATGTCCAGGTCAATCCTTGGCAAGACCCGGCAGAGAGCAATTACGCCAACAATCTGCGAACAGTCGTGATTGGCGGCCTGCCTGCCCCGCAGGAACTGACAGGCGTCTCCAAGCCCGGCGATTCATCGGTCTTCCTCTCCTGGCTGCCGGTGGAACACCTGGAGGTGATTGGTTACCGTGTCTACCGCTCCGATGACGGAAGGATTTACGAGCCGGTGGGCAGCAGCTTCGGGACGGGCTTTGTCGATCTTTCCGCTGTTTCCGGTAACAGTTATCTGTACGCGGTAGCCGCCTATGCCGGCGACGGCTACGAGTCGCCGCTCAGCGAACCATTGACGGCGGTGGTCTTGACGGCAGTGGTTGAGGAGGCTAACGCCATCTTCTTGCCCTGGGTAAGCCGATAAGTACCTGGAGAGTCTCACGTCCGCTATTTTTTGGAGCTTTGTATTTTGAATGAATGTCCGTATATATTCTGTGGGGCACACGTGTAAGGAGGCGCCTATAGGCCACGAACCTGTTTCCGTCCAGCCGCAGAAATATCAGTCTTGTCCACATGTCAAAAGAGTATGGAATGAACAGGAATTGGTTGAGGATTGAGGGCTGGATGATTCCAGTCCCCAATCGTGAATTAGGAGACACTTTATGTTAAGCGACAAGTCGCAATGGTCCGATACCCTCATCCACCTCTTCGCCCTCGCCTCGCGGCTGGAGGGCGAGGGGCAATATAACCTCGCCAAACTGGCACGAGCCGCGGCCGACTCGTTGTGCCGCCGCGAAACGTACCCGCTCGACATCCCCGGCGACGTGAATGTATTGACGGCCGAGGTTCAACAGGCGATAGAAGCCTTGTCCGGCCTGGGCATGAACGCGGATTTGCTCGCCGCGATGAAACAGGGCGCGGCGTTCATGGCCCAGGGCAAACTGTCGCCCATCACCGCCACGCCCAACCCCTGGGTCTGTCGCGGCTGCGGAACCATCACGCTCTCCCCGCCCGTCGCGCCGTGCCCCGTCTGTGGCGCGTGGCCCGAGACCTTCCAGAAGTTCATGCCCAACTACTGGTTCGACGCGCTGGGGCCGTCGGCCGCGATGGAGCGCCTGCGTCAGACGCCGCTCGCGGTGAAAGAACTCATCGAGGGGCTATCCGATGAGACGCTGAACCGCATGCCGGCCGACGGCGGCTGGGCGATCCGCAACACACTGAGCCATCTGCGCGACGCGCAAGGGGTGCTGGATTTTCGTGTAGATTTGTTTCTTCAAGAGGCGCATCCCATCCTCGAATCGAAAGCCGTCTTTGCCTGGGCCAAAAACGAGGCGGAGCGTCCGCCCTCGGCGCGCGACATCTTCGAGACCTATCGCACCTCGCGCGCGGAGACGCTCCGCAAACTGGGATCGTTCGCGCCGTCCGATTGGGATCGCGTGGGCGAACACGAGGAGTTCGGCACGGTCACTCTCCGCCAGCAGGTCAGCTATTTTGCCGCGCACGAGAGCACGCACCTGGGGCAGATTCAAGCGTTGATCAAATAACTATGTTCCCCCTTTCAGAATCGGCGGCTCCCCATGTTCTGTCGGATGAACATGAAGTTTCCGTGTCAATCACAGAAATCTAACGAATATTCGAACCAAATCAGGAGAATATTGTGGCGTCCATCAATTCAGTAGGAATTATTGGCGGAGGCATGGCCGGGCTGGCGGCGGGCGGATTGCTGGCGCGCAACGGCGTCAAGGTCAAACTGTTCGAGGCGAACGGCAAGCTCGGCGGCTGTTGCGCGACGACGAACATCGGCGGGTACACGTTCAACGATGGGGCGTTGTATCTCGCCCTGCCGGCCATGCTGGATCATGCCTTCGAGAAGGTCGGGCTGGATCGCAAATCTGCGCTGCCGTTAAGGCGGATCACCGCGCCGCAGACGACGGTTCTGCCCACCGGAGACAAGGTCACGTTTGGCGATGGCTTACACGTGAGCGTCGAAAGGAAAAATGGGGCGGTGAATGAAGCCGTTCTGAAAAAAGAATTGGACGACATGATGAAACGCTGGGAACCCGCCCTGCGCCTGCTCACGGAAGAGATTCTGGTTAATCCGCTTTCGGTTGCGCGCGTCCTCACCAAGGGCTGGCGGCATTTGCCCAAATTTGGTGGGACAGTAGCGGATGAACTGAAGCGGCTCTTCAGCGACGACTCGGTGCGGGCGGCGATGTCGGGCGTCTTGCTCTACACCGGCCTGCCCCCGGAGAAACAGCCCGCCATTTCGGTGTTGGGGTTGGTGACGCTGTTCAGCGACGGCTTTTACCTGCCCGAAGGGGGCATGGGCAAAGTCCCCGCGGCGCTCAGCTGCGCCATGCTCGCGCACGGCGGGGAGATCCATTTGAACACGCGGGTGGACAGGATTGTTGTTCGGGATGGACACGCGCGTGGTTTGGAAATTCGCGGGCAGGGGGTGGTGGAAGTGGACGCGGTTATCTCCACTGTCAGCGGAATGCTGACCTTCGGCTCGTTGCTGGACGACGCAGACTCGCCGTCCAGGCTGAAGCGTATGGCCAACGAAGCGAAGCTGTCACACAGCGCGTTTTCGGTTCAACTGGGCTTGCGCAACAAAATAGACGCGCCCAGCCATTCGCATTGTTTCCTGCCGCCGATGGAACAGCAGAGCGACGTGTTCACCCCTTGCGACGGTGGCGTGCGCTGGCTGGTGTATGACGCACCCACGGTGACGCTTCCCGAACTCGCGCCCGCGGGCGGCAGTGTGATCGAAATGTACCCGCCTGTGCGGCGCGATTTTCCCATTGAGGAGTGGAGCGAGGAGAAAAAGGAAGCCGTTCTCGAAAAAGCGGTGGAAGCCCTCTCCCGCGTTCACACGCTGGATATTGCCGTCAAACGGATGGTCAGCCCAAAGGATTTCAGGAACAACCTGAATTTATATCGCGGGGCGGTGTACGGCTTGTCACCGCAGGTCGCGCCGTGGAACCACTTCCCGCATCGCACACCCATTAATGGTTTGTACCAGACCGGACAGACCACTTATCCCGGTTATAGCGTGGGGCGAGCCGCCGTGTCCGGTATCCTTGCAGCGGAAGCACTCCTCAGGTCACATGGAGTATCCTCCTTGTGAGACCCCGGCGAATGACGAATGAAGAGGACGGACGACAGACGACAGGCGACAAGAGAATGACGAATGACGAGCGACGAGTGCGCTCTTGCCGTGGTCTGTCGTCTGTGGTCCGTGGTCTATGCGTGAGTCCGGCAATAGCTGTTAACGTGCGCTCTTCCAGACGACCGTGTATGATCTTTACTAAAGCATGGCACACGATCTATAATTCCTCCAGTCGCTGACTGGAGGAACCATCATGCCATCATCGGACGAGCAGAGAGCGCAATTGGAGGCCGGAATTGCCGCGCTGGAAGCCCAGCGAGCCACCTTGGGCAACGAAATGGTCGAGGCCATGCTTGGCCCGGCTCGTGAAAAGCTGGCCGCCCTCGAATCCCGAAGCCAATCCCAACAGCAGCGCAAGCAAGCCACAGTGTTGTTCGCCGACGTCTCCGGTTTCACAGCCATGTCGGAGACGATGGACGCCGAAGTCGTGGCCGGGGTCATGAACGAATTGTGGGCGGAGGTCGACAGGGCCGTCACCGACCATGAGGGCCGCATCGACAAGCACATCGGCGATGAGGTCATGGCCCTGTGGGGCGCGGATACAGCCCGCGAGGACGACCCGGAGCGGGCGGTGCGGGCGGCCCTGGCGATGCAGGCGGCCGTCGCCCGTTTCTGCGAGACACGCGGCATGACCCTGGCCATGCGCGTCGGCATCAACACCGGGCCGGTGGTGCTCGGCGCGATGGGCACGACGGCCGAGTTTACGGCCATGGGCGACGCGGTCAATGTGGCTTCGCGACTGGAACACGCCGCGCCGGTCGGCGGCATCCTCATCGGCCACGACACCTACAGCCAGGTGCGCGGCATCTTCGACGTCCTGCCGCAGGACCCTCTCAGCATCAAGGGCAAGGCCGAGCCGGTGCGGACCTACGTGGTGGATCGGGCCAAGCCGAGAGCCTTCCGTATGGCCCCGCGCGGTGTGGAGGGTGTCGAGACGGGCATGAACGGCCGCGACGCCGACC
>JAGOZU010000023.1 GCA_018058545.1 Promineifilum sp. | reverse complement strand
CGTTAGCCTACACTGCATCGGTATTCGCGCTCAATATCACGGAGACTCGCGCGTTGCCGCGCATGCTCCTGTGGCGAGGCTCATAGGATCAAGCTAGGGCGACTTTGTCTGTGACTCGGCCGATTTGAGCGTTGAAACCTCGTCCACGATCTCGCCTTCGATCAGCTTGATATCCGGCGCGAAGTCAACGTCGGTCGCCGTCCCTTCGACTATTTTACCCGTGTCCTCTCCGCGCATCTGGGCCATATAGCGCGCGACGACCTGCGGCGGAGCCATCTCGATGAACACCTTGGCCCCAATGAGCAACAAGGTGATGTCATCCAACTGGCCCAGCACCGGAACGACATCGGCGATGATATCGAGCGGAAACAAGGCATACAAAATGCCGATAAACGGGACAACCTTCAGATAGATGGGAACTTCCCTGTCCTTGATGAGGTAGAAAACAAGCCGGATCTGCTGCCAGACCTCTTGCAGAAAACTGGTGTCTTTCAGTTTCTCGGTGACGGAATCATCGTTATGTGCCACTTCACTCAACCCGCCCGCTGACGCAGGGCATTGCCGAAATTTTATTCATTCTTCATATTATTATACGTGATAGTGCCGCCAAGGTCGCAAGGGGAATTAAAGTTTCCTGACCAGGCGGTTGCCTGGGAAAGGGCAAAGGCATACAATCAGCCGCCGATGATACTGGTGATTCTGAAACTACTGGTTGTCCTGATTTTTCTGGTCATGTTCATCCGCCGGCCGTCGGTGGTGTGGGGGATTGGATTGCTGACCGTAACCACGGCCGTTCTGCTCGACACCCTCTTGGGCACGTTTAACAGGGAAGAGCTGCTGGCCGACCTGGGCTTTTTCTTCTATGTGATTAGCGGCGTGCTACTGGCCGGGGCCGCGACCTGGTTTTGGGGCGTGGTTCGGCCGTTGCTGCCCGGTGGGACGCTCCTGCCGGCGGGACAACTCGCGCCGGCAACGCCTGTCGCCCACAGCGCGAACGTTCCCCCCGCCTCCAAATCGCCATCTACTCTCACCCCCAAGGTACCCCCGCCGCTGCCACCCGGTCACGTCGATGATTACGAACAAGCCGGCTACGACAGACAAATGCTCTTTGAAGAAATTCGCGGCCGCTTCAGCCGCGAAGACCTGAGCGATTTGATGTTCGACCTGGAAGTGAACGAGCTGGACGTGACAACCGCCGGTCAGACGACAGACGAGCTGATCATTCGGATAATGGACACGGCCGATCGCGACGGCAAGGCTTCGATCGTCGGACTGGCGGTGGAGCGCATCCTGACCCCGCCCCCGCCCAAGCACCTGCCGCGCCTGGCCAAGCTGACCGAGGAGTCGCCGCACACCGTCATTCGCCATTATTTGCTGGCTCATTACAACGCCGAACAGCTTGAAGAACTGGCGACGCGACTCAACGTGGATTGGGAACAACTGGAAGGAACGGACAAAAAAGCCAGGACTCGCGCCTTCCTGTCGTACCTGTATCGACGCGGCCGCATTAGCGACTTGCTGGCGGCCATGCGCGCGGGGACGATCGGCAAGACCGCGGGGTGAACAGCGCCTGTCATCCTTCATCTGGCCGATTCGACCTTCCTTCATTCCATCTATACGAATTTTCAACCCTGCACCCTACCTGTAGCCTCAGCCCCGATTACCCCTCCCATATATAACCCTGTCCTGAAACCGTCTTCTTCGAGGGAAGGGTCATTATGCCGATCCTGAATATTTTTACCTAAGGGGTCTGGACAATTCGATCCGCATGCGGGATACTACAACAAAAGGGGTTCCGGCTCCTGTGGCGTTCGAACCTTAAAATTCCAGATTGGTTCTTCACATATTCGACCCTGTGCGCTATACTATGGGCTGTCGTGGGAAAAAGTGGGGCGATGTGGGACAAATTGACACATTATCCCTACTTTTTTAGGTTAAAATGGGGTAATTCGAACAATTGTTCTAATTCCAAAGTGCTATGTTTTTAGGCGAGTATCGACACACGATTGACGACAAGGGTCGATTGACCATCCCGGCCAAGTACCGAGCGTTTTTGGCCGCCGGAATGGTGATCACTCGCGGACTCGATCGAAACCTGATGGCCTTTTCGCTCGAGGGGTTTGAAGAACTGGCCGCTCGGGTGAAAAACCTGCCGTGGGGTGACCCCAGCGCGCGCGAGTTCCGGCGTCGCGTCTTCTCCGGCGCGGTCGACCTGGTGCCGGATCGTCAGGGTCGCGTTTTGCTGCCGCCCTATCTACGCGAATTTGCGGGCATCGAAGCCGATGTAGTCATCACCGGCATGCTGGACCATATGGAAATCTGGAATAGCGACGCCTGGACACCGGTCCGCGAAGCGGCCGAAGACGACGAACAACATTGGGAGAATCTGGGCATCTAGCCCGCCCAATAGATCCTCTTGGGGCATGCCCGCCGGGTCACCGGTTGCCCCCAGGTGATTATTCGATGGAAGAGAAATGGAGATCGATGAACAGCCGGTCGATTATGGCCACACCCCCGTCCTTTTACGGGAAGCCATGGCCCTTCTGGACCCACGCCCCGGAGGTTTGTTCATCGACGGCACGCTCGGCGCGGGCGGTCATGCCCAGGCCATACTGGATGCCATCGCGCCCGACGGCCGCTTGCTCGGTTTCGATCGCGACCCAGAAGCCCTGGCCTTTGCCGGGCGGCGCCTCACATCGTTCGGCGGCCGTTTCAAACCGGTGGTGGGCAGCTATGGCGACATGGCAACCGTCGCTCCGGCGTTGGGCTTTCATGAAGTCGATGGCGTGCTGCTCGACCTGGGACTTTCATCCCGTCAGCTGGAAAACGCCGAACGCGGTTTTTCCTTTATAAAGGAAGCCCCGCTTGACATGCGGTTCGATCCTCGACGAGGGGAATCGGCCGCCGATTTGATTAACAACTTAAGCGCGGAAGAACTGGCCGATATTTTTTGGCGATATGGCGAAGAAACGCAAAGCCGGCATTTCGCCCGACTCATCGTCGCCAACCGTCCCATCGGGACGACTACCGAACTGGCCGGCTTGATCGCCGGCGGAACCGGACGGCACGGCCGACCGGGGCGGCACCCGGCGACGAAAGTCTTTCAGGCGTTGCGGATTGCCGTCAACGACGAACTGGGGGAGGTCGAGCGCGGCCTGCATGGCGCGATCGAATTGCTCCGACCGGGAGGTCGCCTGGCGGTGATTAGTTTTCATTCGCTGGAGGACAGGCTGGTGAAGCAGTTCTTCCGCAATCTGGCTCGCGATTGCATTTGCCCGCCGGAACAGCCGGTGTGCACATGCGGCGCACGAGCCGCGGTGCGACTGGTGACGCGCAAGGCCGTCAAGGCTACCGCAGAGGAAATCGCGGCAAACCCGCGAAGCAGGAGCGCCCGTTTACGGGTTGTGTCGAAGGTGGATTCGTAGAACAACGTGGCTTACAAGATGATGGCTGCACCGGAAGAAAAACCACGCCCGCGACAAGCGCGAGAAATGGCTCGACGTTTGGGCTTGCTCACTCAAGCCCAGGCCGCTGCCGGCTGGGGTGTCGTCATCATTCTCGCGGCCCTGCTGGGGGCGATCTATCTCAATCAAACCAGCTCCATTGCGGCGATCGGCCGTCGCGTTCAGCGCGAGCAAGCCAAACTGGACGAGCTTAAGCTGGAAAACGCCGATCTGGAACGTCAAATCGCCGAATCCCAAACGCTGGAAAGGTTACATGTCGAGGCACAACGACTGGGTTTTGTTCTCGCCACACCGGCCGAAATCGACTATGTCACCATTCCGAATTATCCGATGGAGGACGCGACGAAGACTGAAGAGATCCCCGTTCCCGAACCTCTGCCCGCCCCGCCGGATACGATTTGGGAGGCATTCATACTGGCCATTAGAGATATGGGGATTGGCTTAACCCGTGGAGAGGCGAATGAATAGCAGCCAATTGAGACGCATGTGGTTCCTCGCCATCGGTCTTGGCCTCGCCGGGCTGGTCATCGTCGGCCGCCTGTTCACTGTTCAGGCCTTCCAAAGGGAGGACCTCCTCGATATCATCATCGATAAAGTACCGGTGACCGATCAACCGGAGCGCGGCATCATCTACGACCGAAACGGGGCGATTCTGGCCGTCGATCGCTGGAACTATCGCGTAGCTGTGTCACCCAGCCTACTTAGCGATCCGGAGGGACTGGCCGATTCGCTCGCGCCGATCCTCCAGATTCCCCGCAGCCAATTGCTGTATGACATGGAATCAACCGCTATGTACGTCGTCCTTGATCCGGATGTCTCGGCCGAAACGGCCGATGCGATCCGCGCGCTGGAGTACGGCGATGAGGTGCAACTGGACCCCCTGCCCCGTCGCTTCTATCCCCAGGATAGCCTGATGTGCCACGTGCTCGGTTTTGTGACCTATGATAACAAGGGGCTTGCAGGCGTCGAAGGTTATTACCAGGAAAAGCTGGCAGGCGAGGCCGTCACCGAGTCCGTGTTTGTCTCGCCCCTCGCGGAGCAGAAGACAGTCATCGCGCGCGAAGGCGCCGACCTGGTTCTGACTATCGACCGCAACGTTCAGTATCTGGTCGAGCAACACCTAAAGAAAGCCCTGGCCGAACATGGCGCGGAAAGCGGATCCATCATCGTCATGGACCCCGAGACAGGCGCGATCCTGGCGATGGCTGCCGAACCATGCTACTCGCCCAATAATTTCTATGATGTGCCCAAAGAGGCGATTTTCAATCCGCTGGTCAGTGCCCAGTTTGAACCGGGATCGGTCATGAAGCTGATCACGATGGCCGCAGCGCTCGATTCAGGGACGGTGACCCCCGAAACCACCTACAACGATACCGGGGTCTTTGAAATCGCCGGCAGCGTCATCTACAACTGGGATCGTGGAGCACACGGCACGGTGGATATGACCACGCTCCTGGCCCGCTCACTAAACGTCGGCGCAGCCACCATCGCCACCTGGATGGGGCCGACAACCTTCTACGATTACCTCTCCCGATTCGGCTTTGGCCGCACGACCAATGTCGACATCATGAGCGAGACCCCAGGCCTGATGCCCATGCCGGGTGGAGATGGCTGGGATGAAACATTCATCGCCACCAACGCCTATGGACAGGCGCTGGCCGTCACACCACTGCAAATGATCTCGGCCGTGTCGGTTCTGGCCAATAATGGCGTCCGGATGCAGCCTCATCTGGTGCAGGAGATCCGCGACCAGAATGGCATCGAATGGCATGAACCGCAAGGTGTGCGAGTCATCAGCGAGACGACGGCCGCCCAAATGACAGCCATGGCGACCATCGCCGTGAATCAGGAAGTCCAGGAAGCGCTCGTCGATGGCTACACCATAGCCGGCAAGACGGGCACGGCCCAGATACGCGCACCATTTGGCGGTTACGACCCAAACGACGTTATCGGTACGTTCGTGGGCTGGCTGCCCACAGAGGATCCGAAGATCATCGTCTACGTCAAGCTGGACAGGCCGCAAAGCGCGCCTTGGGGCTCCATGACGGCCGCGCCGGTTTTCTCCGACCTGGTGAAGGAACTGGTTGTCCTGCTCGACATCCCTCCCGATGCGGTTCGCTTGCAAGCGAGTAACCATACCGGAGGCGGCGGTTAAAGAACGACCATGCAAGTGTACGGGCCTACTCTAGGGCATATTTTAGAGGCACTGACGGATTATCGGCCGACCGACAAGGACCCGGCCGTTTCCACTTTTGTGGTGGATAGTCGCGAGGCGATTCCTGGCAGCGTCTTTATCGCCTTCCGTGGTGAATCGGTCGATGGTCATGACTACGTCGCCGATGCCTTCAGCCGCGGGGCAATCGTCGCCCTGGTGGAACGACCTGTCAATGTCATCTCCATGAACGATGTGCCGACGATCGATGCGCGCTCAGGCGCGACCGGAATCTCCTTTGTCGGGATTATCCCGGTGGTGATCCTCGTCGATAGTACCATGAGCGCCTTGCAACAGATCGCTCGCGTCTGGCGGGCGCGGTTCAGTACGCGCCTCATCGCCATCACCGGCAGCGTGGGCAAAACATCGACCAAGGAACTTGCCGCCGCCGTGCTCTCGCAACGATATCGGACGTTGAAGTCCGAGGGCAATCAGAACAATGAAATCGGCTTGCCGCTGACGCTGATGAACCTGCGCCCTGATCATGAGCGAGCGGTGGTTGAGATGGGCATGTATGCCCTGGGCGAGATCGATCTGCTGTGTGATATCGCCCGCCCGTCCGTCGGAGTCGTGACGATGATCGGCCCGGCCCATCTGGAGCGCCTGGGTTCGATGGAAGCCATCATCGCCGCCAAGCGCGAATTGGTGGCGGCGCTGCCCGATGACGGAGTAGCCATTTTGAACATGGACGATCCGCGAGTGATGGGGATGGCCGATTATACAAAAGCGCGCCTCTTCACCTACGGTCTGGATCATGGCGCGGACCTCTGGGCCGATGACATCGATTCGATGGGGTTGGATGGTATTAGCTTCAGATTACATTATGAAGGTGAGAGCCTCAACGTGCGCGTGCCGCTGATCGGCCGCCACAGCGTCCACACTGCCCTGCGCGCCGCCGCCGTGGGATTGGTCGAAGGGCTGCAATGGGAGGAGATCATCGCCGGTATGGGCGCGATGTCGTCACAGTTGCGGCTGGTGGTCATCCCCGGCCCGCATGACTCGCTGCTCATCGATGACACCTATAATTCCAGCCCCGACTCGGCCCTGGCAGCGCTCAACCTGCTGGCCGATCTGGACGGCCGTCGCATCGCCGTGCTGGGCGATATGCTGGAACTGGGTGACGCCGAATACCAGGCGCACCGGGTCGTTGGACGACGAGTGGCCGATGTGGCCGACACGCTCATCACGGTAGGCTCTCGCGCCCGGACGATCGGCCTTGAGGCGATTGAAGTGGGATTACCATCCGACCGCGTGCATATGGTCGACGATGCGCCAAAGGCCGTGCCTGTGCTGGAAGAACTCATCCAATCCGGGGACGTAGTTTTGATTAAAGGTTCGCTGGGAATGAGAATGGATCGGATTGTGAGCGCACTGGGGAGGCTGGATTAATGGGACTGGCTCTAACGCTGGCCGGCGCCACCTTCCTGATGGCGGTTATCTGGGGAGGCCCGCTGATCGAAATCATGCGGCGTCTCCGTCTGGGCAAGCAAATTCGTATTGACGGACCGGCTACCCACGCCACCAAAATGGGTACGCCGGGGATGGGAGGAATATTAATCATTGGTTGGACATTGGTGGTCAGTTTGTTGGTGAATATTGTGCAGCTGGTGCAAGCGCTGGAAACGGCCGAAAGCGTGGTTATTCCCCTGGGCGTCATGGTAGCCTACTCTATCCTCGGAGGTATCGACGACTACCAGGGGATCCGCCTAAAACCAGGCGAAGGCATGCGCGCACGCACAAAAATCTGGATACAACTCACCATCTCCCTGATTGCCGCCATCCTGTTGTATTGGGTGGTGAATGACCGGCACGGCTGGGTAGCCGTGCCGACGGTCCGCGTCCTGCTGGATATCGGCATCCTGTACATTCCGATAGCTGTCTTCATCATCACAGCGTCCGCCAACGCCGTGAATCTGACGGACGGGCTGGACGGACTGGCCGGATTGATAACCGCCACCGCCTTCATCGCCTATGGCATCATCGCCTACCTGCAAGATCAGCAATTCCTGGTCCTCTTCAGCTTTATCATCATTGGAGCGACCTTTGGATTTCTCTGGTACAACGCAAAACCGGCACAGATGTTCATGGGCGATGTAGGCTCGCAGGCGCTGGGCGCCGCGTTGGGCGTGATGGCCCTGATGACCAACCAATGGTTGATTTTCCCGATTATCCTGGCTATTCCGGTGGCCACGGAACTATCCACAACGCTGCAAGTGCTCTACTTCAGGGCCACCGGCGGCAAACGACTGTTCAAGATGGCTCCGCTCCACCACCATTTTGAATTAATCGGTTGGAGCGAAACTCAGATCGTCCAGCGCTGGTGGCTCATCGCCATGCTGTCGGCGATGATCGGCATTGCGCTGGCATTGGTCTAGGGAACATTATGGAACCTTCATCCGGCGATCCGTTATTCGGCAAGCGACTCGTCATACTCGGTATGGCCCGGCAAGGGACGGCCCTGGCGCGCTTTGCCGTGGGCGCGGGCGCGAGCGTGACGCTGACGGACATGCGTCCGGCCGAAGCGCTCCAGGACACCCTGGCCTCGCTGGCTGACCTGCCGGCGGCCGATTCGACAAAACCTGGCCTGCGCTTTGTGCTGGGCGGTCATCCATTCTCGCTACTCGATGAATGCGATCTGCTGGCCCTCAGCGGTGGCGTGGCGACGGACTCACCCCTGGTCGTCGAAGCGCGCCGGCGCGGGATCCCGCTGACAAACGACTCAATCGAGTTCATGCACCGCACCCCTGCCCTGGTCGTAGGCATCACCGGCTCGGCCGGCAAGACAACGACTACCGCGCTGGTGGGTCAAATGGGGTACAAATCCGACCGCATGACATGGGTCGGCGGCAACATCGGTCGCCCGTTGATCGCCGATCTGCCGCTGATATCGGCCGACGATCTGGTGGTGCAGGAGCTGTCGAGCTTCCAGCTGGAGCTTTGGAATCAATGCAGCCCGCCCATCGCCACCATCCTGAACATCACGCCCAATCATCTGGATCGGCACAAGTCGATGGCCCACTACATCGAGGCCAAGGGCAATATCCTGCGCTTCCAGAAACCGGGCGATGTCGCCGTGCTCTCGGCCGACGATCCGGGTTCACTGGAGATGGTCCACATGGTGCGCGGCCGTTTGCGGCTGTTCAGCGCGCGCGAAGAGGTCACCGATGGCGCATTCATCCATGACGGACATATCTGGCTAGGCGACGGCAGCGATGCACGGCCGCTTTGTCGGGTGAACGAAAGCCATCTCATCGGGCCGCACAATGTGCTCAATGTGCTGGCGGCGGTCACGCTGGCGGACTCGGCCGGTATACCCCACGAGGCTATTGTCCAGGGCATCCGGTTCTTCGACGGCGTGCCGCATCGGCTGGAGATGGTCCGCAAATTCGACGGCGTTCAGTACATCAATGATTCCATTGCCACCGCGCCCGAACGGGCGTTGGCGGCTCTGGCAGCCTTCGACGAGCCGATCATCCTTCTGGCCGGCGGCCGCGACAAGGACATGATATGGGATGAATGGGCGCGACAGGTCGGCCGCCGGGTGAAACATGTCGTCCTCTTCGGCGAGTTGGCCCCATTGCTGGCCATCCGCCTGGGGAACGGCACGCCATTCACCCAGGTCGAGACAATGGCCGAGGCCGTGGCCATGGCCCAGGCTGAAGCGGCCGCGGGCGACGTGGTGTTATTATCGCCCGGCGGCACCAGTTTCGATGCTTATTCCGATTTTGTTGAGCGAGGCGAGCATTTCCGGCATCTGGTTCGGGAGATGGAATAAGGCAAGGAGATTCAAATGGCAACGATCAACGTCGTCAAAAAAAGGGGGAATACCATACTGGCGGGCCGCAATAAATTTGCGTTCGATTATTGGCTGCTGCTGATTGTCGGCGCCCTGCTCGTCATCGGCTTTCTGATGGTCTATAGCACAACATTCGACCTGGGATACCTGCGTGAAGAAAACTCAATCTACTTTGTGACTCGTCAGATAACTGTAATGTTGCTGGGTTTAGGCATCATTGTTGTTCTCATGCAGTTTGACTACCATGTCCTTCGCTATCGACATGTATCAGTGATACTTCTTCTGCTCACTTGGGTGATTCTGTTGGGAATGATCATTTTCGGAAAAGTCGACGAGTATGGCGCGGTGCGAACGCTTTCCGGAGGATCCTATCAGCCGTCGGAGCTGGCCAAGCTGGTGGCTATCCTCTACGTCGCCGATTGGCTGGATTCAAAAGGAGATCGCATCAAGACGCTCAATTATGGACTGGTCCCCTTTTCCATCATTACCGGCGTGATGTTTGCCTTGATTGTAGCTCAACCGGCGCTTAGCGCGGCGATCCTGATCGCCGCCATCTGTTTCACGCTCTTTTTCGTTGCAGGCGCCGATTTAAAGCAGGTTTTGGTCGCCCTCTCCCTGGCCCTGGTTGTGGTCTTCGTCATGATACTCACATTATCCCATGCCTCTCAACGAGTCAGTGACTACCTGGATGGGATTAACAACCCTCTTGAGGCAAGCTATCAGGTGAAGCATGCGCTCGCGGCTCTGGCCAACGGCGGCATATTTGGTGTTGGAATTGGGCAGGGCGGCCAAAAATTCGGCTCTCTGCCACTGGCCCACACGGACGGGATGTTCGCCATCATCGGTGAAGAGCTGGGGTTGGTAGGCATGCTCGGCGTGATGATCCTGTTTGGGTTGTTGACCTGGCGCGGACTTCTCGTAGCCAGTCGGGCACGCGACACCTATGGATCCTTGCTGGCCGTAGGTGCAACGATGTGGATCGCCTATCAGGCTTTGATCCATGTGGCCGTAAATACGGCCGTCATGCCGTTTACAGGCGTGCCGATGCCGTTTCTCAGCTATGGCGGTTCGTCCATGCTGATGACCTTGACCGCCATCGGGATATTGCTGAACGTCTCGCGCGATGCGGCTAACGGCCGTCGCGTGAGCCGCCCGCAGCCCGGAGCAGGTTGAGACAGGCCGGCAGGCAGACCATGCGAGTATTGATTTGCGCCGGTGGAACCGGCGGCGGCATTTACCCGGCGCTGGCGGCGGCGACAGAGCTACAGGCGCTGGGTGTTGAACAGAACGATATTTTGTGGATCGGTACAAAGGGTGAGATGGAAGAGACATTGGTGACGCGAGCGGGATTGCGACTGGAGACCATCGCCGGCGGGCCAATCGCCGGGGTGCCCGTTGCCACGCGCGCGCGAAACCTCGCCAAACTGGCGCAGGGTTATCGGGCGGCATCGAACAGCATCGGTCGTTTTCGGCCGAATGTCATGTTCATGACCGGTGGCTACGTGGCCGCGCCGGTCTCTCTTGCCGCACGCCGCCACAAGGTGCCCATCGTCATCTATCTGCCCGACGTTGAGCCGGGCAGTTCCATCCGACTGGCCATCCCGATGGCGCGCCGGATCGCCTGCACGACCGACGGCTCGCGACAGTTCGTGCCCGCGGAAAAGATGGTCGTCACCGGCTATCCGGTTCGCCCCGACATTCGCGCCGCGGGATCGTTGTCCAAAGCCGAGGCGCTGGGTCATTTCGATCTGAAGCCGGGGCGGCCGACCCTGTTTGTCTTCGGCGGCAGCCGAGGCGCACGCAACATCAACCGCGCGCTCATGGGGGCGCTGCCGGACCTGCTGCAAGAGGCACAGATCATCCACGTCAGCGGCACGCTCACCTGGCCGGAAGTCAAGGCCAATGCCGCAAACTTGCCGGCCGAGTTGCACGCCTGGTATCGGCCGTTCCCCTACCTGCATGAGGAAATGGGGGCTGCATTCCGGGCGGCCGACCTGACTTTGGCGCGCGCCGGGGCCAGCATGATGGGCGAGTGCCCGGCCTTTGGCTTGCCGTCGATTCTGGTGCCCCTGACCTTCGCCTGGCGCTACCAGAAAGTGAACGCCGATTATTTGACGGAGCGTGGCGCGGCCGTGCAACTGGTCGATGAGACACTGACCGAGTCGCTGCTGCCCACCGTCCGGGAGTTGCTGTTTAATCCGGAAAGGTTGAGCCGGATGGCCGCCGCGGCAAAGACGCTTGACAGACCCAATGCCGCGGCCGATCTGGCACAGGTCATTCTGGCCGAATCCACATCCTCGCCGCAGAAGAATTCGTCCCTCGCACATGAGGAGGCACCATGTTAAGTTTAGTCGTCGCCTTCTGGATCATGGTATTGCTATTTGCCTTCGTGGGCATGATGCGCGGTTGGACCAAGGAAGTCGTCGCCACTTCTTCCTGCATCCTGGCTTTGTTCATGATTAACCAGTTCATAAGCACGGCCTTCAATTTCGCCGGCTGGAAGCCTGAGGTGATTCCCCCCCTCGAAGTACGACGCTATCAATTCTATATCATGTCGGCAATTCTGCTGACGATCGCCTTTTTCGGCTATCAAGGTCCAACGCTGGCCAGCAGTCGGGTTGGCGACAGGCTATCGCGACGGGATAACTTGCAGGATCGCGTGCTCGGCTTCCTGGTTGGCGGGCTAAACGGCTGGTTCGTTGTCGGGTCGATTTGGTCATTCCTGGAGTATCATGCCGAAGGGCCCAGCAAATGGGTTCGATTCGCCATAACCGAGCAATACCCTTTCAACCCGGCTCATATTACCCGGCCGGCGCCGGAATTGGCAGCCATCATCGATAATCTGCCGATCCCGATGCTGACCCAATCGCCGCTTATTTTACCGCTCCTGTTGGCTGTTGTTTTCCTGTTCATTCTGGTCGTTCTGTTGTAGGCATTTATGTTGTCATTGGAGGAGGAAAAGGTGGGCACAAGACTCACACCTGGAATGCACATCCACATCGTGGGCATCGGCGGAGCCGGCATGTCGGCAATCGCGCGCGTGCTGTTGGGGCGTGGCTTCCAGGTATCCGGCTCCGACATGCAAAGCAATGAGCAAACCTCGGCGCTGGCAGCGGTCGGTGTGACGGTCTACCGGGGACACGCCGCCGAGCACATCGACGGGGCCGACCTGGTGGTCATTTCCTCGGCCGTGCCCGGCACCAATCCGGAGTGGTCGGCGGCCTTGGCGCTGGGGCTACCGGTGCTGAAACGCGCCGACCTGTTGGGCGAATTGATGACCGGCACCATCGGCATCGCCGTCGCCGGCTCGCACGGAAAGACGACCACAACAGGCATGATCGCCCATGTGATGATCGAAGCAGGGCTGGACCCGACAGTGATTCTGGGCGGCACTTTGCCGGAACTGGGCGGCAACGGCCGTTTCGGCGAGGGACCGTACTTCGTCATCGAGGCCGATGAATACGATCACATGTTCCTCGGCTTGCGGCCGGAACTGGCGATCATCACTAACGTGGAGCACGACCATCCCGACCTGTTCAAGACGGCCGCCGCCTATCGCGATGCCTTCCGCCGATTCGCCGAACTGCTGCCGTCAAGCGGGCGACTGATTATTTGCATCGACGACCCCGGCGCGGCCGAACTGTTGCAGGAGATTTCCGCAGGCCGGATGGAGATCACCACCTATGGGCTGGATGAATCAGCGACGGAAGATCAACCCGACGTGCGCGCGCTCGACATCCGGCCCAACCAGATGGGTGGCAGCGATTTCATCGTCGAGGTCGACAGCCAAACCATAGGCCTGGCACGCCTGCGGCTTCCGGGTTTGCACAACGTGCGCAACGCCCTGGCCGCCATCATCGTCTCGCTGGACCTGGAACTGGATTTCGGGCAGACTTGCCGGGCGCTGGCCGGGTTCGGCGGGGTGCAACGCCGGTTCCAGGTGGTCGGGGAAGAGGGCGGCGTGACCGTCATCGACGATTATGCCCACCACCCGACCGAGATTAAGGCCACGCTGGCGGCCGCACGCCAGCGCTACCCGGGTCGGCGGCTGTGGGCGGTGTGGCAACCGCACACCTTCAGCCGCACGCGGCTCATGCTGAAGGAGTTCGCCGGCAGCTTCGCTCTGGCCGATCGGGTTATCGCCCTGGATATTTACGGCAGCCGCGAGGCGGCTGATCCGGGCATCAACACGGCGGCCGTCGTGGATCAGATGGGGCATCCCCACGCGATCCACATTCCGGGGCGACGCGAAGCGGCCGACTATTTGCTGGAGCGCCTGCATCCCGACGAC
Source organism: Promineifilum sp. (assembly GCA_018058545.1). GTDB lineage: Bacteria > Chloroflexota > Anaerolineae > Promineifilales > Promineifilaceae > Promineifilum. The sequence goes on along the minus strand of JAGOZU010000023.1, from coordinate 25,905 downwards.
GTCGTCCTGACCTTAGGCGCGGGCGACGGCGACGAAGTGGGACGCTGGGTTTTGGAAGGATTGCAACAACAACAAGGGATCAAGAGATAAACAGGCACATGAAACTCATGACGACTGTCCAAACGGTTGAGCGGTTGCGCCAGATATTCGGCAACCAGTTGCAGGTGAACGAATCATTGTCGCGCCACACCACCGCCCGCGTCGGCGGCCCGGCCGAACTGTTCCTGACCGTCACATCGGCCGATCAGCTCCTGACGGCCGCGGAGATGGCCTATAACGCCGGGGTGTCCTATTTCGTGCTCGGCGGCGGCTCCAATATTCTCGTCGCCGACTCGGGCATCAGCGGACTGGTCATCATGAACCGCGCGCGAAAGGTGAGCTTCCGTCATAGCGGCGCAGGCGTCGTTTGCACGGTCGAATCCGGCATGAACCTGTCATCGCTGGCTCGCCAATGTATCAGCCGGGGCCTGGGCGGTCTGGAATGGGCCGTGGGCATACCAGGGACCGTCGGCGGGGCTGTGGTGGGCAATGCCGGGGCGCACGGCTCCGACATCGACGGCCAATTCCTGGCCGCGACCGTCTGGGAGCCGGGCTTCGGCCTGCGCGTCTATAACCGCGAAGACATGAAGTACGGCTACCGGGACAGCGTGCTGAAGCGCGATCCGAATTTGGGCCGGGCGCGCCGGGTCGTTCTGTCGGCCGAATTGCGCCTGAAGCCGGAGCCGGTGAACATCCTGTCGGCCCGCGCCGAAGGGTTCAACGCCCATCGCAAGGAGCGGCAACCCGGCGGGGCCAGCACGGGATCGATGTTCAAGAACCCGGAAAACTATTACGCCGGATATCTGATCGATACCGCCGGTCTCAAAGGGTTTCAGGTCGGCGATGCTTCTATCTCTGAGAAGCACGCCAACTTCTTCATGACCGGAGGGCAGGCGACGGCCGAGGATGTCCGGTCGCTCATCGCCGAGGCCTGGAACAGCGTCCGCGAGCAGTTCGGCATCGAGATGGAACTGGAAGTCGAGTTGGTAGGTGATTGGTCCTTTGAATAGTCAGAACGGTATGGCAGACAGAAAGGCGGGCAAGATCCGCGTGGGGGTCGTCTTCGGCGGCCGCTCGGGCGAGCACGAAGTGTCGCTTCGTTCGGCGCGCTCGGTGATGCAGGCGCTCGACCCGACCCGCTACGAAGTCGTGCCCATCGGCATCGGCAAGGACGGCCGCTGGTTTGCCGGGGACACCGACGCCCTGACAGCGGGCACGGCCGCGGCCCAACCGGCCACGTTGCTGCCCGAACCGGGCGACGCGACGCTCATGGCCGTAAGCCACGCCGGCGAGGGCGCGACCCCCTCCAGCCTGTCGGCCATCACCGCGCTCGATGTCGTATTCCCCGTTCTGCATGGCCCCTATGGCGAGGACGGCACTGTGCAGGGTTTGCTGGAGCTGGCGGGCGTGCCCTATGTCGGCGCGGGCGTCGTCGGTTCAGCCGTGGGCATGGACAAGGCCATCTTCAAGCAAGTGATGACGGCCGGCGGCATCCCGATTTTGCCCTGGGTGCTGTGCATGCGCCGGCAATGGCAGCGCGAGCCGGAGGCGGTCATCGCGGCGGTCGAGGCGGCCTTCCCCTACCCCGTCTTCACCAAACCGGCCAACCTCGGCTCCAGCGTCGGCATCAGCAAATGCAACGACCGCGACCAGTTGCGCGCCGGTCTGGATGAGGCGGCGCGATTCGACCGGCGACTGGTCATCGAGCAAGGCATCGACCACGCCCGCGAGCTGGAAGTGTCGGTCATGGGCAATGACGAGCCGGTGGCCAGCGTCGTCGGCGAGATCCGGCCGCGGCGCGAGTTCTACGATTACGTGGCCAAGTATATGGCCGAGCCGGATTCGGACGATGAGTCGGAACTGATCATCCCCGCCAAGCTGACGGCCGAACAGTCCGACACCATCCGCGAGTTGGCGGTGCGGGCCTACAAGGCCATCGACTGCGCCGGGTTGGGTCGTGTCGACCTGCTGCTGGACGAAAAGTCGGGCCGGATCTATCTGAACGAGATCAACACGATCCCCGGCTTCACGAACATCTCCATGTATCCGAAGCTGTGGGAGGCGACGGGCATCGGCTACAGCGAATTGCTGGATCGGCTGATCGACCTGGCGCTGGAACGCCACCGGGAAAAAGGCGAGCTGGAGAGAACCATCGATATCAACGCCCTGAAGTCGGGCGAGGAAAGGGTAACGCGATGAAATCGCCCATGAGCGAGCGTAAGGACGACTCCAAGCCAAAACTGCGCAAACAGCCACAAATGCGCCGTGTCCAGTCGGCGACGACCGCCCCGATGGGCGATCTGTCGATGCCCAAGACGGCCGCCAAGCGCAAGCGTCGCAACAGCACGCAACGCATCCGGCGGCCGCTGGCCGGGGCGACGGCGATATTGCTCAACGCCCGCTGGGTCAGTCTGGCCATCGTCGCCCTTGCGGCTTACGCCCTGTATATCATCGGCAGCGACGACCGTTTCTATCTCAACTACATCCCGGTTGAGGGCGCGTCCACTCTCGACATCAACGAAGTCGTCGCCGCCAGCGGTCTGGCCGGACGTCACATTTTCGCGGCCGACCCGCAGGAAGCGGCCGACCACATCCACGAAGTACAGGGCGTGGTGACGGCCACCGTCACCCTCTACTGGCCCAACGATGTGCTGATTCGCGTCAGCGAGAAGCCGCCGCTGGCCACTTGGCAAGAGGGCGACCTGTCCTACTGGATCGACGCCGACGGGCAACTGTCCAAGGCGCGGTCGGATACCATCGGCCTGCTGAGTATCATTTCCGATATACCGGTGGCCAAGGCGCCGGTCGTCACGGTCGCTGATAAAAAGGCGGCCGAGGAAGAGGCGGCCGCCGATGCCGAGGATACCACGGCCGAAGAGGAAGGCCCGGGCAGCCAGGCGGCTTTTGTGCCCCGGGAGGTGCTGGCCGGCGCGCTGCAGCTGCGGGAGTTGCGACCCAATATCGACAAGCTGCATTACAAGCCGGCCGAGGGGCTGGGTTATCAGGACGGTCGCGGCTGGATGGCCTACTTCGGCACCGGGCGCGACATGCATCAGAAGTTGGTGGTTTACGAGACGATCGTAGCCGAACTGTTGGCCCAGGGCGTGCATCCGGCTTATATCAGCGTGGCCAATCAGTACAAGCCTTATTATCGGCTTAATCCGTAGGCCGGGAGTGTAGGGTGCTATGGAAGAGATAGTTTTTGGAATCGACATCGGTACGACAAAAATATGTGCCCTGGTGGGCGAGGTGCGCAACCGGGAGTTGCGGATCATCGGCATGGGCATGCAGCCTTCGGCCGGGATGCACAAGGGGATGATCAACGACGTCCCATCGGCCTCGGTCGCGCTGGCCGGGGCGGTGGAGGCGGCCGAGCAGACCTCCGGCTACCAGCTCTCGCAAGCGCTGGTCAGCGTCGCCGGCGAGCATATCGGCTCGACCAACAACCGCGGCCTGGTGGCGCTCAGCCGCAACGACGCGGGCGTCACGGCGCTGGATATCGACCGCGCCCTGGAGACGGCTCAGGCCATCGCCATTCCCACCAACCGTGAGATCGTCCATATCATCCCGCGGCACTACACCATCGACGACCACGTGGGCATTCGCCAGCCGTTGGGGATGCACGGCTACCGGCTGGAGGTCGAGGCCCATATCGTGACGGCGGCATCGTCGGCGATACAAAATCTGCGCCATTGCACCGGCAAGGTGGGAATCAGCTCGGAGGAGATGGTGTTGAACGCCCTGGCCTCGGGCGAGGCCGTTCTGGAACCGGCCGAGCGCGAGATGGGCGTGCTGATCGCCGACATCGGCGGCGGCACGACGGATCTGGCTCTCTACAAGCAGGGCACGGTGTGGCATACGCGGGTGATCCCCATCGGCGGCTATCACATCACCAACGACATCGCCATCGGCCTGCGCGCGCCCTATGACGTGGCCGAAAAGGTCAAGATTCAGTACGGCGATTGCCGCCCGTCGGATATCGACCCGGAATTCGTGTTCACGGTCGAGCCGTTCGGCGGTGAGAAGATTCAGGTCGGCCGGCAGGACCTGGCCCGGGTGATCGAGGCGCGCGTAGAGGAGATCTTCCACCTGATCCTCAAGGACATCCAGCAATCGGGCTATGATGAATATCTCCCGGCGGGCATCGTCCTCACGGGCGGCTCCGCCCTGCTGCGCGGCATCACCCATGTGGCCGAGCGCGTGCTCAACGTGCCCGCCCGCGTGGCCACGCCGAAGAATCTGGTCGGGATGGTTGATTCATTGCACAGCCCGGCCTTCGCCACCAGCATGGGCCTGCTGCGGTGGGGCAGCACGGAGCACCACCGATATCGCGCTCAGAGCCAGCCCACCGGCCTGTGGGGGCGGCGAATGAGCAGTTTACTCAGGACCTTACTGCCGGGTTAGCGGCGAGCAAGCAGCGCGCCCGGCAGATGTCAAACCAGTTTTATTGGTAGTTATTCAAGTAAGAGGGGTTAAGAGATATGAACGCGGACTATAGAGGTAGAGATGCACAGAGAATGCCGGCTACCGAAGGCTCGGCCCTGATCCGGGTCGTCGGCGTCGGCGGCGGCGGCAGCAATGCCGTGAACCGGATGATCAACGAGAACATCGCCGGGGTTGAATTTCTGGCCGTGAACACCGACCAGCAAGCGCTGTTGGGCAGCAATGCCCCCATCCGCATCGCCATCGGCGAGCGGACCACGCGCGGGCTGGGTTCGGGCGGCGACCCGGAGACGGGCGCGCGCGCGGCCGAGGAGTCGATCGAGGAGCTGCGGCAGTCGCTGCAAGGGTCGGACATGGTCTTCGTGACCGCGGGCATGGGTGGCGGCACCGGCACCGGCGGCACGCCCATCGTGGCCCGTGCCGCGCGCGAAGCCGGGGCGCTGACCATCGGCGTCGTCACCCGGCCGTTCAGCTTCGAAGGCTCGCAGCGGGCGCGCTCGGCCGAGGCGGGCATCGAGCAGCTCAAGGAGCATGTCGACACGCTGATCGTCATTCCGAACGACCGGCTGCTGGAAACGGCCGACAAGCGCGTGTCGCTGCTCGACTCGTTCAAGATGGCCGACGACATCCTGCGCCAGGGCATCCAGGGCATCAGCGAATTGATCACCGTGCCCGGTCTCATCAACCTGGACTTCGCCGACGTCAAGACGATCATGTCGATGGGCGGCGCGGCCCTGATGGCCGTGGGCGAGGCGACGGGCGACGAACGCGCGCGCGACGCCGCCACCTCGGCGCTGTCCAGCCGCCTGCTGGACATCTCCATCGACGGCGCGCGCGGCATCCTGTTCAACGTGACCGGCGGCCCGGACATGACGCTGTACGAGATCAATCAGGCGGCGGCGATCATCCGCGAGACGGCCCATCCCGACGTCAACCTGATCTTCGGCGCGGTCATCGACGAGAAGATGACCAACAAGCTGCGCGTCACGGTCATCGCCACCGGGTTCGAGCACACCACGCCGATGCGCCAGATGTCGTCGGCGATGGGTTCGTCGTCGGCGCGCATGATGCCCAACCGGCCGCCCGCCCGCGAGTCGGTCCCGGTCAACGCGCCGGCGACCAATTCGCCCAACGCGCGGCCGCAAAACCAGCCGCAGGGTCGCTCGCAGGACGCCTACCGGTTCAACGATCTGGAGGTGCCGGCCTTTTTGCGGAAGCGGCAGTAGGTTAAAACAGGCATTGTTCCCGGCGGCTCCCGTGGTAGAATGATGGGAATGGCGGCCATATATTGGGGTGTTTCGACGACATCTCGTACAATATATGGCATAGTTGCCCCATTGTGCATGAGATTACCACGGAGGCGAGGATCATGCGGTGTCCCTATTGTCTTCACGAAAAGACGCACGTCATCGACACGAGCCACGACCGACGCGGCGGAACGCGCCGCCGGCGGGTGTGCGCGTCGTGCGGCCAGCGCTATACGTCCTACGAGCGGCCGATTCTGGCCACGCCGCTGCTGATCAAGAAGGACGGCTCGCGCGAGGAGTTCTCGCGCGAGAAGCTGCTGGGCGGCATCCGTGTGGCTTGCGCCAAGCGTCCCATCTCGGCCGCCGATATCGAGCGCATCGCCGGCGAGATCGAGTCGGAGTTGCAGCGCATGGGCCAGGAAGAGGTGAAGAGCCGCATCGTCGGCGACATGGTCATCGGCAAGCTGAAGGAGCTGGACCTGGTGGCCTATGTGCGCTATGCGATCGTCTATCTGCGGCTGGACGATCTGACGTCCATCCGGGGCGAGATCGACCGGCTGTTGACGGAGCAGCCGTAAGGAGCGGCCCGGTTAGCGCGGATTGTTTGGCGTTAAAAAATTAGTCTGGTATCGGTAAATTTGGACACGTCGGTGTCCTGTCTCTAACCCCTTGAAAGCCCTGCGTAGTGCAGGGCTTTGTTGTTTGTCATCACTTCGCGACAACGAACTCCTCCGGGCAATCGCATCTAAAATCCCAACCCTTCATGGTAACCCGTATGGGCGGGACAACCGGCGCAACCTCCATCGCATGCAGAACTATCCAATTCGCCCTGTTCGCTCCGATCAAGGTATAATTAAGCCGATAGCATGTCGGAGGTGAGGTGTCATGACGGAATCATCCATGAATCTCGAAGCGCTGCTGGCAGAATTGCCGGAAGATAAAACCCGGGAGGTCATCGACTTTGCGGCTTTCCTGCACCAGCAATACGCGCAACCCTTTCGACGGGGATCGGCAGGCGCGATCATGCAAGCCCTCGATGAAACCGGCGGGCTGGAGTTCGATGCGGGCGAACTGGATACGTTGCTGGATGATCTGGAGTCATTCCGCCAATTAGACCCGATCGACCATGCCTAACTTCCTTCTCGATACAAACCATGCCGCCCGGCTGATGGCCAATGACCCGGCGATTGTTGACCGATTGCAGCTGTCGGAAGCGAGGGGTGATCAATTCGCTGTTTCGATAACCGTCGTCGGGGAGCTTTATTATGCGGTGTACGCCAGCCGCCGCCTGGCTGCCAATCGCCGAAACCTGATTCGACTTCTCGATGCGTTACGCATTTACCCGTTCGATCGATCCTCCGCTGAGGAGTTCGGCCGCATCCAGGCCGAACAAAAGGAAAAAGGGCGGCCGATCCCTCCGATGGATGCTCAGATTGCGGCCGTTGCCAGGCAATACGCCCTCACTGTTCTAACCGCCGACAAGCATTTTGGTTTGATTGACGGCATCCAGATTGAGAATTGGTTGGTAGAATAGGCAGACTGCCGGCAAGGGCACGCACCGGGCCAGGAACCGCTGCCAGGAATATGCGCGACGCTTTCGCTACGTGCTGGCCTGCGATGCGCGCCAGTTCTTCCCCAGCCTCGATCACGCCGTTTTGCGCGCGCAATTGACGCGCAAGATCACCGACGAGCGGACGCTATGGTTGATTGACGAAATCCTGCGGAGCGGCGAGGGTGTACTGAGCGAGCCATACGATATGGTCTATTTCCCCGGCGACGATCTGCTGGCCGCGCTGCGTCCGCGAGGGTTGCCCATCGGCAATCTGACCAGCCAGTTTTGGGCTAACGTCTATTTGAATCCGTTCGATCATTTCGTCAAACGCCGCCTGCGTTGCAAGGGGTACGTGCGCTACGTGGATGATTTCCTGCTCTTCGCCGACGACAAGAGGACCCTGTGGGCCTGGAAGGCGGCGCTGGAGGAAGAACTGGCCCGCTATCGCCTGACCATCCACCCCGGCGCGCAGCCCCACCCGGTGACGGAGGGCATCCCCTTTCTGGGCTTCCGTATTTTCCCCGACCGGCGCCGACTGAAGCGACGCAAGGGCGTGCAGTATCAGCGAAAACTCAAACGACTGATGGATCAATATCGTCGCGGGGAAATCTCAATGGAGACCATGACGGCTTCGGTGCGCGGCTGGGTCAATCACGTTCGCTATGGCAACACGATCGGGCTGCGCAAGAAGATTCTCGGCGACCAACCCATTCCCCGGCCCCAACCGCCGCCGGAACGGGCAGAGCCGCCCGACGAAAACTGAAGATTTCCCGCCCGCTGGGGGGCAAGCCCCCCAGGCCCCCCAGAGATCAGGCGATCATCGGGATCAGAGATCAGAGGGTTCAGAGTTCAGAGACAAATGGGGACACCGCCACACGAAACCCGTAGGCGTCGTAGAAGAGGCTGAGCGGGCCGATCCAGTAGCGGGCGGAGCAGCCGGTGTAGTCGCTATAATACGCACCGCCACATATAAGTATGCGGTCCCGATTGCCCTGGCTGACGGTTTCGTATTCGGCCGACAGGCGATAGGGGCCTTCCTTGCCATAATAACTGCGCGTCCATTCCCAGACGTTGCCGCTCATATCCAGGCAGCCCGACGGGCCGACTCCCTTGGGAAAGCTGCCGACAGCCGTCGGGCGGTCAACCCCGGCCGCTTTGTTATTGGACCGGTACACGTCGCTGGTCGTTCCCGGCTTTTCCGGCTCGTCGCCCCAGGGATATTCGCGCCGGTGGGGTTCGTTGGGCATCGTGGCCGGTGGCGCGGCAAGCGTTTCCTTGAGGGAATGAACCGTCTCGACGTGGGGAGCGACCGGGACAACCAGGCCGCCCCGCGCCGCTTTCTCCCATTCCGCTTCGTTGGGCAAGGTGACGCGGTAGCCCGGCGGCAGATGCGCCTGCCAGCGCCGGTTGAGCCACTCGCAAAAGGTCAGGGCGTCATACCAGTTGACGGTGACTACCGGCCGGTTACCCGGTGATGAAAGAGGTCTGTCACCAAAGGCCGGTTTAAAATCCGGGTTGCTGTGAACAAATTCGCGGAACTGAGCCACGGTGACGGGATATTGGGCCAGCCAGTAGGGCTTGTCCAGGAATGAAAGCGTGTGCCCTTCGCGGCTCGCTTGCTTGTCGGCCATCCAGAAGTCGCCGGGCGGCACGTAGCACAGTTGCATCGCGTCGCAGGCGAGCACCCCCGGCCGGTCGTCGCCCAGCTCGGCCAGGAGATCGCCGGCGTCGGCGCGGTCGGATGGCAACATCTCGCCGCAAGTGACAATGTACTTTTGCCATTGACGCACCCGTTCCTTTTTCCTGATTTCGTCACCGTCCAACTGGTTATCCGGGTTGAGCAGTTCGGCTTCGATCAACACCCGTCCGGCGAGGAATCCTCCTGAAATATCATAAGGATTTTTACTTGCGGACTTGGAGGGATCCGGCGCGGGTGGCGATTCAGGGCAGAGCTTATCGATCAGGAGCCAGCCATTGGAGGGAACATTCCGTTGGCTGGCGGCGGCCAGTAGCAAGGTTTCGCGCCAGCGGCCGGTCTCGTTGCGGCTCAGTTCGGCCAACTCTTTGGGGAAGCGGTGACGCAGCAGATAGAGAGCTGCCAGGTATTCCTGAAAGGTGCGATGGGGGAAGCGGTAGAGATCGTCGTCGTTTTCAGAAGCTTTGGTATGATGCTGTTGCAGCAGTCCGGACCGGTTGCGCACGTATTCAATGAGATCCTCGGTTTTGGCGGTCGAGTCCTGCCCCCGGTACTTGTGCAGTTTGCCGGCGAGCGTTTCGCCGGTGATATCGGCCGTTTTGCTCCCGGCGGATTGTTTCAAGTGCGCTTCAAAGGCTACTTCCTGCAACGCCCTTTCCAGTTTTTCCCTGTCGATGTTCAATTCACGGAGCAGATCGATGTTCTTGGAGCGTTGCCACATTTCAAGCAGCAGGTTGATGCACAGGCGATACAGTTCCTCACGCCGATGAGGAAGTTCACCCCCTTCGCGGCCGCGATGGATGTAGACCATCATGGTCAACAGGAGAGGATTACTTGCCAGTTCGCGCAGGCTGTGGGTGCTTCGATATTTCGGGTTGAGCTGGGCTTTCAGGCTATCTGCATACGCATTGGCCTTGTCGGGCCCAAGACCAAGCGCGGGGTCTTCGCCGGTGGCCGTGTACCATTGATCGATAAAAGCGTTTATCTGTTCCGGTCTGTAATCCAGCAGGCGAGTGACGGAGAAACGGCTCAGTTCCCAGCCGGCGCCATAGGCGTAGGGGCGGCTGGTGACGATGATCCGTACATTCGGGAATGTGTCGGCGAACTGCTCGATCTGCTCCTTCAATGCCTTGCGCACCTTCGGCGCGTTGTCCACCTCATCCAACCCATCCAGGAGGAGCAGGCCGCCCTGCGACAGCTGTTTTTTCAGGTGCGGCGCATAACCGGCCAGATTAGCCCCGGCCAGGACGGTCTCGATATACGCCCACAGATCCTGTTGCTTTGAAAGCCCCCCGGCGGCATAAGCCCTCAAGGTCACCGGGACAGGTATCAGGTGAAGATTTGACAGATTCCAACCCCCTTCCTGCAATAAGGCCTGATTAATATTCTCATCCTTCAGATGGTCCCCGGCCAGACAAAGGGCGAGATAACTGACCAAGGTCGATTTACCCGAGCCGGGCGCGCCCAGAATGACCAGTCGTTTATTTTCCGGGCGACTGATAGCTTTCAGTACCGATTCTCGCTGCTCCATGCCTAACTCGTCCAACTCCGGCCCATCGAGATCGGTCATGGTCTTTTTGGGCAACCGATGCAGATGGTCGGCCGCGGGCACGTCCAGGTTGGTGTATATCCGCTCCAGCGCGATCTTGGTTTCCCTGAACCCCGCCTCGCGGATGTCTATGAGGGCCGTATAGGGGGGATAGCTGTTCAGTCGGGCCAGATAAGTCATGTAGCGACGTTGCCATTCATCAGCGGAAACCTTATCCCCCTCGGGTGGAGGAGGTGGGGTTGCTTGCTGGCCTTCCTGTTTCTCTTCAGCACCTGGCGGGGGGGTATGCATCGCTTCTATATGTCTGTTGTCCTCTTTCTTTCCCTCAAGATCATAGTGGCGTTTGTCCTTATAGAGCGTATAGAACAGGAAGACCACCAGAACCAGGGCAGGATAGATAAGAAGCGTCCATTGAAAAACGCCGGTGAGTACGAGAATAAAAGCGACAATAACGGTGATGAGGCCGCCATAGCTCAGGATAGGCGGAAGCCCCTTAAAAGCATCGATCAGGGCGGTGAATATGGACTTGTTGAGATCAGGACTGGAAGGATCCGGCTCGTTCATGGAGAAATTATAGAGCACAAAGCGAAAAACGAATAACGACGGCCGTGTTTGGGCGGCGAGCTGTCAGCGTGCGCTACAGGCCCCCCCTCATAATAATATATTGATTAAATTGATCTAATTGATTTAATCTCTCAGGCTCGACGATTTATTCAATTAAATCAATTATTTCAATTTATTCCGGCGGGAGGGGGGTGGCCTATAACCTGTTTATCGCGGTTCGTCGTTGTCCGCAATGGCTCACCCTACGGCACCCGCCCCGGACTCGGAAACGGCCACCCACGAAAGTCCCTGGGGCAGTTGTCGGTGTCGTCCCAATACGGGTCGCGCTGCAGGCTGCGGGCCGGGGGAGCGAGCAGCGGGCAGCCAACCACGGCCGAATGATAGCCGTTGCCGTAGGTGACGACGTCCAGCAACCCGATCCGCCACAGCAGAACCTCGTCGCCGCTGTTGGCCAGCTGGAATAGCGCCTCCGGGTCGCCCCAGGCCGGATCGTCGATCATGTCCGGCACGGCCGGGTCGCTGTCGACGATCTCCAGGTCGGGCGACGCGCCGAACTCCGCGCGAAAGGCCGCGGCCGAGATGGTCACCACCAGCGTCCCGTAGGGCGGAATGACGACCCCCGGCGGGAAGAGGCGCATGTCCTCAAAATCAGTCTGATACACCGCGTCGCTCAGCCCGTAGCCGTTCATATCGACCGGCAAGCCCGTGGGATTGTACAGCTCCACAAACTCCGCCTCGTCGGGGCCGGTCGTATCATAGACGATCTCGCTGATGAGCACGTGATTCGCCGCCCCGCGAAAGTTCGCCATCGCCAGCGGCAGGTAGGCCACGCGCTCCACATCGCCCAGGAACATCCCCGCCAGATAGGCATAGGCCTCATCCGACTGCACCTGCAGGGCCATCTCGCGGTTGCCCTTGTTGGACAGTTCCGTGCCGTTGATGCTGCCGACGTGGACGTATCCCCGGCCGTCGATCCGGGCCAGCACCATCTTGTTGTGGATGCCCAGGCCGGTCGGATTGCCCAATTCGCAGCGCAGCGACAACCGTTCCGCGCGGCCGATGCCGTTGACGTAGGCACAGGTGGCCGCGTTGCCGACCGGGCTTGAGGGGTCGTCGAAGTAGCTGTCGAGCATCAGGCGCACTGTCGCGCCACGGCGGGCGGCGGTGATGGCGGCCTCCAGGCGCGGGTTGGGATCGGCCATCGGGTTGCTGCTCGTCGTCCCCCAATACGGCCGCTCGGAGAGCTGCTGGATGAGCAATCGATCCCCCTGCCCGGCGTGGCCGATCAGCCCCAGCAAGCCGTCGACATCGCGCAGGGCGTTCTCGGGGGATTGCACGATCTCGAACGCATGGACGCCGGGAATCGTCAGGGGGGCGGGGAAACGCACGGCATAGCCGTCGCCGCCGGTCGTCGTGACGGGGACGAAGCCGGGCGGTGGCGCGCCATAGACCGAGTCGGCCGCCGACCAGCGGTGGATGTCGCTATGGGCCGTGTCCAGATCGTCGGCAAAGACGGCCGCCAGGTGCGCGGCCACCCCCGGCGCGTCGGTCAGCAGGAACACGCCGCGCCGCCCCCACGTCCCGTCGCTCTTGTCGTCGTCCGGCAGGCTGTCGGGGCTGAAGTTTTCGCTGCCGATCGCCGCGACCCGGTCATCGATGACCATATATTTGGCGTGCATGAAGCGATAGCGATCGTGAATGCGATGGTCCGAGTCGGCGATCATGAACCAGCACGCCCCGCCGGCCTTCTCGATGTGGTCGCAGACGAACCTCTCCTGATCGGTGATGCCGCCGGGCGGGCTGCCTTCCAGCAGGATCGTCACCTCGACGCCGCGACGAGCGGCGGCGGCCAAAGCCTCGCCAAAGGCGACGTTCTCCAGCATCAGCGACGACAGCCGGATCGATGTGTCGGTGTTGTCCACCTCGCGCCGCAGAGTTACAAAGGCGTTATCGGGGGCGACGGCGATCGTCAGCGTGGCCGTGGCCGTGATGACCGCCGGGAAGAAGAACCGCTCGGTCTCCCAGCCGGGATAGCGCACCTTGCGGCCGTCGATGGCGCTGCTCGTCTCTTGTGCCCAGTCGGCCGCGGAATCCGTGTCGGACACGATCCGGCCGGTCACCTGATCCCGCTGGCGATAGAGCACCTGCCCCTCGGCGGCAAAGAGGCCGGACACGCGATAGGGTTCCACGGCGTCGCCTTGCCAGCCGGCCAGGCCGGTGTTGCCGCCCAGATAGACGAGTGCATCAACCGGCTTACCATCGGCATCCAGGAGCAGGACCTCGTCGCCCGCGTTGGAGAAGCCGGGCCACGACCCCAGCGTCACATCGGCATTATGGCCGAACTGCTCGCGAAAGGCCTCGGCATTGCCCGTCAGCCATACCATCGCACCGGGGGCCAGAATCACCGGCGGCAGGGCGGCCGATGACGCCCCATCGGACAGCCGCCAGCCGCCCAACTCGACGGCCGAATCCCCGACATTGATCAATCGCACCGCTTCGTCGGCGTCGTTGAGCGCATAGCCGTCATAGAGGACGCTATCGATGAGCACGACGGCCGGCGACGCGGCCGACAGAGCGCCACCCCACAGCCGGACGGCCGTCACGCCGAGGGCCATCACCAACAGTAACCGGAGTGGGCGGGCGATGTTCATGACCTCATCGACTTAGGCGGGCGCGCAACAGGCCGGGATTGAAACGGATAAGGAGGTAGTCGCCTTCCCGCAGGACGGGCGGCCGCGGATCGGCCTCGGGCGACCAGGATTCAGCCGAGCCGAGCCACAGGGTCTGGCCGGCGACATCGAGGCGATAAGGCAGGCGGTAGTCAGCCGTGCCGCGCATGAAGTTGAAGGCTTGCCGCGCAGGCCAATTCGTCGACAGGACGAAGTCGCTCGCGGCGGGAAAGCCCTGATAGCTGCCGCCGGGCGGTTGCGGTCGACGGGCAACGATCCCTCGCGACAGGTCGGCCAAGACGCCGCGCAACAGGTCAAGCCCGGCCAGCATCAGTTGCCGCTGGGCCTCCGGGCCGGAGATGCCGTCGGGCAAGGCGACCGCGGCCTGAGCGACGATATCGCCGGTATCCAGGCCTTCATCCATAACGTGCACCGTCACTCCCGCCGGCGCGCCGTCGCGCAGCTGCCAAAAAAGCGGCTCCGGGCCGCGATAGTTGGGCAGCAACGAGGGATGCAGGTTGAGAAAGCCATGGCGCGGCAGACACAGGACGGTCGCCGGGATGCGCCGGGTGAAGCAAGCCACGCAGGCGACATCGGCCGCCAGCGCCGACAACGCGGCCAGGGTGTCGGGATGCCCGAAATCACGCACGGCCAGCGCCGGCAGCCCGGCCGCCCAGGCGACGCTCAACGTATCGGCCGGTGACGCCCCGGACAGTTGCAGGTCAAGCGACGACCGCGGCTGGAGACGGGCAAACGGCGACGCGGGATCGGGAGTCAGGTGGGGAACCGACGCGGCAGGCACGACGACGGCGACGACCTCGACCCCGCTATCGAGCAAACCGGCCAGCATGGCGGCCGACACGCCCACAGGCAAGCCGAAAAAGAGGAGCCTCAACATGTCCTGCTGCCCGTCCCTGCCCACATGATGGCCATTATACCTCAAGCTCGTAGATGGATTGAAAAAGAGGTAGCCTCTTGCGAACCACCCGATCTGCCTGAGAATCGGCGCGTCGTTTTGCGATTAAGCCCCGAACGTCTTATCATTATCCACAGGTTTCAGGATGGTGATACAGAATGACGAGAGAAACAAAAACGATCACGGTGGTGCAATGCGCCAAATTCGAATTTGAGTTGCCGGCGCTTGATCGGCCGCCATTTCCCGGCCCGTTGGGGCAACGCATCTACAACGAGATATCCAAGTTCGCCTATAGCCAGTGGCAGACCCAGGCCCGACTGATCATCAATCATTACGGGCTGAACATGGCCGACCCGCGGGCACAGGAATTCCTATTCGAGCAGATGGAAGCCTTTTTGTTCAATGAGGGAGCCTCGGCCGGCGTGGCCGGAGCGCCCGTATCCGGCGGCAAGGGCGGCCCGGCGCGAAAATGAGCGCGGTCGATCCGGCGGCCGCGACGGCCGATATCCTGCTCCTGGCCTGCTACGAGATGGGCCACCAGCCGCTGAGCCTCGCCTGGCCCGCGGCCGCCTTGCGCGAGGCGGGCCTCGCCGTGCGGCCGGTCGACCTGTCGGTGGACACGCTGCCCAAAGAGGCCGTGGCCCGGGCGCGTTTCATCGGCATCGCCGCGCCCATGCACACCGCCCTGCGGTTAGGCGTGCGCGCCGCCGAGGATGTTCGCGCGCTCAACCCGACAGCCCATATCTGCTTCTACGGCCTGTATGCCTGGCTCAACGCCGATTACCTGCTGGGGACGACGGCCGATTCGGTCATCGCCGGAGAGTACGAGGAGCCGCTGGTGGATTTGGTGAAAGCCCTCGGAGACGGGAGATTTACCGGACTCCCCGACACCGACATTCCGGCTATCCCCGGCGTGTCGACGCGAACCCGTCGCGCTTCGCCCCACCTGGCGCGCGTCGCCCTCCCCCTGCCCGACCGCGCGGGACTACCAGGCCTGAACCACTACGCGCGCTACCTGGAAAACGAACACTACAGCCTGTCGGGTTACGTGGAGACCAGCCGCGGCTGCCTGCATGAATGCCGGCATTGCCCGGTTGTGCCGGTTTATGGCGGCCGATTCTTCATCATACCCTTCGAGACGGTGATGGCCGACATTCGCCAGCAGGTCGCGGTCGGGGCGGAGCACATCACCTTCGGCGATCCCGACTTTCTCAACGGGCCGGGGCATGCCCTGAAGGTGGCCCGAGCGCTGCACGCCGAATTCCCGCGGCTGACTTTCGACTTCACGACCAAGGTCGAACATATCATCGAGCGGGAGGCCGTCATCCCCGAGTTGCGCGCGTTGGGCGCGAGCTTCGTCGTGTCGGCCTTCGAGAGCGTGTCCGATCCGATATTGAACCGGCTCAACAAGGGCCACACCCGCGCCGATATGGAGCGCGCGCTGGACATCCTGGAGGCGGCTCGCCTGCCCGTCCAGCCGACCTGGCTGCCGTTCACACCCTGGACGAGTCTCGACGATTACATCGACATGCTGGCCTGGATTCGCGAGCGGGGCATGATCCCCAACGTGCCCATCGTGCAGTTGTCGATTCGGCTGCTGGTTCCGCCCAACAGCGCCCTGCTCGAAGGCGACTCAGGCCGGTGGTTCGGCGAACTCGACCCGGCCAACTTCTCTCACGCCTGGCGACACCCCGACCCGCGCATGGACGAGCTGCAAGCGCGCGTGACCGTCATCGCCGAAAGTGCGGCCGCGGGCGATCAGGCGACGGCGTTCACCGCCGTGGAGCGACTGGCCTACGGCATGGCCAATCGTCCGATGCCGAATCCGCGACTGGCCGGCCCTCGGGCGCGCCGCATCCGGCCAACCCCGCCCCGGCTAACCGAAGACTGGTTCTGTTGAGCGGAACCCACGGTCGATCAGTTTGATCGGCTAACGCTTGAATAGCAAACCGAGGCCCCGGCCCGGAATCTGGAGCGATCGATGAAACGGATTATGCTGCGTCTCATGCTGTTCCTGTCCGTCATGGCGGCCCTTCTGGTCATGGTTCACACCTCATCCGTCACGCGAGCATCGGACAACTGGATGGCCAAGGTCGACGCGGCGTTGCTGGCGGAGACGCGCGACAATGCCCCGACCGAGTTTCTGGTCGTGCTCACCGAGCGAGCCGATCTGAGTTCCGCCGGCCGATTCAGCGACAAGACCGAGCGCGGCCGCTACGTCTACAACACCTTGACGGAGCTGGCCGCCCGCACCCAGGCCCCATTGCGGGCCATCCTCGACCAACACGGGGCCACGTATCGCCCCTATTGGGTCAACAACATGGTCTGGGTTCGCGGCGACCGGGGCATCCTCAAGGCAATGGCCTCCCGCGGCGACGTGTACCACATCTATGCGAATACATGGCGGCGGATGGATTTGCCGCAACCGGTAGCCGACCAATCTGCCCCGCGCCAAACCGGCATCGAATGGAACATCGCCATCGTCCGCGCGCCGATGGTGTGGAACAAGGGCTTCACCGGCCAGGGCGCCGTCATCGGAGGGCAGGACACCGGCTATGATTGGCAGCATCCCGCTCTCCTCAACCAGTATCGCGGCTGGGACGGCACGACGGCCGACCATGATTACAACTGGCATGACGCCATTCACGATGACCTGTCCGGCAATGGGTCGAACCGTTGTGGCCTCGATGCCACGCAACCCTGTGATGACCACGGCCACGGCACGCATACGATGGGGACGATGGTCGGCAAGGAACCCGGCCTGGGGATCGGCATGGCCCCTGGCGCCAGGTGGATCGGCTGTCGCAACATGGAAGATGGCGTCGGATCGCCCGTGACCTACGCCGAGTGTTACGAATGGTTCATCGCCCCCTACCCCACCGGCGGCGATTCCTTCACCGACGGCGACCCGGCCATGGCGCCGCATGTGATCAACAACTCGTGGTCTTGCGGGCCGGATGAAGGGTGCACCACTTCGGGAGTCCTGCAGTCTGTGGTCGCGGCCGTGCGCGCCGCCGGCATCATGACCGTCCATTCGGCCGGCAACAGCGGAAGCAGATGCGCCTCTGTCGATACACCGGCCGCCATCTACAGCGACTCCTTCACAGTCGGAGCGACAGAAAATGACAACTCGCGCGCGTCATTCAGCAGTCGAGGGCCTGTCACGGCCGACGGCAGCGGCCGCACAAAGCCCGATATCATGGCTCCCGGCGTCGGCATTCACTCCAGCGTCCCTAACTCCGGATATTCATATCTCAGCGGTACCAGCATGGCTGCGCCCCATGTCGCGGGGTTGGTGGCGTTGTTAATCTCGGCCGATCCCGATCTGGCAGGACGGGTTGATGATCTGGAGACGATCATCAAGCAAACGGCTCTCAGGCTCACTGTCAAGGGTCCGTCGTTTTGCGGGACCGATGACGCAACCAGCATCCCCAACAATGACTACGGCTGGGGCCGGATCGATTCGCTGACCGCCTGGAAGATGGCCGCTTCAGGGATCATCCCCAGGCAGTCTTACATGCCGGCGCTCGTCCCCTGACAAACGGGATGGGACATCCGGCCAGGGCCTCTTTACGTGCCCATCAAACCCGATACAATTAGCCTCATTCATCGGCAGGAGGTCTTGTCATGCATTGTTTAATCATCGCGGGTGGGACGGTCGGCCCGGATAACCCTCTCTACGCCTACTCCCACGGCAAACCCAAGGCGCTCATCGACATGGGCGGCCACACGATGCTGGAGCGGGTTATCGGCGCGCTACAGTCGTCGACCTACGTCGAAGATGTCCTCGTGGTCGGCATTGACGAGCACGTGATCGTGGAAAATGGCCTGAGTTTCCAGCGGCCGGTGACCTTCCTGCCCGACCAGGGCGGCATGGTCTCCAACATGTTGGCAGGGTGCGCCTGGTTCCTGGAGAATCGGCCGGGGACGGAGATCATTCTGGGATGCTCGGGCGACATTCCCACCATTACCGGTCAGGTTGTCGATACGTTCATCGAGGCCTGCCGGCCGTGGGACAAGGGTGTCTACTACAATTTCGTTCAGCGCAGTCGAATGGAAGCCCGGTTCCCGAATTCCAGACGAACCTACTCCCGGCTGGGCGACATCGAGGCGGCCGGCGGGGATATGGTCGTGGCGCGGCCGGACGTGGCCTTGCGCAACCGGGAGTTGCTGGAGGGGGTCACCGGCGCGCGCAAACAGCCATGGCGCGTCGCCAGCGTCGTCGGGTTGCGCATGATGATTAAGTTTTTGTTTCATCGGGTGACGATCTCCGATGTTGAGGCTACCGCATCGCGGATCCTGAAAGCGCCGGCGAAGATCATCCTCGATGGGCCGCCGGAATTGGCCATGGACGCCGACAAACCATTTCAAATCGATATGCTGCGGGCAGAGTTCGCCCACAGCGGCTAGAGATATGATCAATAAATATATCGCCATCGAAGGCGTGATCGGCGTGGGCAAGACGACCCTCGCCCGCCTGCTCCAGCCTCGATTCGACGCCACCAACTTGCTGGAAGTCTTCGAGGACAATCCTTTCCTCTCCAATTTTTATCAGGATCGGGAGCGCTATGGCTTCCAGACGCAGATATTCTTCCTGCTCAGCCGGTATCACCAGCAATACCAGGCTATTCCGGCGGCCCTCAGGCGCGGCAATCTGATCTCCGACTACACCTTTTCCAAGGACGAGTTGTTCGCCTGGCTGAACCTGAAGGATGACGAGCTGGCCATGTATGGCCGCGTCCATGCCGCCCTGGGCGAGAAGATCCCTCGCCCCGATCTGATCGTCTACCTGCGAGCCGACCACGATGTGCTGATGCGCCGGATCGCCCTGCGCGACCGGCCTTACGAGCGCGACATGGACCCGGAATATATTCGTCAGGTAGCGTCGGCCTATGACGCCTGGCTCTCACGCCTGTCGGATATCCCGGTGTTGACGATCCATACCGACGATCTTGACTTTCTGTCACGGCCGGCCGATCTGGATCAGATCACGCGATCGATCGTCGAGGCCCTGGAGACGGCCGCGCCGCGGTCGGCGGCGACACTGGACCCGCAACTGCAAAGCCTGCAACAGGGTCGTCTCGCCGCCTTCCAGCAGTTCCATCGCGAGCTGGACATCGCCAAGGGATTCGATGGCGACCTGTTCTTCAACTATCTGTTCCTGGTCGAGGAGATGGGCGAACTGGCGACGGATCTGGTCAAAATCTGGTCCGAGAGCAAGCGGCAACTGGTCAACGGCCGCGGCCCATCCGATGCACTGGAAGAAGCCATCCGCCAAAACCGCCCCGCCCTGCGTGGGGAGTTGGCCGACTTGCTGGCCTTCATCCTCAAGCTGGCCAACTATACCGGCATCGATCTGGAGCAGGCCTATCTGGAGAAAATGCGCCTCAACATCGGCCGCACCTGGCCGGCCGAACGCGGGGCCGCCGAACCGGTCGAGGCTCATGAAGGTTAGCGACTTCGATTACGACCTGCCGGAGCGGCTCATCGCCCAACGGCCGGTGGAGCCACGCGACACGAGCCGATTGTTGGTCCTCGATCCGGCCACGGGCGAGATCGCCCACCGCGCCTTCCACGACCTGCCCGATTACCTGCGGCCGGGGGACATCCTCGTGGCCAACGACACCCGCGTGATGCCGGCCCGCATCTTCGGACAAAAGGCGACCGGCGGTCGGGTCGAGATCCTGCTACTGGAGCGGAATGAAGACGGCGGCTGGCGCGCGCTGGTTGGCGGCCGCAAGGTCGGCACGGGGCTGATCATCCACCTGCTTGATCACACCGGGGCACAGACGGCGATCACGGCCGAAGTGACCGGCGTCGGCGCGGAAGCCTTGCGAGTGATACGGTTCAGCGAGCCGGTCGAGACGTGGATCGAATCATTGGGTTACCCGCCGTTGCCGCCGTATATTCACGAGACGCTCGACGATCCTGAACGCTATCAGACCATCTATGCCCGCAAGATCGGTTCGGCCGCCGCGCCGACGGCCGGGCTGCACTTCACCCCCGATCTGCTGTTCCGGCTGCGCGACATGGGCGTGCTGTTCGAGACAGTGACCCTCAACGTCGGCCTTGACACCTTCAAACCGGTGACGGCCGATGAAGTGGCCGAGCACGCCATCCATAGCGAGTGGGCGCAAGTGACGCCGGAAGCGGCGCGCCGGATCAACGAGGCGTTCCTGGCCGGGGGTCGCATCGTGGCCGTGGGGACGACGACCGCCCGCGTGTTGGAGACGGCCGCCCTGCGCTCGGCGGGGATCACCGGCAGCCTCAAGACCATCAGCGCGCGCGACGCAGCTGGAGAAACGACCAATCTATGCCCCTGGAAGCCGGTGGCCGCCTTCGAGGGCTCGACCGATCTGTTCATCTACCCCGGCTACCGTTTTCGGGCGGTGGACATGCTCATCACCAACTTTCACCTGCCCCGATCCAGCCTGCTGATGATGGTCTCCGCCTTTGCCGGGCGAGGGACCATCCTAAGCGCCTACCACGCGGCCGTGAGCGAAGAATATCGCTTCTTTTCCTTCGGTGATGCGATGCTCATCCTGGAACATCAATAAGGCGGGCGAGTTGGCGAGTGGCCTCGAACGAGTGCGCGTTAACCCAAAACTAACGCGGCCGAGGTATGATGCGGATTGTTGGGTTGCCCCAACTTGTATCAATTTGTACAATCGAAGATTGGCGTGCGCGATGTATCACGCCAGAGGTTTTTGGAAATGCCGTTATACACGTATCGATGTAAAGATCACGACCACGAGTTTCAGGTTCGCCAGCGCATGACGGACGATCCGGTCACAGAGTGCCCTGTCTGTGGCGGGCCGGTGCGACGTGTCGTCAGCACCGTCGGGGTTGTGTTCAAAGGCAGCGGGTTTTATGTGACCGATAACCGCTCGAGTAACGTGAACGGCCGGGGCAGCTCTTCATCAAAGAGCAAGGAAGGCAAGGAAAGCAAGGAAACGGCCGGTAGCGCCGAAGCGCCATCATCCAGCGCCTCCGCAAGCAGCTCCGACGCAGCGAGCAGCTAAATCTGGAAACCTCTCGTGGCCGGAATCACCTTCTGGCTGAAATCCTCTACAAAGCCCTGCAACTTCCCGGTCAGATCATGCCACTCAGCAGTTCGCATGATCTCCAGCATCTTCTCGGTCGATTCGCTGATCCCCTCGGCCATCTTCTGCTCACAATCCCCATAGGCGGTGTACCAAACCTGAATATCACTGATGCCCAGTTTATTCATGGCCGGTATAAGTTCGTGAACCAGAAACTCGAAATACTCCGACTCCAACTCGGAGCGAACATTCCACCGCATGATCACCTTGGCAGACATAGCCTACTCCACACCGGCAAGCGCCGGTCGGTTCACTCTTTCGATGACAGAATAACGACCTCGGTCCCTTCGGGAAGACCCTCCACGCTGGTGGCCTTGAAACTGATTTCTTCCTTGACGTCAGTCGCCCCCATCTCCTTGAGAAACTTGTCGAGCGGATCGAGTTTGGTTTTCAGTCCCGGCAGGTGATAATGCATGGGGATGACGATATTAGGCTCGATCATTGATACCAGTTCGGCCGCCCGCGCCGCGTTGAGGCTGGATCCGCCGCCGACGGGTACGAGCAACACGTTAACCAGCTCCAGGTCTTCGATCTGCTTCTGGGAAGGCACATCGCCGATGTCGCCAAGGTGAGCCACGGTCAGCCCATCATAATCAAACACATAGATGACGTTGTTGAACTTCCTGTCCCGGCTGGGCGTGGCGATGCCGGTGATGAAAACACTGCCGATCTCATATTCGCCGGGGCCATTCAGGACATGTTCCACACCGGATACGGCCGGGCTATAATTATGGCCGGGGGCGTCATGACTGATGGTCACGACATCGCCCTTGAGTTTCAGTTCCGCAAGACCCAAACCGGTCGTGTAAGGGTCGGTGACGATCGTGGCGTGCTTGCGTTCCGTGATGCGGAAACAACTCATGCCATACCAATGAATTTCCATTGATGAGACGCTCCTGTTGCCGGACGGTGTTTCCGCCCGCAAACGGTGTATTATATCCCATGGAACACATGGTTCAAAGTTCGGAAATGTCGAACGATTACCGGAGTTGACATCAAAGAATAAATCGCACGTCACATTCAAACCGAGGACAACATGGAGGACAAGCCGGTGACAGATATTCTCCCGCCCATCATCGTTTCACCCACCGCTCCCACGGGCGACACGGCTGATCTCGCCGGTTTCGCCACCGACATCGATCTCGATCGCGTACCCGCCGGGGCTATCTTTCGCGCCACATGGACTTTTCGCAACAACGGTCCGACGACCTGGGATCGACGCTACCGTTTGGTCTACGCCGCCGAAGGGCATCCGGAGACGGCCGGTTTTCCACTCTCGGCAATGGGCGCGACCTCATCGTCGTTCGATGATCTGGGCGCGACGGAGGTCGTGCGGCCGGGCGAATCGGTTTCCCTGACGCTGACCTTCACCGCCCCTGAATCAGCCGGCACGCAGGCCACCAGCTGGCAACTTGCCGCGCCGGACGGCAGTCGTTTCGGGCCGGTTCGCTGGCTGCGCGCCGTCGTCGTGGCCCGGCCCGGCAGCCTGAGCTATGACGTGCTGAGCTTCCGGAACACCGCCGGCGATTTCAATCAACTCCAACCCGGCCGCCAATTCAACGGTATCTGGACGATTCGCAATACCGGCCGACGAGTATGGAGCGGCGACTTCCACGTAGCCTATGTGGACGCCCCGGTGGCCGACACCAGCGCCACACCGCGCGATCCGATGGGATCCCAACCCGTCTACACCCTCCCCCAGGTCTCCGGCCGGGATAGCATCGCTCCCGGCGAGACGGTTGAGATCAAGTTCGATCTGGTCGCTCCCCTGCCGACAGGGGCCTATGCGTTTCACTGGCAACTGGAGAGCGTCGACGGCGAACCATTTGGCGGAATCCGCTGGCTGCGGATCGGCGTCACCAGCTCCACCCCCGCCGGCGATAGCGGAGGCCAAAAGCCGGCCGGCACTCCCGCGGTGGAGTTCGGCATGAACATTAATCCCGAAGCACATGGCCTGGACGTGGATATGCTGGCGGGGCTGACGTGGATACGCTGGGTGTACTGGGCCTCACGGCTAAAGCTAAGCCCCGAGGAAGCCTACCAACGCAAATATCGCAGCCTCATCCAAACCTATGCCGCCGCCGGCATTCGCTCGCTCATCATCCTCCATCAGGATACGGAGTGGGGTAATGCGCCCTGGGATAATGGCGGCTGGGAAGCGTATGCCGAGACATTTGCCCGGGCATGCGGCCGGGTGGCGGCCGTCTGCTCCGAGTTCGGCGATAAGGTGGCCTACCAGATCTTCAACGAACAGGATAGCGGCCCGGACAATCATTCAGCCATCGGCATCGCCGCGGAGAACTACGCCATCGTCCTGGACCGGGCACAGGCGGCCATACGGCGGGCGCATCCGGGGGCGACGGTCGTCATCGGCGGCCTGAACACCGGCCCGGACAATGCCGTCCGCTACATTCGTGATGTTCAGGCCGCGCTGGACGGCCGCCTGCCGGTTGATGCGCTGGCGATCCATCCCTATGGTCGTTATGTCAAGAAGATATTGTTCAACTACGGATCGATCGGCAAACTTTCGGATTCGCTCAACAAGCTCAACCGGGCGTTCCCCGACCTGCCATTATGGATCACCGAAATAGGCGTGGCCAGCGACTCGCCGATCGGGCCGGAACACTACGCCGACATAGAGGTTTACATCCGCGAGGTCGTGGACGAGGTGGCCGATCATTTCGCGGAAGCCGTGCCGGTGCTCATCTGGTTCGGCTGGACAGACCTGATGCGCAACGCGGGCATCCTGACGGCCGACGGACGGCCGAAACCCCACGTCTTCGACGCCTTCGTCCATATGCGCGAGCGCAGCAAGATCCCATTGGAGGGGCTGGAGAGCCTGATCGCCGGGTTGGAGTCCCTCGACCTGTCTCGGGCCGAGTACGTCTCTTTCGCGACAACACTGGACAACCATAACGCCGTCCCCGCCGGCACGACCTTCACCAATACCTGGCGCTTTCGCAACACGGGAACGACGACCTGGGGCGAGGGATACCGATTGGTCTACGTGCCGGATGGAGCCGCCAGCGATTCGTTCGGGGCAGCCACCGAGTACGAACTCGCGGCGGTGACCTCACCCATGCCGCTCCCGCCCAAGGGCGAGACCGAGATCGTGCTGACCATGACCGCGCCGGCTCAATTCGGCCGGGTCTATCATAGCCGCTGGCAGATCAGAGATCCGGAAGGGAACGCCTTCGGCCACCTGTTCGCCGAGATAACCGTGACGGCCGCGCCCACATCGGGAACCGGCGCGCGGGCCGCGGGGATGACGTTCGTGCGCGACCAGACGGTCCCCGACGGGACGATCTTCGTGGCCGGAACGGATTTCCACAAACAATGGCTGGTGCGCAATACCGGCGCGCGGCATTGGGGCAGCGGCTTCCGGCTGGTGTTCATCCAGGGTGACGTGCAAATGGCGCGAGGCGCGACGGCCCATATGGTACCGGATGCTCGCCCCGGTGATGAGGTCATCCTGTCGATCCCGATGACCGCGCCGCCGACCCGCGACGGCCGCAAGACCGGGTTTAACAGCCTGTGGCGCTTGCAGGACGATCATGGCGCGTTCTTCGGCGACCCCGTGTGGGCCAAAATCTTCACCACCGGCAGCGTGCCGATCGTCGACGGCCAACCGCCGGCGGGCCAGGGATCGGCGCTGGGGCGGCTGATCAATGATCCGACAGCCTGGTATTCGCAACTGGACGGCCGCTGGTCGGGGGTGAACGTCGGCCACGGGGCGCAGCGTATCGAGGCCTGGGGCTGCCTGCTGACCTGCATGGCGATGACTCTGACGGCCTGGGGCGTGCGTCTCAATCCTCAGGAACTCAACACCCGGCTGCTATTGGAGGGCGAGAACGGCTTCGTCGGCTCGAACGTGCAGTTCATCGCTCCGACCAAGGTACTGACAGGATTGAATCAGGGGGTTAACCTGAGATCGTTTGAGGATTCCAATATCCCGGATACCCAATGGACGGGAGAGAACCCCATCGTGCGGATCGACAATGCGCTGGCGGCCGGCTATTTAGTCCTGGCCCAGGTGGACGTCAAGCCCAACAACGGCCTCTTTGATTCCAACATCGAACAGCATTGGGTGATCATCGTGCAACGGACACCATTGGGAGACGATTACC
>JAGOZU010000087.1 GCA_018058545.1 Promineifilum sp. | reverse complement strand
GGGCGTGCCAGGCCAGGGGCGTGTAGCTGGCGCTGAACCAGTTGAGTGGCCCGCCCTCGTACATCGTGCCTACCAGGACTCCCTCGGTCAAAAAGCCGAACACGGCCGCGGCCAGAAACAAGGGGGCGAGCCGTCGCACTCGAAAGACGTCGAGGATCCACAGCAGGATGAATGCCGGGAAGAAGTAGCCGAGGAGCAGGTCGATGAAGCTATAGCCGGTCACATACCAGAACAGCTTCTCGGAGAATACGATCAGGGCGACGGCCGAGAGCAGGGCGAACCCGATGCGGCCGAGGATGGGGAGCAGTCGTTCTCTCATGCAACTCCTTTACGCATGCTCGCGCCAAGAGTTACAGCCCAATTTTATTTTGGTCATTCGTCACGCTCATCCGTCTGCGCTATGATTTACTTATGACTCGCAAGCGATTGCCCGAGGAACTGAGCGCCGCCGAACTGGAGCAACTGCTCTATGTTCGCAAGCGTGCCGAGCGGGAACAACGTCTGCTCCGGGCGCAAGCCGACGGCCGCATCGTTAACCCCCATCCCGAGGAGCACGCGCCGGATGAAGCGCTCATCGAGGCGTCGCTGGCGACCGCACCCCGCCGGTCGTTCTGGCGCTGGCTGGTCGATCGCGGCCTGTTGCTGCTGGAGGTCACGGCGGCGGTCGCGTTGCTGGTCATTTTGGTCGGTCTCTGGTCGACCAACCGGCAGCTCAACCGCGAGCTGGCCGCAGCACAGGCGTCACAAGGCCAGGCGCTGGCCCTGCCGACGGCTACGGCCACCCCGGCCATCGGTGTCGTGCTGCTGCCAGGCGGCCACAAGCCGCCGGTTGACGGACGGCCGCCGGAGCCGGGCGAGGCGGGCGGCATCCCGGAGCACCTGCTGCCGGTGGTCAACGCCTACGTGCCGCCGCCTATTCCCACCCCCGGCCCGGAGACGGCCCTCCGCCTGGAAATTCCCGCCCTCGGCGGCGATTTTCCCATCGTTCAGGGCGACGACTGGGAGCAGCTAAAGCAGGGCATCGGCCAGTACATCGGCAGCGGGCGGCCCGGCCAATCCGGCAATCTCGTACTTTCCGGCCATAACGACATCTACGGTGAACCGTTCCGCTATCTGGACCGGCTCCAGCCGGGGGACAAGATAGTCATCTCCACCGAGCGACAGACGTATACTTATGTCGTGGACGAGATTAAGGTTGTGGAACCTACCGACGTCTGGGTGATGGGGCCGACCGACCGCGCGCAGGTGACGCTCATCTCCTGCTATCCCTATCGGGTCAATACGCGGCGCATCGTCGTATTCGGCCGGTTGGCCGATCCCGAAGCCACCGGGGGATGATCCGGCGTTGCCGATACGGTATACTATTGTTTGAAGCGGAAGAACAATCATATGACCAAGAAAACCAATCGACCCAAATCGAAAACCTCCAACAAGCAAGCGGCGAAGGTGGAAGCCGTCGCCGATCAGGCGGAATCTGTTGCGATCCCGCCGGTGGAGCCGGAATCCCGTCCCACAAGGACTCCCAAGGTGACACGCAGCCAGATCGCGGCCGAGCGCATTGAGGATGAATATGCTTATATCACGGGCGACCTGCGGCGCGTTTTCATTCTGGCGGCGGCGATGTTCGCCTTGCTCATCATTCTGAACATCGTCCTCAGCCAATTAGGAGGCTGAATCGGCCTCTCCCTGTTCCTGTTGGGCTGGACGACCGTTTAATTTTTATCGTTTGTCTGATCACGAAGGAGTTCTTATTGATATGGCCAAGAATAATGAAAAAGATCCCAATGCCTGGATATGGACGATTGTGCGAGCGATCATCGCACTCGCGCTGGGGCTTTATCTGCTGCTGGGAGCCAATAAATCCGCGCCGCTGATTGTTGGCTACGCGCTGGCGATCTATCTGACGGTATCCGGCGCGTTACAGACATTTTCCAGTCTCCTCAATCGTGACGCGGCGGGATCAAAAACCGATCGGATCCGCGGTCTGGTCGGCCTGGTCGGAGGAGGTTTGCTGCTGGCGCTGACCTATTTCGGCATCCTGACACCCGCGGCCGCCTACGTGGTTCTGGCGATCTTGCTGATCGCTTATGGGGCGCTGGGCCTTTTCGAGGTGCTGTTTGATCGTGGCGACCAGCGATTCAACTGGATGCCGCTTTTCATCAATGCGCTGCTGGTGGCCCTTGGCGTGCTGGCTTTTGTATTCCGCTCCAGTGAGCTTAACCTGCTGACCTATTCGGGCCTCATCCTTTTGCTCATCGGCGCCGTCATTTTCGTCTACGGCTTCTTCATTCAGAAGCCGAATCGGAGCGCGGATTCGGCCGGCGTGTGATTCGTCGCCTGGCCGGGAACGCAGCCCAAGTAACGGTTCATCCTGTCGGAACCCGATTCATGCTGATGTAATCGGCCATGCAACCGGATAAATTGGGAGTGACGAACGAACGACCTTCGTCGCTCCCGCGCCTCTTTGAAAGCGAGGCCGCGCGGGCTACGGTCTCGGCTGCGGTTGTCGCCCTGGCGGCGATGTGGCTCTATCGTCGCGCCCTGGGCTTTGCCTATTTCAACGACGACCCCACGGGCCACTTCGCCTGGATGGAGGGGCGGTCGCTGCTGCAATTCTTTACCAGTTCGGCCGAGTACGGTTACTATCGCCCCGTGGTCTTCGCCGCCCTGCGTCTGACGGAGACGCTGTTTGGCAACGCCGCCTTTCCTCACAACCCGGTGGCCGACCATGCCTTGCTCTGGTTACTCCATGGGGCGAATGCGGCGCTGGTTTGGCTGCTCGCCCGGAGGCTCAGCGGCCGCGCGGGCTTCGCCTGGGTTGCCGCGCTCGTCTTCGCCGCTGTGCCCTTCAGCTATGAAGCCGTCGCCTATGTGGCCTCGTTGACCCATCCGCTGCTGGTGTTCTGGCTGCTGGTGACGCTGCTGCTATATGATCGCAGCCAGTCAGCACATGTGACCACGGTCGCCGTAGAGCAGGGTATGGAAAGGAGACGGTGTTATCGGCCGGCGGCTGTGGCGACCCTAATATTGGGCTTGCTGATCCACGAGAACGGCCTGGTTATCTTTCCCGCGCTGGTGGGGTTGGACTGGGTGACGCGGCCGCGCTCAACCGTCAGCGAGAGGGCGCGCGCGTTGTGGCCTTTTGTCGTGCCGCCGCTGTTGTTCGTCGCGCTGTGGCTATCCATTCCCAAGAACAGCCAACAGGGCTTGAACAGTCCGGCCGATATCGCCGGCAACATCGTCCCTTTTCTTCAGACTCTTGTCTACCCGCTGTTGCCCGCCCTGCGGCTGGATACGGGCGACGTGGTCGGGTTGACGCTGGCGGCGACCGCCGTCGTTGCCGTCATGGGGCTGTTCGCATGGTGGGCAGGGGCAATCCGACTGTGGATTTACGCGCTGGGCTGGTTTGGGCTGTCGGCGTTGCCCGCGCTGCTCTTCCTCGGACCGGCCTATGTCTATGGCAGTCCGCGCCTCAGCTATCTGCCGTCCATCGGGGTGGGGATGTTATGGGCGATGCCCGTGTTGTGGCTGACCAGTCGCGCCATTGGAGAGAAACGCGCTGTCCCCGGCCTGACACGAGGCTTGCTATGCGCCATCTATCTCGCGGCCCTCACGTTGCCGGCGCTCCCCTTCGTTCACTGCCAACTTGACTTTTATGATGAGGCGAGTCGATTCGCGCGCGGGATGGCCGATTCCGCGGCCGCCGCCCCTGCCGGACAGCGGGTTGTTTTCGTCAACGCGCCCTTCTTCTTCAGTTCCACCGCCGACCGACCGGAAGGCTGCCCTTCCCCCTACCCGTGGACGCCTGTCGGCGCTGTTCTCATTCCTCCGTACGCCCGGGCACGCGACTTTGTGCGCTTTAACGGCGGGCCGGATCGCGACGTCGCGGCCGTCAGCTACGCCGGTTACGCTCCCGGCTGGCGTACCTCCGGGCCGGAGATCGACGGCCAGACCTTGCGCGCCCACGCGGCCGGAGATGTGGTCTATGTGTTCGATCTGTTGAAAGGCTCTTTTGCCGATCTCTCGGCCGCCTGGCAACCCGGCTCGGCCGGACAAGCCGCGCCGATGGCGGGGTTCGGCGGACTGCTGGCCTTGCTCGACGCTCGGACGACGCTCGAAGAAGACCGGCTTGAGATCACGCTGGATTGGCGGGTTGAAGCGACGGCCGAGATGCCGCTGGTCGCTTTCGTCCATGTCTATGACGCCGCGGGCGGGTTGGCGGTACAGAGCGACGCGCCCCCGGGCGACGGCCTGGCGCCCCAGGATCAGTGGCGGCCGGGTGACGGTCTACGCGACCGTCGTCAAATCGATTTGTCGTCATTGCCGGATGGCTCTTACCGGGTGGTTGTCGGGGTCTATCAGGCGACCGACGGAGTGCGGCTGGCGGCCAAGGCGAACGGTCAGACCCTCGGCGATAATGTCTTCCCAATCCACACTTTTGAGAGGCCCTGACGAGGATAGAGAGAAAGTACTATCCGTCCCTAACGATCCGCTCACCTTAGGCTCACCCACGATTTAGAAAACGGCAGTATGCTTCTTCATGAAGTCGCCAAGAATGTGTACAGCCCCGGTTCCCCCTCCTGGCCGGGGCTGTACGCGTTTCTGGCGACTTTTCGGTAGGCGGATTAACCGTAGGCCAGGCTTTCGCGAACGCTGATTTGACCGGCGGCATGGGCGGGGATGATCGAGGCCAGGAAGGCGATGCTGATGACGGCCACCAGCCAGACAAGGACGGCTGTGTAATCGTAGGCGAAGTCGAGGTTCACCTTGAAGATCGTCTTCCCAAGCACCGCGGCAATGGGTTTGGCCAGGATGTAGGAGAGCGGCACGGCCGTCAGCCAGCTCATGAGGCCTTGCAGGACCCCTTCCAGGACGAACATGGTCATGATGACCGGCGTGGTACCGCCGATGGAGCGCAACACGCCGACCTCGCGTGTTCGTTCGACAACGCTGATCGACAGCGAACCCATCAGACCGATGCCGCCGACGAAGCCCATCACGATGGCCAGTCCGAACAACATCTGGTTGACGATGCTGAAGGTGTTGAAGGCATATTCCCGGTCCATCGCTTTGGTGCGGCTGAAGAAGGGGCTGACCTCCATCCCGTAGGATTTCAGGTAATCGTCCAGGGCCAGCATCAAGGCCAGCTGACCGGCGGCGTCTTTTTCGCTCGAGCGGATGAGGACCTGGTTGGCGCGATTGACCCGCCGCGTGACATCGACCACGGCCGATGCCGGGGCGTAGATGGGATCGGTCGAGAAGATGTCGGTTGCGATGGCCTGATAGGTGCCGATGATCTCGAAGTCGGCCGCCCCCAGATCGCCGAGGTCGACAGTGAGCCGGTCACCGACGCCCAGATCGTTAAACTCGGCCGTGTCGCGACTGATTACGGCCACACGGCCATGATCTTCCGGCGTCAGCCAGCGGCCGTCGATGATCAACGGCCGGTACATGGTACTGCCCTCCGGGATGCCGAACAACTCCGCGCCCAGCCCGCCGGTGTCCTTGATCTCCTCCCCTTCGCGCATGGCCGTTCCCGCCACCGAGAACCAGCCTTCGGCTTCCACCACGCCGGGGTACTGTTCCAGCAGTCCCTCGATGCGGTCGGAACGATGATTCTGGAAGAAGAAAAGACGCATGTCGTACTGGCGGCGATTCAACTCATTATCCAGTGTATTGGTTACGGAAGCCGAGAGGGTCAGGACCATCAGGAACATCGCCCCGGCCAGCGTCAGTACCAGTTGGGTCAGCAATAGCCGCCCCTTGCGACGGAACATATTGCCCAGGGCGATGGTGTAGGGCGACGGTAGCAGGCGCTCGGCCAGGCGCTCCACCGCCCGGTCGAATGGCGTGGTGCCGAAGTCGCCGCCCAGGCCGTAGGTCGCCAACGCTTCGCGGACGGAGATGGCTGCCCCACGCATCACCGGCCACAGTGCGGCCAGCAACGGAGCCACCACCGCCGCCGCCACTTGCCAGCCAATGGCTCGCGGCGAAAAGCGGAACACCTCGTAGTCGATATTGAAAATATACAGCAGCTTGCCGGTCACGATATGGGTTGTCAATAGCCCCAGAGGCAGGGCCACCACCAGCGCGAGCAAGCCGAATATGAGAACCCCTATCAGATACAGCCGGGCGACGTCGCGCGTCGTGCCTCCCAGGGCCTTGATGATGCCGATCTGGTCCGTCTGCTGGGTGATGATGGCCATGGTGGTATTGATGACGATGATGACGCTGGTCAACAGGGAGACGACGGCCAGAATTTTCAGCACCATGGTGATGCCCAAAACCGTATCATAGCCCCAATGCTTGTCCGGTTTCTGATAGATGACCATGCTCGTGCCGATGCCCTGCCGGGCCAACCGATCCTTGATAGCTACGGACCGATCGCGGGCGTAAGCCTCGCTATAGGGCGACACCTGGACGAGAAGCTGGATGTACTTCCCGTCGGGAAAGCCGAAATAGGCCATCGTTTGCCGGTCGAAGAAGAAGTACGGGTTTCCGCCGAAATCGGGCGGAGGCACGAAGGGGTGGCGAATTATCCCGGTGACGGGAAAGGCGCGGTCAGTGCCTTCGATCTCGAAGATGAGGGATTGGCCCAAGCGGATATCGTAGTATTCGCTGGTGATGCGCTCGACGCCGATGCCCTTGCCGTCCGGCCATTGACCTTCCTTGAGGACCAGTCGGTCGAAGGTTTGATGCTCATAGTCGTCGCGAGCCACGGCCGTGGCTGCCTGCCATTCGCCGTCTTCCGATGTCTTGAAGCGGACGGTGGCCACGTTCAGGGCATCGACGCCGGTCACGCCGGGGATGTCGAGCAGCGAATCGGCCGTGTCGCGGTCGATGAACTGGCGCAGGACGATGTTGAGATGAGACGGGGACACCGCCTGATGGGCCTCGTTCATGCCCGAAAGCAGCAGGTCCGTCAGCCCGAAGATCGCGCCGACGGCAAAAACGCCCACGGTGATGCTGGCCACGGCCAGCAAGGTGCGGGCCTTGCGCTGCCAGAGGTCGAACCAGACTTTATCCCACAAGACGCCCATAGGAATGACGAATGACGAATGACGGATTAGGGATGCGAGATCAATGATTTTTCCCGGCTTATGGCGCGGGGATGTCGGGCAGCAGGGACGTCGTTGGTGATACGGCCGTCGCGTATCTCCACTACGCGCGAGCCGCGCACCGCCAGGTCAAGGCTGTGGGTCACCATGATCATCGTCTTGCCCTGAGCCACCAGACTCAGAAATAGCTGGAAAACATCCTCGGAAGTTGTCGAGTCGAGGTTACCCGTCGGTTCGTCGGCAACGATGAGCGGCGGATCGTTAGCCAAGGCCCGGGCGATGGCGGCGCGTTGCTGCTGGCCTCCCGACACCTGGCTGGGTAGCTTGTGGGCCTGATCGGCCAACCCAACCATCTCCAGCAGCGCCATCGCTCGCGGCTCGCGCTCCTTGCGGGGGGTCTGCTTGACCAGATCCATGGGGAGCATCACGTTCTTGACCAGACTGAGGGCGGGCAGGAGTTGGAAGAACTGGAAGATGATGCCCAGATGTGCGCCGCGCCAGACGGCCAGCTCGTTCTCGGACATGGTGTGGATCGATTGGCCGGTGACGATGACCTCGCCCTCGCTGGGGTGGTCGATGCCGGTGATCATGTTCAGCAGGGTAGACTTGCCGTTGCCCGACGGGCCTACCAGAGCGACGAACTCGCCGGGAACGATATCGAGCGAGATGCCCCTCAGCACTGTCACCTCGCTGTCGCCCACGGGAAAGCGCTTGATGACGTTGCGCACCTGTACGATCGGTTCCTGCTGTCCGTTTTGGCTGATCATCACGGGATAGTTTTACAATATTTGTGCGAAAAATCACAATCCCGGCAGGATTCCGACGAGGGCAGACCTCCGAATCGACCGGTGGCCGGGCGCGATCTGCCCGTTACAGCAACAGCGTCGCCAGCAGGATCGCCGCCACCCCGCCTCCCAGCGACGAGATCATGTTGACCAGGTCGTTGTTCAACCACGACCAACCTCGCAGCGGCCGCGTCGTCGTGCCGCAGCGATGAACCTGACGTTCGGTCTCCTTGGCACAGGTGTCGCAGTAATAGATTTGCTGGACGGTCGCGCCCATCAGGCTGTCGATGAGCGACCCGGCCGCGCCGCTGAGCGCGCCGACGAGCGCCACGGGCAGGGCGGCGCTCCAGGGCAGCAAGCCGGCCACGGCCCCCAACACACCCGCCGTCAGGCCGATGAGCAGGCCACCGGCGAAGGATACGGCCGTGCCCAGTGGGGACACGCCACCCGACGTGCCGACCTCGACGGCGCGGCCGTTGGTGATGAAACGCGGCGGAGACTTGCTGAGCGTGCCCAGCTCCGTGGCCCAGGTATCGGCCGTCACCGTGGCCATGACGCCGATGAACAGGAAGAACCATGTCAAACCGGGGATGACGCTCTCCGGCACGATGACGCTCACCACGGCGATCAACGCGCCGGGGCCGCCGTTGGCCATCGCCTGACCGAAATCCCGCTGGTGACCCTTGTCGAATTTCTCGGCCGCGGCCGCCTTCTCCGGCTCCTTGTAGTGGGAGAGCAGGCTGGAGCTGACGAAGAACACCCCCAGCATGACGCCCCATACCCAGCCACCCAGCCCGAAGATGAGCGTGCCGACGATGAGCGCGCCGATCGCTCCCGAGCGCGAGAGGGAGTCGCGCCGGTAGGCGACCCAGGCGATGATGATGCTGAAGAGCAGGCCTAATAATACGGAGGACAGAAGTTCGTGAGACATTTCTCTGAAGTTTACCCAGTCTTGCATATTCTCGCACAGGGGGGTTTCCGTGCTGATGGCTCGTGACCGGCCGCGGAGGAGGACAAAATCCAGACATATGACATTCGTCACATGACAGCCGCCCGCGCCGGATGTATGCTAGAAATAGAGCCAATGGATTTGCTCGAAGGAGGTTGAGCGACATGTCTGCTACCTGGCGATATATGTTACATTGGACGCCGCGCGTTCTGGGTGTCCTCTATGCCATGTTCATCGGCCTGTTCGCTTTTGATTCGTGGGGGACGGGGGCCGGGTTCCTGTCGGAATTGGCCGCCTTCCTCGTCCATCTAACCCCGGTTTATCTCATCGTGGGCGTGCTCGCCATCGCTTGGCGGAACCCCTGGGTCGGTGGGATCCTGTTTATTGCGCTGGCGACGGGGTTTGGCCTGTTCTTTGGCTGGCGAGAAACGAGCACGTTACTGTTGCTGGCTCTGCCACCGGTGGTTACCGGTCTGCTGTTTATGTGTGACGGATGCCTGAATAAGGCGGGCCTGCAGCCGCGGCTACCATGAATGGGGCGACGACTGTCGGTCCCAACGATAGCCGTAGATAATACGGGACGGCGGCTCTTTCCTCGGCCGCAGCTTGACGGCAATTTGTGACCGGTTGATTCATCTTGGGCTGGCCATGATCGTGCCTTGACTTTGAAGGTCACTTGAATAGTATTATCGTGCAAGGTGCCCAAATGAATCATCAGCAAATTCTGACAAAAATTGATGTAACCTGGTCGGCGTTTAAAGCCTCCTATGCGGGTTTGAGCGACGACCAGATGATCCGACCCGGCGTGACTGAAAGTTGGTCGGTGAAGGATATTATCGGTCATGTGACTGTCTGGGAGGAGGAGGCAATTAAACACCTGCCTCATATCCTGGAGGGCGTGCGGCCGCCGAAATATGCTGACCTGTATGGCGGCATCGACGCTTTCAATGCACTGAAGACGGAAGAGAACCGCACGAGATCTCTGGCCGAGGTATTGGCGCGACTGGATGAAGTCCACGGGCAACTCGTTGCCGCTGTCCGCGCCGCGCCGGATGAGCAGATCGCCACCGAGACGCGCTTTCGCCGCCGCATTCGCCTCGATACCTATAGTCATTACCCCATCCACACCCGCGCCATCCTTGAATGGCGGGAAGAACAGGGCAGCTAGCAACCGTTGCAGGGTAGGTTGGCGGCAGATTTCGCCGATGATACAGATTAAGGAATAATCTGTGATACCTGTGGATACACCTCATATGATCGCAATCGTTCTCCTCGCCGCTGGACAGGGCGTGCGGATGAATTCCAAAAAGCAGAAAATCCTCCATGAAGTCGGCGGCCGTCCGATGGTGCTGCACGGGTTTCTGGCCGCCGAAGCTGTGGCTGATCGGCCGCCGGTGCTGGTGGTTGGTCCGGGCGAGACGGGCGTGCGGGACTTGCTGGGCGATCGCGCCGCCTACGCCGTCCAGCCTGAGGCGCTGGGCACGGGGCACGCAACGATGATGGCCGCCGAACTCCTGCGCGGCCGAGCCGACCAGGTGGTCGTCACCTATGGCGATATGCCCCTGCTACGCGCCGACACACTACGTCGTCTGGTGGACGTCCAGCGCGAGACCGGCGCAACCGTAGCCCTGCTGACCGTTCCGGGCACGCCTGATAGCTCGTTCGGCCGGGTTGTGCGCGGCGAGGATAGCCGGGTCATGGAGATCGTTGAGGTGGCTGAGGCGCGTCAACGGCCGAATACCGGCGAGTTACTGTCCATCCACGAATTGAACGCGGGCGTCTACTGCTTTGACGGCGACTGGCTGTGGGCCAATATCACCCAATTGCCCGTCCGGCAGGCGCGGCGCGGCCTGGAATATTATCTGACCGATATGGTGGGCCTGGCCGTGGCCCAAGGGCGACCGGTGGTGGCGGTCATGGCTGACGATCCCGACGAGGGGCTGGGGGCGGGCACGCGGGCCGAGATGGTTGAGGTGGAGCGCGCTTTTCGGCGACGCATCAACGGCCGTTGGCTCGACTCGGGGGTGACGCTGGTCGAGCCGGACGCGATCTGGATCGGGCCGGACGTCACTATCGGCCGCGACACGATCATTTGGCCCAACACGTTTTTGCAGGGTCGCACCACCATCGGGGAAGATTGCGTCATTGGCCCCAATGCGATCGTGCGCGATTGTGTCGTAGGCGACCGCTGCCGGATTGAGCAACTCCTCATCGAAGATCGCGTCGTGCCCGACGACACCACGGCCCGCCCCAACCAATGGCGAAGGCCGCGCAAGCCGCGCTCCGATCCAACACAGGTGTGATATGGCCGATCAAACGATTCTGTCGGACGAGGTTCGCGACCAACTGATCGCCGCTGCTCGAGAGGTCAGGGGACGAGCCTACGCGCCTTATTCGCGATTCACGGTTGGCGCGGCCCTGCTGGCCGATGACGGCCGCATCTATAGCGGCGTCAATGTGGAGAATGCTTCCTACGGGCTGACGGTCTGTGCCGAGCGAAACGCTGTAGGGACGATGGCGGCGACGGGCGGGCGACGGGTGTTAGCTCTGGCGGTGTGCACCGCCAATGGCGTGACGCCCTGTGGCGCGTGTCGCCAGGTGCTCAGCGAGTTCGCGCCGGATGAAGGCGATATCGTCATTTGGATCGTTGATGGGGCGGGGAGTGTGCGCGAGACGACGCTGCGAGCGCTGCTGCCGGATAGTTTTGGGCCGAAACATTTATCGTAGAAGGATGCGTTCGCTGAGGGGTCAGAAACCGGAGTCATGGGGCGATCCGTTCAGGCTCAGTATCGCTTATCCTCCAACTCCTGCATCTCCTCTCTCAATCTCAAATAGCTGTCATACCGCTCAAATGACACGCGGCCGTCCTGCACCGCGGCCAACACCGCACAACCCGGCTCATGGGTATGGGTGCAGTCGCTGAACTGGCATTGGGCAACCAACGGCGAGATCTCCCGGTAGTAGGCATCCAGTTCCCCCGGCTCCAGGTCGAAGAGCGCCAGGCTGCGGATGCCCGGCGTGTCGGCCACGTAGCCGCCGATGTCGAGCGGGATGAGTTCGACGTGGCGCGTGGTGTGCATCCCCTTGCCGGTGGCGTCGCTGACCTCTTTCACGCGCAGTCCCAACCCCTCCTGCACAGCGTTGAGCAGGCTCGATTTGCCGACGCCGGAAGAGCCGGCCAGCACGGAGATGCGGCCGCGCAGTCGCTCGCGCATTTCGTCTATCCCCTCGCCGGTGAGGGTGCTGGTGTGGATGACCGGGTAGCCGATGTTCTCGTAGATGCGAAACGCCTCACGGGCTTCGGCCGGGTCGACCAGATCGACCTTGTTGGCGCAGATGATCGCCGGGAGTTGGTTCATCTCAGCCACGACCAGAAAGCGATCCAGCTTGCGCGGGCTGAAGACGGGGTTGCGTACCGAGAAGACGAAGACGACCTGATCGGGGTTGGCGACTAGCACCTGCTCGCGATCGGTCTCAAGGCTGCGGGAATCGCTGCCGGCCGCGCGCGTTCGCGACAGGGCTGAGGTGCGCTCCGCGACAGCCTGGATCAGGCCGGTTCCATCGGGGTTGACGGTGAATGTCACCCGGTCCCCGACGGCGGCGATGTCGGTGCGCTGCCGTTCCTGCTTCAGACGGCCGCGAATCCGGCAGACGACCAACTCTCCGCCGTCGTCGGGCCGGACAGTGAAGAAGCCGCTCTGAGCCTTGATGATGAGGCCGGTGGGGTCGGACAAGTGGCCGCTTGCCGGTGGTTGGCGGTCAGTGGCCGGCTCGCGCCGACCACTGACCACTGCCCACTAATTCAAACGCTTTTTGAACTCGGCCGTCAGGGCCGGGATGATCTGGAACAGATCGCCGACGATGCCGTAGCGAGCCATCTTGAAGATCGGCGCGTCGGGATCTTTGTTGATGACGACGACGACCTTCGAGCTACGCATACCGGCCTGATGTTGAATGGCGCCGCTGATGCCGGCGGCGATATAGAGATCGGGCGCGACCGTCTTGCCGGTCTGGCCCACCTGATGATCATAGGGGATCCACCCGGCGTCGACCGCGGCCCGCGAAGCGCCCAGAGCCGCGCCAAGCACGCTCGCCAGCTCGCGCAGGGGTTCGAAGCCTTCCGGCCCGCCCACGCCGCGGCCGCCGCTGACGATCTTGCTCGCGTCGCTCAGGCTGACCTTGCCGCCCTTGCCCTCGAAACCGGTGATCTTGGTTGGGATGGCATCTTCGGCCACGACCGCGGCAACCATCTCCGGCATGCCGGTCTTGCCGGTCGGCTCGGCCTGGGCGAAGGCGCGGCTGCGCAGGGTGATGATCTGCGGCGAACCTTTCACGAAGGTGTCGCTCAGCAGCTTGCCGGTATAGACGCCGCGCGTGGCCTTCACTGTGCCGCCGTCGACGGCCAGGCTGATGGCCTCGGCCACAACCCCGGCATCCAGATCAGCCCCGACCCAGGCCGCCAGGTCGCGGCCGCGTGTCGATGCGCCCAGGATGATCACGTCCGGTTGGCGCTCCTTGGCCAGCTTGACGACCATAGGGCCGAGAGCTTCCAGGCGGCCGCCCTCGAACGTCGCGTCGTCGGAGGCGATGACCGCGTCCACGCCCAGATTGAAGGCGTCGGCGGCCACGGCGGCGATGCCCTTGCCGAAGACCAGGCCGGTGAGCGGAGCGCCCAGAGCGCCGGCTACGGCGCGAGCCTCGCCGATCGCCTCGCGGCTGATCGCGCTGACTGCGCCGTCACGATTCTCCACGAATACCCAAACTCCGCCGCTCATATGACCTTCTCCTCAAACAGTTTGTTGACCAGGATGCGTGCCTGCTCGACCGCGCTGTCGGCGACGATCATCTCGACTTCGCCCTCGCGCGGCGGCACGGGATAGACGTTCGACCAGTCGGTCTTGGCCGCGTCGGGGCCGACCCCGGTGACGCCCACATCGCCCGCCGACCAGTTGGGGATGACGGCCTTGCTGGCCTTGCGAATACCCATGAACGACGGGTAGCGCGGCTCGTTGATTTCCTTCACCACGCTGATGACGACCGGCAACTTGGCCGTTACCGTCTCCTTGCCGTCGTCGGTCAGGCGGTCAACCGTGATGCTGTCGCCGTCGACCGAATGGATGGCCGAGACGTAGGTCAGGGGCGTCCAGCCGAGCACGCGCGCGGTTTGGACGGGCACATGGCCGGTATCGCCGTCGATGGCTTGCTTGCCGAACAGGGCCACCTTGACGTCGCCGATCTTGCCGATGGCGGCGGCCAGCGTGCGGGCGGTACCCAAGGTATCGGAGCCGACCAAAGACGGGTCGGAGACCAGCACAGCCTCGGTGCAGCCCATCGCCAGACAGGTTTTCAGCGCTTCGTCGCTGGATGGGTCGCCTACACAAAGAGCGATGGCGTCCGTGGCGCCCCGGTCTTCCTTGAACTTGATCGCCTCTTCGACAGCGTATTCATCCCAGGGGTTGACGATGTTGGGCTTGCCGCCGGGGTCTTCCCAGCTCACCACACCGTCCTTCACCGAAAACGCGGCCGTTGTGCTGGGCGTTTGCTTTACACATACGACTACTTTCATAAAATCAACCTCCATCAAAGCTTGAAAAAGGGTTATACCTTCGTAATTTGTTCAATCGGGGCAGAGACGGCCGCCCGTAAAAGATGCAAAAGCCCGTAAAGCGGACGATTCGCCGAGGTGCCCCTTGACGATAACCTATCCGACCATAATAATCGGCATGGTGGGTGACGTCATGTGCCATGTGTCAGTATTTCTGGTGACACTTGACACCTTTAGTATAATGGCGCAGCGCGTTATGGGCAATGGATCGAGCGTTTCAGACAAGCGTTCGGCGAC
>JAGOZU010000086.1 GCA_018058545.1 Promineifilum sp. | reverse complement strand
ACGCTATCGACCACCCGGCAGCCGCAGAACATCTTCGACTGCGTCATCAGTTCAGCGTGGATCTCCAGGCCGATGACGGGTTCGTACTTCTGAAGCATCAGGCCGCACCTCCCCGCACCACGGCCGATTCCGGGCGCGGACGTGTCCGCTCATAGGCGTGGGCCACGTTCAGAATGAGCGACTCCTGCAAGGCGTCGCCGATCAGCTGAAGGCCGATCGGCAATCCCTTGCTATCAAAGCCGCAGGGCACGGACAGGCCACACCCCGTACTCAGATTGAGCGAAAGAGTCAGTACATCGATCAGATACATGGATAGCGGATCATCGATATGCTCGCCGATCCTGAACGCGGTGGTGGGGCAGGTCGGTGCGGCGATGACGTCGACCTTCTCGAAGGCTTGCCGGAAGTCCTCGCGAATGCGCTCCCGAACTTTCAGAGCGCGGCCGTAATACTGGTCATAGTATCCGGCGCTCAAGGCATAGGCTCCGAGCATGATACGTCGCTTCACTTCCGGCCCGAACAGCGCTCGCGTCTGCTCCACGGTGTCGATCATATCCGAACCCGTGATGCGAGGGCCAAACCGCGTCCCGTCATAGCGGGCGAGGTTGGCGCTGGCCTCGGCGGGAGCGATCAGGTAATAGACAGGCAAGCCGTAACGGGTGTGGGGTAAACTGATCTCAACGATCTCCGCCCCCAGCCCGGCAAGTTGTTCGATGGCGGCGCGCACGGCCGCCTCGACTTCCGGATCGATGCCCTCGATGAAGTATTCGCGCGGCACGCCGATGCGCAGACCGCGAATGTCGCTCGTCAGCGCCGCCTCGTAGTCGGGAACCGGGATGTCGAGAGAAGTGGCGTCGCGTGGGTCGTGCCCGGCGATGACGCCCAATAGCGCGGCGGTGTCGGCCACTGTTCGGCCGAACGGCCCCACCTGATCGAGCGATGACGCGAAAGCGATGACCCCCCAGCGCGAGATGCGGCCATAAGTCGGCCTCATCCCCACCAGGCCGCAAAATGAGGCCGGCTGGCGCACGCTGCCGCCCGTGTCCGTCCCCAGCGCGCCATAGGCCAGACCGGCGGCGACGGCCGCGGCGCTGCCGCCGCTGCTGCCTCCCGGAACCCGCTCCGTGTCCCACGGGTTTCGGGTGGTGAAATAGGCTGAGTTTTCCGTCGATGACCCCATCGCGAACTCATCGGTGTTGGTCTTGCCCAGTATGACCGCGCCGGCCTCGATCAGCCGGTCGACGGTATGGGCATTATAGGGCGAGATAAAACCATCCAGTATCTTGCTGCCGGCCGTCGTCGGCGCCCCGGTCATACAGAGGATATCCTTGATGGCCAGGGGGATACCCAGGAGGGGCGTGTCCTCGCCGGCGGCTCGACGGCGATCGGCGGCCGCCGCCTGTTCCAGGGCCATCTCGTCGGTCACGGTCAGATAGCTGCAAATCGTGTTGTCGTAGGCCACGATTCGGTCGAGCATGACCTGGGTCGCTTCCACGCTGGTTGCCTCGCCGCGACGAAGGACGTCCCGCAATTCGGTTAGGGTTAAGGTAGCCAGGTCCATATCACTCATCAAGAACGGACTGGATGAAAAACTGCCCATCGCGTGTTTCGGCGGCGTTGAACAGGGCATCTTCGGGGGAGAGCGACGGCAATACGATGTCATCACGCATGACGTTTCGGTGGCTCAGTGCTTGGGGTTGTGCCTCGTGGTCGTTGAGGTCAAGCTCATCGAGCATGGCGGCATGCTCCAGAACGGCCGCCAGTTGCTCGCCAAATCGGGTCAACTCACCTTCGGTCAAGGCCAGCCGCGACAGATGGGCAATTTTTTCGACGTCAGCGCGCGTCAATGACATATCTCTTCACTTCCCTCGCCTAATCCCCGATCGTCGGGTTTCGTTCCTTGTTATTTTTGGTCGCTCGTTCCTTGCGCATTTGTTCGAACTCCTCTTCGGTCCAGATGTTTTCCGGTCCGGTTAGCTTGTCGATGTAGAGTTCGCCGTTGAGATGGTCGATCTCATGCTGGAAGATGCGTGCCGTCCA
Organism: Promineifilum sp.; assembly: GCA_018058545.1. Lineage (GTDB taxonomy): Bacteria > Chloroflexota > Anaerolineae > Promineifilales > Promineifilaceae > Promineifilum. The sequence continues at coordinate 12,650 of JAGOZU010000086.1, read as the reverse complement.
GTCGTCGAAACGCCGCCGGAACTTGCGGCCGTAGCGATCCAGCCCGCGCACGCGAATCGACTCGGCGCGCTCCACTTCGCCGACATAGCCGGGGATGGAGAGGCAGCCTTCGATGCCCTTCACGGTCTCCCGGGAACTCCAGTAGATCTCCGGGTTGGCGATCACGAACAGCTCGCGGGTGTCCTCTATCTCGTTGCCTTCGTCGTCCACCTCGGGGAGGGTCCAGATAATGGCCAATTGTAACTGTTGGCCGATTTGTGGCGCGGCCAGCCCGGCCCCGTCGGCCTTTTCCAAGGTTTCGATCATGTCGTCGATCAACTTATGCAGACCGACATCGAATTTGGTGACCGGGCGGTTCTTGTCCCGCAACCCCTTATCGGGGAGGGTCACAATAGTCAAAGCGCTCATGTGTCCTCAAGATTGGTCGGCACACCGGACGGTGTGCGTTGGGGAATTCGTTGTTGCTCCATCGCCTGCTGATAGACATCCAGCAGCATCCCGTACTCCTGCCGCCGAGTGCTTCCTTCCTGTATTCGTCGCTGTTGGGCTGCCTCGTCGATGCGTTGGAAGATATCGCTCTGCACCAGTTCGGGATTGGGCACGTAGTCGAAGACGATATCGGTCTGGGCGCCCGCGGTGTCGATGGAGACGAAGCCGTAGTTGAGCAACGTGGGGAGGAAGCCGGGCCGGGAAGCATCCACGTTCTGGATGTTGGCGATGGATGCCTGCCGGCGGCTCTCGCCGAAACCGAAAGGCTTGCGGTCTATATCCAGCACGAAGCGGTCGGTTAACTGGAATATATCGTTGCGCCAGTCTTCCAACTGCCAGATGAACCAGAGGAAGTTCACAAATCCCGGCAAGCCGATAATCGCCATTGAAATCCAGGTAGGCAGGTTGAGAGTCAAGGCAAGCCCGGCCAGAAGGCCGATGCCTATGAAACCCAGTAGCGGCAGCGCGATTCGCTTGAGCAGAACAAAGAAGCTCTTGCGATAGGTAATCGTATTGCCGTCGACAACGCGCCAGCCGAACCTGCGCCGGAACCCCATCAATCGTTTTTTCCGGGGACCAGTTACAGGCTGGTCCTCCTCAGCGTCACCGGCTGGAGTCAGGTGTGGTTCCATACCAAAATGTCGTTCCATCGACCGCCGTATACTCTCCTGCGTTTGGGCCGTTTCAATCTCCTTATATTGGTCCGAAAGCCGTTCCAGAGTGTCCTTGACGACTGTCGGGTTGTCGATATTGTCGAACAGGATGTTGCCGGCCACGGCGGCCGTCGTCACCCGCGCCGACCCAATATTGAACAGAGTTGCCCATAGCGAGGGCTTCAGGATTTCCACCGTCTGAATCTGACCGATGGGTATCTTCACCAGGTGAATGCGGAACTTGCGCAACTCGAACTCGTGATGGGTCAAATGCCGATTGGTGATGATGAAATAGTCTTCACGGAAGTCGATGAGCCTCAGGATCATCATGATTAGTCCAATGAGCATCATGAGCAGGGGGAGGGCAACCTTGAGGACGCTTTCCAGGGGCGTATCGGACGGAATCAGGATCAACAATATGGCTGCGACCATGATGATCAGGATGGGCGGCAGCAAGGTTCCGAGAAGAAACCAGCGACTGCGACGAGTGAAAAGCTCCAGGGTTTCGTCGTGCAACAGCGCCCCGATTGAACTGGATCGCACCCTTTGCTTCAACTTTAGCTTTTGTGCTTCGGTCCAGGCCGCATCGCTCAAGCCGAAGCGAACGTCGCCATCGTCATCAGGAGCCAGATCATCGATGATAGCCGGATAATTCTTCAGAAGCTTAACGAACAGGGGGCCTTCGATGATGTAGAGCAATCCCGACTCCGCGCCCTTGACGGTTGCCGCATGGATGCCGGGCAGGAATAACCATTCATCGCGAAAGTATTGGCCGGGGAAGTAGGATTTCGTCTCGCGGGGAATGCCGTTGTTGTCGATTGCCCGGGCGAAGAGGCGGCCTTCCTTCACGATATAGAGATGGTTGGCCACATCGCGCTGGTAGGCTATCACGGCCCCCTCGTTGAAGGCGTACTCCTTCGTAATCCGCGCGATGGCGTCAACAGCGGTCTCGCTGAGGCCGGCGAAGATTGGTAATTGGGCTAGAAACTCACGTTTCTCGATCACATGACCATTTTAACATAACGGCTATAGGGTGACTAACAAGGCCGTGGGATGGAATGTGAAAAGATTGATCCTTAAGCATGATTTGGTCCGGATTCATCGGTCGGTTTTTCGGATGGCCAACCAATTATCGGACGAACTGCGCCGGGATATTCCAACGCGGGGAAATTGGTATGATCATAGGACAAATTTATTGCCGTCCTGGAATATGTCCGATATAGTCGCCCGGACTGCCGATGTCTTTAATGACGAGCATTTTCAACGTTCTCGCCCTGCTGTACGTTGTCCGTGCCGTTCAATTGGCGTTCCGCGTCACTCGAGACCGGGATGACCTGCGGCGCGAACCGCTTACGATGGATAAGCAACGCCTGGCTGAACAGGCGGCGTTTTTCCTTGGCGTGCCCCCGGCCGTATTTGTCCACGAATTTGCCCATGCCCTGGCCGTTTGGGCCTTTGGCGGCCAGGTCGTGGAGTTCGGCTACCGTGTTTTTTGGGGCTATGTCGTCCCCCAAGGCACATTTACCCCGGCCCAGAACTGGATCATCGCCATCGCCGGCACTCTGGGTTCGCTGACATTTGGCGCGGCCATATGGCAGTTGCTGCGCCTCAACTCCAGCCGCACGCTGCAATATTTCGGCCTCCGCGCTTTCCGCTTCCAAATCTATTTTTCGCTCCTCTACTACCCGATCTTCACCCTGTTCCTGCCGATTGGCGACTGGCGCACGATCTATAACTTCGATGCTACTCCTATCTTAAGCGCCCTTACCGCCGCTACCCACGCCTTGCTGTTACTGCTGTTCTGGATGGCTGATCGACGGGGTGCGTTCGAGATGGTCGCCTTTGAGTCGGAGGCTGAGCAATCCGCCTTTGAACGCAACCGGATCGCGGCCGAAACAGGCAACCCCGATTCCCGCCTGGCGGTCATCATCGCTTTGTGGAGCGGAGGAGCCAGCAAGGAAGCGCGGCGAATGTTGGACAGCTTTCAAGCGGATTATCCTCAGGTGGGCGATGGCTACTTGCTGCGGGCAATCCTGCTTCGTGGTGGTTCTGGACCTGTGGGGAAAGAAGCCTTCGACGCAGCCGGCAAGGCGCTGGAATTTGGGATACACAAATTCGATCGCCGAGTGCTGGCCCACCAGTTTAGGGCGATCTTCTATCTGGGGCGTGGCGACGGGGCCGCTGCCGAGGCGGAACTGGACGCTATCTTTAATCCGTCAACGGGTGATGACCCTAATGAGATCAGCCCCTACCTCCTCGCTGAATTGTACAAATTACGCAGCCAGGCATATCGGCGGCAAAAGCAGTATGAGAAGGCCCTTGCCGAAATCGAGAACGCCCTTCAATGGGCGATAACGATGTCTTCCGAGCAAATGATTCAGGAGTACGCGGCCGAAAAAGCGGTCATCCAAAAGCACGCTGGGCGCTCTTTGCCGGTGGAGAACCGGGAGAGCGCAGAACAGGTCAAATTGGGTGGGTAATCGTGGCCGTCATTCGCTTCCTGGAGTCGCACGCGACAAATATCATGTAAAACACAGGATCAATAGCAGTGTTCAACAGGCTTCATTTGGGGTATCCTTTGTGGACGATCCAAACAGTACGGGAGTGGAGCCATGACCTACTGTGAACCTGTATTTTACGAGGAGTCCTCATGCAGGTAGAGCTTAAGGACATTCGCAAATATTTCGGGCAGGTTAAAGCTAATGACGGCATCAGCCTGAAATTGGAACCGGGCAAGATATATGCCCTAATCGGAGAGAACGGCGCGGGCAAGAGCACCCTCATGAAGATTCTCTCCGGCTACCAGCCACCGACCAGCGGCGAGATCCTTCTGGACGGGAAACCGGTGAAATTCCGTTCCCCGGCTGACGCCTTGGCCAAAGGCGTCGGCATGCTCTATCAGGACCCGCTGGACATGCCGCCGTTCCGGGTCATCGATAATTATCTGCTCGGCCGCGATGACCGGGTGCGTCTGGACTACAAGACCGCCCGCGCCGAGCTGGAAGAACTGGCCCGGCGGTATAACTTCCACATTGACGTCCACGCCACCATCGACTCCTTGTCAATGGGTGAACGCCAGCAATTGGAGCTTATCCGCCTGTTGGCGGGTGGCGCTCAGGTGCTGATTCTGGATGAGCCGACAACGGGCATCAGCGCCGAGCAGAAAGAGATCCTCTTCGAGTCGATGCACAAGATGGCCCGCGAAGAGGGCAAGCTCGTCATCCTCGTCTCCCACAAGCTTGAAGAAGTTCAGGAGCTATGTTCCCATGCCTTTGTATTGCGGCAGGGCCGGCTGGAAGGCCACCAGGAACTGCCCTGCGCCAACGAGGCTCTGGTGGGGATGATGTTCGGTCAAGTTCCCGAACGCAGTGAGCGGCCGCCGTTTGCCGTGGGCGAGACCGTTCTCGAGCTAAAGAACGTAACCATCGAGACTTATCAACTGACCGTTCCTGATATCAATCTCACCGTCAAGGCCGGCGAAGTCTTTGGTCTGGCCGGTCTTGAGGGCAGCGGACAGCGACTGGTCATGCAGGCTTGCGCCGGCCTGATTCCCATCTCTCGCGGCAAGGTGTTGCTGAATGGGCAGGATGTCACCGCTTGGGGATATCATCGCCAGCTAAATCACGGGATGGGCTATGTCGCCGCCGGCCGGCTGGAGGAAGGGCTGGTAGCCGGGTTGTCCCTGACCGAGCACCTGGTATTGACCCGGTCTGACCAAAAGTTTTTCATCGACTGGAAGACCCATCAGGCGGAGATGGCCGAGCGGATCAAAACCTATCAGATCGTGGGGCGGCCGGAGACGACGGCCGATGCCCTGTCGGGCGGCAATCAGCAACGGCTTCTCTTCTCGCTGCTCAATACGCCTCTGGAGCTTCTGCTGCTGGAGCATCCCACGCGCGGTCTCGACGTTCGCTCCATCAACTACCTCTGGCAATTGCTCTACAAGCGGCGCAAGCATGGTACGGCCATCCTGTTTATCTCGGCCGACCTGGACGAGATCATCGAACACAGCGACCGCATCGCCGTGTTCTCCGGCGGCGTCATGTCGCGCATCCTCGACGCGCGAGAGACATCGGCCGACGAACTTGGCCATCTAATAGGAGGACAGGTATGACCAAGGCACAGAATGGCGGTCGAGCCTGGCTCGTTCGCTTTTGGCCGGTGGTGCCGATTGTCGGCGCGCTGATATTCACCGCCGTCTTGCTCATGCTTTTCGGCGCCAGCCCCACCGAGTCCGCCCAAGCCTTGTGGAACGGCGCGTTTGGTGATCGCAACAAATTCCTTGGCGTGATGGCTTTCTGGGTTCCTCTGGCGCTCTGTTCGGCCGGTTTGGTCATCACCTTCACCGCCGGATTGTGGAATATCGGCGTCGAGGGACAGATCGTCATGGGCGCGGTATTCGCCAGCTGGGTGGCATTGAGGATGACCGGCCCGTCCTGGATGCTCATCCCGATGGAGCTTGCTGCCGCCATGATCGGCGGAGCGTTGTGGGCGGCATTATCCGGCGTGCTTAAGACGCGCTTCAAGGTCAACGAGATATTTAGCGGTGTGGCGCTCAATAACATCGCCATCATTATCTCTCTCTACTTGATCTCCGGGCCGTGGCAACCCCCCGAAGGCGGCACATTCCGGGGCACGGCGCCATTTCAGACCGCGGCCCTCTTGCCCCGTCTGCTGGAATCGCGTTTCAGTGTGTTATCCTTTGTTTTGACCATCCTGGCCGTGGTCGGCGTCTATTCCATCTTGCGCGGCACGACCTGGGGGCTCAAGCTGAAAGCGCTGGGCAAGAACCCCTACTCATCCTTCCTGCTTGGCGTTTCCAGCGAGCGGGAGACCATATTGGCCATGATGTTTTGTGGTGCGCTGGCCGGGTTGGGCGGCGCCGTGCGTGTGCTAAGCTGGTACGATAGCTTGCGGCAGCAAATTTCCGGCAATATCGGCTTTCTGGCTTTGCTCGTCGTCATGCTGGCCGGCTATCGTATCCTGTGGGTGCCGTTCATCGCTTTCTTCTTCTCGGCCGTGCTCAACGGCAGCATTACCCTGCAGCTCAGGACCCAACTCCACTCCTCGCTTGGCGGCATTCTGACCGGGGTGATGGTTCTGTTTGTTCTGTTGTTCGGTTCGGCCCGCCAATTGGGGATCGGCCTGCCGAAGGAAACGATTGGCGATCCGTCGGGAGGCGCTCCACCGGCTGCCCTCTCAGGCGATCTGGAGGGAGGTAGCTAATGGACAACGCCCAACTGATCGCTGTACTGGCTTCGATTGTCCTGCAGGCATCGCCGCTCATCATCGCTGTTTGCGGCGAAATCCTGACCGAACGCTCCGGCGTCGTCAATCTGTCGCTGGACGGCACGATGCTCATGGCCGCCATGCTGGCCTTCGTCGTCGGGATGAAGACCCAAAACGTGTGGCTTGGATTTGCCGCAGCGGCCGCCATAGGCGCGCTGTTCGCTCTGATCATCGCCTTCGGCTCCATTCGACTGGGGCAGAGCCAGGTGGCTATCGGCTTCGTGCTCACCCTGCTGGGCGACGATCTGAGCGCCTTCCTGGGCCAAAACTATACCCGCATGCGCGGCGTCATCGTGCCCCACTATGGTATCCCGGTATTGAAGGACATCCCGGTCATCGGCCCCATCTTCTTTAATCACGATATCGTCGTCTATTTCGCTATGGCCCTCATCGCGGTGACGTGGTGGTGGCTCAACCGCACGCAACCCGGATTGCGATTGCGCGGCTCGGGTGAACGGCCGACGGCCGCGTTCGCTCGCGGCGTCGATGTCAACCGTCAGCGTTACTTTTACACCATCCTCGGCGGGGCCTTGGTGGGCATTGCCGGGGCGGCCTTTTCCCTCAATGTCAAGATCGGCTGGTCCGACGGCCATATCCGCGGCATGGGCTGGGTGGCGTTGGCCATCGTCATTTTCGGCGGCTGGTCGCCCATTCGCGGAGCTTTTGGCGCCCTGCTCTTTGGGGCGACAAAGGCTCTGGCCACTGTATTGCAGCGCGCATTCCCGCAGGTATCCGTGGTGGCATTCAATAGCCTTCCGTGGGTCCTCATGATCTTAGTCCTGGTGGCGGTGGGCAGCGATTATACGGAACGATTTATCAATGCCATGCCTAAAAGCTGGCGAAGGCCGCTGCGTCGCGTTCTGCGCATCTCCCCTCCGATGGCCCTGGGAACACCCTTCCACGAGGGATAACGAGCGATTTGATGAAGGTGACTCATGTATGAATTTTTTGGCAAGCACCCACGACTCGCACGGCTCGTTGACTTGCTCTTGCCGGTTATAGCCACGTTCGCCGCGTTGGGTGTGGGCGCGATCATGCTCCAGTTGTTGGGCGCCAACCCGGTAGCGGCCTATCGTGCCCTGCTAAGCGGCGCGTTCGGCAACAAGAACGCTCTGGCCGACACCATCGTCCGCGCCACACCGCTCCTCCTGGTGGCTCTCGGTATCTGCATCGCCTTTCGCGCCGGCGTCATCAATATCGGCGGCGAGGGACAGTTGGTTGCCGGGGCAATTTTGGGCACGCTCGTTGGCTTGTGGTTCCCCGAGGCGCCAGGGATCGTGATCGTTTCCCTGGCCCTGGTGGCGGGCTTCATCGGCGGGGCTATCTGGGGAGGTATCCCCGGCATCCTGAAAGCTTATTTCAACGTCAATGAGATCCTCAGCACGATCATGCTCAATATCATCGCCGTGCAGGGGATGAATTACCTGTTGCGTGGTCCCATGATCGATCCGGTTCAGGCTCAGGCGGCCTCGCGCATCCCGCAGACGGCTCGCCTGGCTCAGGCGTTTGACCTGCCCCGACTGGTTCCCACCCGGCTGCATCTGGGGGCGTTGATCGCTGTGATTCTGGCCTTCGTGGTCTACATCTTTCTCTGGCGTACGACCGCCGGCTATCGCATCCGGGCCGTCGGCCTGAATCCGGATGCGTCTCGCTATGCGGGTATCAATGTCAAGCGCAACATCGTCCTGGCGCTGGTGCTGAGTGGCGCCTTTGCGGGGCTGGCCGGCGCGATACAGGTCTTTGGCGTCCACCACCGCATGTTCACCGACGGTTCGCTGGCCGGGTTCACCGGATCGGCCGGTTTCAACGGTATTGTCGCCGCTCTGTTCGGCAAGCTGAATCCGCTGGGCGCCATTCCGGCCTCGTTTATTTTTGGGGCATTAATCGTCGGTGCCAACAGCCTGCAACGAGCCATGCAAGTTCCCGCGGCCCTCATTACGGCTCTAAACGGCCTCGTCGTCATCTTTGTCGTCAGCAGCGAAATATTCAGCCGCCGGCTTAATCGCAGCCGGCAAATAGGGAGCGATGTGGCCACGGCCACCTCATCATCCGATAGTTCGTTGTCGTCCGCCTTGAGCGTTGAAGGAGATACCTCGCAATGATAAGCGACCTGTTCACCACTGCCGTCCTCATCGGCATCCTGACCTCCGGCATTCGCCTGGCGACTCCCTACTTGTTCGCCTCCATCGGCGAGATGTTCGGCCAGCGCAGTGGGGTGCTCAATCTCGGCGTCGAAGGTATCATGCTCATGGGCGCGTTTTCCGCGTTCTATGTGACGTTAACCACCGGAAACCCATGGCTGGGCCTTCTGGCGGCCATGATCGTCGGTGGCATCATGGGGCTGGCGATGGCTTTCATCAGCGTCACCTTGCAGGCCGAACAAGGCATCAGTGGCATCGGCTTGTTCCTCTTTGGCCTGGGCATGAGCGATCTGTTGTTCCAGAAGATGGTCGGCAAAATCGAAACAGTCAGCGGATTTCGTGCGCTGAGCTTTCCTTTCCTGAAAGAGATCCCCGGTATTGGCCCGATTCTTTACGCGGTTACCCAACAAAGCATTCTGGTCTATCTGGCTTACCTGTTGGTGCCGATTGCCTGGTATATCATGTACCGGACGACGCTGGGGTTGAAAATACGCGCCGCGGGCGAGAACCCGGCCGCGGCCGATGCCTTGGGCGTCAGCATCGCCCGCACACGCTATGCGACCGTGACGATAGGTGGCGTCCTCTCCGGCGTGGCCGGCGCCTCCCTCTCCATCGCCTTGCTCAATGTTTTCCAGCAAAATATGACCAGTGGGCTGGGTTTCATCGCGGTCGCTCTGGTTTATTTTGGCGGCTGGCGGCCGTATGGCGTCCTGTTTGGCGCCCTGCTGTTTAGCCTGGTCAACGCCCTGCAACTCTGGATTCAGGCGCTCAATATCCCCATTCCGGGCGACGCCTCTGAATTGCTCATCATGATGCCCTATGTGTTGACCATCGTAGTGCTTGTCTTCTCGGCCGGCCGCGTGCGCAATCCTACCGCGCTCGGCACGCCATACGAGCGCGGCACCTAGACTTGTGCCGAAGACCTTTGACAGGAGGTGATGCATCAGCAAAATCGTGATCGTAGACCTTGTAAATAGTCAGGCTAATATTGGCCGGGCTGTTCAATCAAGCAAAGATGAAGAGAATCTCAAATGAAAACCAGTAGTTTGAAATCGCTTTTTATGGAGAAGAAGATGATGAAACGTTTTACTTGGCTTACACTGTTGCTGATCCTCGCCATGGCGCTTGTCGCCTGCGGGGGCGCGCAGCCGGGACCGGCCGCAGAGACGGCGCCGACCGAGGCTGCCCAGCCGGAGACTACCGAGGAGGAAGCGGCACCGGTTGAAGAGTCCACCGGTCCGTTTCGTGTCGCCGTCGTGATGCCCAGCGCCATCAATGACCTGGCCTTCAGCCAGAGCATGTATCAGACGTTGGTCGGCATTCAGGAGACGATGGGCGCTGAGAACTTCGAGTTTGCCTATTCCGAGAACATGTTCGTGGTCGACGACGCGGCAACGGCCATTCGCGACTATGCCAGCCAGGGGTATAACCTGATTCTGGCCCATGGCTCGCAGTACGGCAGTTCGCTGCAGGAGATCGCCCCGGACTTCCCGGAAACCAGCTTTGCCTGGGGTACGACCGTTGATACCTTCGGCATCCCCAACATATACGCCTATGAGGCCCGCTCTGAAGAAGGCGGCTATGTCAATGGCGTTCTCGCCGCCGGCCTGTCGAAGAGCGGCATGCTCGGCGTTGTCGGCCCGATCGAGACGGGTGACGCCAAACTGTATGTCGATGGTTTCGCGGCCGGCGCAAAGGCCACTAACCCCGATATAACCGTCAACGTTAACTATATCGGTTCCTTCAGTGACACCGCCCTGGCGGCCGAAGCGGCCAACACCCAGGTCGGCGCGGGCGCGGATGCGCTGACAGGTACGGCCCAAATGGTCGTCGGCGCGATCGGCGTGGCCAAAGAGAATGGCGTGCCATGGTTCGGCACCCAGTCCAGCCAGACATCGCTGGCGCCCGAAGTCGTTGTCGCCAATCAGGTCTATGACTGGACCAACGTGGTCAATACGATTATCGAAAACGTGAAGAGCGGTAAATTGGGCGGTGAGTCCTTCGAGTTGACCCTGGCCAACGGTGGCCTGGTGATGGATTACAACCCCGATTACGCCCTTCCCGCGGACGTGAAGGCAGCGGCCGACGCGGCCGCGGCCGGCATCGCTGCGGGCACGATCTCCGTGTTCGGTGGCGAAACCGCTGCCCCGGCCGAGGAACCGGCGGGTGAAGTGGCGCCGATCACCGTCGGCATGATCCTCGTCGGCCCGAAGAACGACCATGGCTGGAGCCAGGCCAACTACGAAGGCGGCGAGTACATCGTCGAGAACATCCCCGGCTCCGAACTGATCGTCTTCGAGTCGCTCAACCCGGCCGACAAGCCGGAGGCGACGGTGGAAGGCGTTGTCGATGACATGGTGGCCCAGGGAGCGACATTGATCTTCACGACTTCGGATGAATTCGAGGAAGATACCCTTGGCGCGGCCAAGAAGCATCCCGACGTCACCTTCATCATGATCTCCGGCGACGATGTCAAAACGGGTGAGGCTCCGCCGAACCTGGGCAACACCATGGGTCGTGTCGAATACATGAAGGCCATCTCCGGCTGTGCCGCCGCTTTGGCGACCCAGACAGGCAAGATCGGCTATCTTGGCCCGCTGATCAATCATGAGACCCGCCGCCTGGCGTCTTCGGTCTTCCTCGGCGCGCGCTACTGCTACGAGAACTACCGTGACAAGGCCCCCGAGGATCTGACCTTCGCCGTCAACTGGATTGGCTTCTGGTTCAACATCCCCGGCGTCACGCTCGACCCGACCGAAGTGGTGACCAACTTCATCGATACGGGTACGGATGTGGTCCTGAGCGGTATCGACACCACGGAAGCGATCGACATCTCCGGTCAGCGTGCGGCACAGGGCGCAGCAGTCTGGGCAATCCCCTACGACTACGTTGCTGCCTGCGATGTTGCGCCGGAAATTTGCCTCGGTGTGCCGTTCTTCAACTGGGGCCCGTCCTATCTGGCCACGGCCAAGGCGGTCTCCAGCGGCACGTGGACGCAATCCTGGGACTGGCTCGGCCCCAACTGGGATGATCTAGGCGATCTCAGCACGACGAACGTCGGCTGGGTCAACGGCCCGGCTCTGACTGATGAGCAAGCCGCCAGCCTCCAGGAGTTCATCGACGGCATGGCCAGCGGTGAGATCAATGTCTGGACCGGTCCGATCAACCTGCAGGACGGTACGCCCTACGTCGCCGACGGTGTGGCCGCGACTGACGACGAGATCTGGTATCTGCCGCAATTGCTCGAGGGCATGATTGGTTCGAGCAACTAAACAGTACGGCATATCGGTTAAACGATAAGTTTTAGATAGGACCCGGTATCCGGTTTTGCCTCGGCAAGCCGGATACCGGGCACTGCCGCAGACGACGAGCGAGAGAATCATGACGACAGAACTTCTCCCTTCCGGTCGCCCCCGAATCGATCATCTGGAAATGCGCGGGATTACCAAACGGTTTCCCGGTGTATTGGCCAATGATCATATTGACTTCGACGTACGCTCCGGCGAGGTTCACGCCTTGCTGGGCGAGAACGGTGCGGGCAAGAGCACGCTTATGAAGATCCTCTATGGCCTCTATCAGCCGGACGAGGGGGAGATCCGTCTGAACGGCGAGGCGGTGGCCATTCACTCGCCGGCTGATGCGATCAACAACGGCATCGGCATGATCCACCAGCATTTCATGCTCGTTCCTTCATTGACGGTGACCGAAAACGTGGCCCTCGGCCTCAAATCCTCACGCGGCTTCCGCACCGATCTGGACCGCGTGGCGGCCCGAATCAACGAATTGGCTTCCCTCTATGGCCTGCAAGTTGACCCCGATGCCTTCGTATGGCAGTTGTCGGTGGGGCAGCAGCAGCGGGTGGAGATCCTGAAGGCGCTCTATCGCGGTGCGGCCCTGTTGATTCTCGATGAACCAACGGCCGTGCTGACCCCACAGGAGGTCGATGAGTTTTTCGTCACGCTGGAGCAGATGAAACGGGATGGTCACGCGCTCATCTTCATCTCCCACAAATTGCATGAGGTCGTGCAACTCTGCGACCGGGTGACCGTCTTGCGCGATGGTCGAACGATCGGCACAC
>JAGOZU010000161.1 GCA_018058545.1 Promineifilum sp. | reverse complement strand
TTGGGGTCCTCCAGCGTGTCCATCGACTGCCAGAAGCCGTGTTGGCGATACACCACCAACTGCCGCGCGGCCAGCACCTCCTGCAAGACCCCCGTCTCCAGCGGCGTATCGTCGCCGCCGCCCATCCAGTCCAGCGCCGAACGCTCGAAGACCATGAACCCGGCGTTGATCCAGTAGGGCAGCTCCGGGTATTGCACGTACTCAGTCACCAGGCCGTCGTCGCCGGCCACCATGGTGCCGTACTGGTAGTGGCTGGGCTGGAAGGCGGTGATGGTGGCCGCTCGGCCGTGGGCGTGGTGGAAGGCCATCAGCGCCGCCAGATCGACATCGCCCACGCCGTCGCCATAGGTGACGCAAAAGCGGTCGGCCGTCAGATAGTCGGCCACGCGGGCGATGCGGCTCGCCTTGTCGGTGCGCAGTCCGGTGTCCACCAGCGACACCTCCCACTCCGGGTGCTGCTCCGGCCCGCGAAAGTCGATCTGCCCGGCGCGGTCGCCGAGGCGCACGGTGAAGTCGCGGGTCATGGCCTCGTAGTCGAGGAAGTAGCGCCGCAATTGGGCGGCCTCGTGCCCCAGCGGCAGCACAAACTTGCGGAAGCCATAGGCGCTGTAGATGCGCATGACGTGCCAGATGATCGGCCGCCCGCCGATCTCGACCAGCTCCTTCTTGGTCAGCGTGCCGCCGCGCATGCGCGTGCCCTCGCCGCCGCAGAAGATGACGACGGGGATGTCGGCGACCGGGAGGTCGGCGACCGGGATGTCGGCGAAAGGGACGTCGGCGTTGGATGTGTGTGTGTTCATAGGCAATGTTTCTCGCGCTCGTAATCGGCAACGTTTGAAACATAACAAAAAATGACGGGTTGATCCAGCGCGGGATGTTGCATTTTTACAAATTAATCAAGGGTACGGTAGGGGTCAGGCAGCCGGGCAACCATCTCCTTGGAAACATGTGACGTCCCTTCCCGGCTGCCTGACCCTTCTGCGAAGAGGGCGAGGCAGCGGCGAATGAGAGTGGTTCCGCAAAAGGGTGATAATTTCGCCGCTGCCTCGCCCCTACCCCTATAATTTGTTCACCTGCAAAATCCTGCTGCCGATAGCCGGCGGGATGAATCCCGCCGCTGATAGTCAAAATCCGGCTAAAGCCGGTTGGCCGCGCTCCTCGGCAACCTGTTTCAACAGGTTTCGTGTAGCAGCGGCGGATTTCAATCCGCCCGCTACCCGCCGGTTGAACCGCCGCCTGCCGCCAGTTCGGCGCGCAGAGCGGCGAGTTGTTCGGCCCACCCGGCAACAACCGGATGGCCCGGCAATATCGCATTGCCGACAGCAACCGCCTCGGCCAAATATGGCTCGGCAGCGGCGATATCGTCGTCGCCCGGCCCCGCCATCAATCAGGTGTTCGTGACCTCCCACCCCGGCAGCCCCGCCACAATCGCCGCCGTCTCCAGACTGACGGTGATCACCTGCCCGATGAGCCGGACGATATATTGCGGGTCGTCGGCGCGGTTGGGGTCGTTGGTGATGCCGCTGCGCTTGTCGGTCGTCACCCGATACTGGTCGATGACCCACTCCAGCGCCGAGCGGTTGCCGAGGCGATAGTCGAACGCCGCCGGGGGGATGCCGCCCAGCGTCAGGAAGTCGTTGTAGCGGATCTGCGTCCGGTCCTTGCTCAGGCGCATCTTCTCCACCCGCCAGTCCAGCGGCTCGTCGGGGTTCTCGATGCGCGTCAGCGGGTATTCCGGCTGTTGCTCGTAGCCGACGTGGATCTCGGCCAGCCGCGCCCCGGCCCGCGCGTAGGCCCAAAAGTCGCGCACGAACGGGATGCGCGGCAGTTCGCGGCGCAAGTTGGCGGCGTAGGTCTCGCGGTAGGCCGGGTGGTGGAGCAGGGCGTAGATGTAGTGGAAAATATCCCATTTGTCCAATGACGAATGGCGAGTGTCGAGTGACGTATCGAAAGCGTCCTCTTCATTCGTCATTCGTAATTCGTCATTCGTCATTCCGTACGCTTCGCGGAAGCGGGCCAGCGCCCAGTCGGTGATGTTCTCGCGTCTGTTCGTGCCGTCTTCGTCGTAGGTGTAGAAGGGGAAGCATTGGGCTCCATCTATTGATGTCAGAGACAGATTTGGGATGATGTTAGAACAAAGACACCATGCATTAGATCTACCGCCAGCACTAGGTACACAGATTGCTAGGTTAACCTCTTCGTTCGTTCCGGCCGGGAACATGTATGGTATTTGGTATCGGCGTGCATTCAGGTGTTTGTCGAAATAGAGGTTTGCTTTTGTGAAAGGACGATAAAGCGAAACTCGTACATTTGTTGGATCAAACTCCAGAAAATGCCCTCGCATTAGCGCGTCCTTCAAATTCGCAGACCATGCAATGCGAGTCTCATCGTAGGTTACAAAATCGTCTACTTTTGGTTTTGCTCCGATGATTCTCCATTTAGCTACTTGTTCATTGTATGTCTCGATTGTTCTTCTAATATTGTTTGTAAGTTGAGTTTTCGAAAAGTTGTAAGCCCACGAGTCCCTGCTCGTTGCAACTCCAAGTCCGTAGTTTCTAAATACAGCTTCGCTTTCGAGCGTACCCTTACTTTTAGATACCCCAAGCGGAATGAGGCTCGGGAAATCACTTTTTAATCCTTCAGTCAACCATGTGAACTTGGCATCAGGCTCAAGGATAGCCCACTCAATCTGGCTGACACTGGAAACATCTTCAAGAAAGGAATATTTTTGTTCTCGACGCCAGTCCTTGTCAGTAGATACATAATTTAACTTTTGAGAACCGAGCCTATCTCGGCGTCTGATGAGAAAGCAAATCGCCACCCCTACCTGTATTCCAAACACGTTGTGCGTTGTGCCTGAAATTTTGGGATTTTTACGAACGTTGCCTCCTAGATCAACAATATAAATCGCATCAAAATCCTGCATGAGATGCTTACGAACACCATCAAACGCGATACCATCCAGATAGCCATTATTCGTGACTAGTGCCACAACGCCCTCATCCTGTATGCGATCAGATGCCCACCTAAGCGCTTTCACATAAGGGTCATTAAGATCTGTTTTATCGCTGGCATTTGAATCGCGAGCATATGTTTCACGTACATATCTGTCGAGATTTCGATAAACGCGATTCTTATTATTATCGTTCTCGTTCACCTGCCCCGCATTATACGGCGGGTTGCCGATGATCACGAAAATCGGCGCGTCCTTCTGCCGCTGCACCCGCTGCGTGTTCTCCTTGACGAACAGCCCCATCTGCTTGCTCTCGGCCAACTCAAACGTATCCACCAGCGCGATCCCCTCGAACGGCTCGTAGCCGCCGGTCAGGTCGTAATACTCGTGCTCGATGTTCATGCAGGCGATGTAGTAGGGCAGCAGCATCACCTCGTTGCAGAACAGCTCCTCGCGGTACTTCTTCTCCAGCCGGGTGCGCGGCATCTCGCGCATGACCCGCAGGATGAAGTTGCCCGTGCCCACGAACGGGTCGAGGATGGCCACCCCGTCGCTCGCCAGCCCGTCCCCCTTGCCGAACTCCCGCCGCAGGATGTCGTCGACCGAGCGCACCATGAAATCGACCACCGCCTGCGGCGTGTAGACGATGCCGTGAGTGTCGGCCACCTTCACGCTGAAGCCCTGGAAGAACTGCTCATAGACGGTGTTGAGGAAGGTTTGCTTCTCGCGGTAGTGGGAGAGGGTGGCCGCCGTGGTCTCGATGGCGACGTAGAAGCGGTCGAGGCGGCCGAGGAAATCGTGGCGGCTGAAGGAGCGACTGGTGAGGGCGACGATCACCTTCTCGATCTCGCGGGCGATGACATTGCGCTGGGCGAAATCGGGGTTGTTGAACACATTGCGGAAAATGCGCTCGGTCAGCAGGTGCTGGATGAGCATCTCCTCCACGGCCTGGGTCGAGATATTGGGGTTGATCGCCTGCCGCGCCACCTCGGCGAACTCGTCGAACGCGGCCGCGAAGCGCTTGTTCTCCTTGCGCTCCTTGTCGATCAGGTCCAGCAGGTTCCGGGCCAGCTCCGGCACCTGGGTCTTGAACTCGGCCACGGCCCGCTCCCACTGCTCGAAGGCCGGCGGCTCATAGCCGAAGAACAGCCGCAGCACCTCCACCAGCCGCTCCGGGTCGGTGATGTCGTCGTCGAAGAGTTCGCGGCCGTCCTGATAGAGCAGCGCCCGCGCCGGCGACTGGAAGAGGATGTTGTCGCTGGGGTAGCCTGCCCTGAACTTGGCCCGCGCCTCCTTGTGCAAATCATCGCCGCTGTCCTTGGCCTCCCACACGCCGTGGCGCAGGCCGTAGACGTCGACCAGCACGCCGTCGAGCCGCAGCGGGTTTTGCCCCTTGCGCGCCAGATGGTATTGCTCCTGCAAGCTCCAGCCCAACGGCGTGGCGCAGGCCCGCAGCAGCGCGGCAAAATGGGGCGCGACAGCCCCCTCATGGAGCAGGATCAGCTGGCCGCTCTCGGCCACGGCCTTGTAGTAATGGGTGACGATCTTGTGGGTGGGTTTAAGGTTCAGAACCGGCATGGGCGCTATTGTAGCATCACGGGCAGGCGATATGAAAAGGTTTGCGCCAGGTGGCGGTGGTAGAAAGGGGGAAAGGGTGATCTCCCCTGCCCCTCTGCTCCCCTGCCCCTCTGCTCCCCTG
>JAGOZU010000160.1 GCA_018058545.1 Promineifilum sp. | reverse complement strand
CCCCTGATCTTGTCTTTCCGGATGGCATTCTCCAGAACGGCCCCGACGCCGTGGCCCTCTACGCGGCCGATGCTTCCCAATTCCCGACCGGAACCGCCCCCCAAACGGCCGATCTCATCGATGCCATCGTCTACGGCGACCGCGCGGGCATGTCCCCCGCCTTGCTCGGCTTGCTGCTGGCCGGGCAAAACCCGGTTGACGAGGGCGCGCGCGGCGCGGCGGCCGACCATTCGCTGCAACGCTGCCCCAACGGGACAGGCGGCCAACGGCAGACGGCCGCCTGGCGTCCCAACTTGCCTACAGCCGACAAGCCGAACGTCTGCACCTGGGACACACCACCGGAGATCACGACCGTCCACCCGCGCGACGGCGCGACCCATGTCGATCGCCAGGCCGTCATCGAGGTAGCCTTCAGCGAGGACGTTGTCGTCAAGGCGGGGTGGATCACCATCGTCTGCCAAATAAGCGGCGCACACGCGGCAAAGGTCGCTGACGGGCCGCGTCGATTCAAAATCATGCCCACCAACCCGTTTGCGGCCGACGAGATTTGCCATGTGACACTCGACGCGAATCTGATATCCGACGCCGACGCCGACGACCCGCCGGATCATCCCGTGGCTAATAATACCTGGAGCTTCCACACCAGCCCGCCACCGCCACCGCCTGACGATCCGCCCGCGGTTGTATCCTTCTCCCCCGGTCGGGACGCCGTCGATATCTATCCCGACGCGCCCATCGAGGTAACCTTCAGCGAGGACGTCGCCGTGGACGACGGCTGGTTGGCCATCGAATGTGACACCAGTGGAGCGCATCCCGTGACCATCACTGGCGGCCCGCGAGTTTATGCGGCCGCGCCGGTCGCGCCATTCACCGCCGATGAGACTTGCGAGGTAACGCTAACGGCCGCGTTCATCCACGACGCCGACGCCGGCGACCCGCCCGACAGCCCGTCGGCCGATGTCGCCTGGCGGTTCCGCACCCTGCCCTTACCAGCTGTCCATTTCACCGCCAACGGCCCGCTGTGGATAGGCCAAACGGCCGTTTTCAGCGGCGCGGTGGCCGGGCCGGGGCCGCTGACTATTCGCTGGACATTCGGGGACGGCGACGCGCCACCGGCAGGGGGGCTGGAGGTCTTGCATCGCTACGCGGCCGTCGGCCGCTACGTCGTCCGGCTGGAGGTGACCAACCCGGCGGGAACGGCCGTCTACCAGGAGATTATGAGGGTTCGGCCGCGAGCTGTCTATTGGCCGGTGGTGATAATCCGATAGACACTCTCCTGTCCGGGCCATCTCGGCTATAATCCCCCGCATGACATTCGAATTCACCCTAATGGCCCAGGACGGCGCCGGCCGGCTGGGCCGTTTCATGACCCCCCACGGCCCCCTCGACACGCCGGTCTTCGCCCCGGTGGGCACGCAAGCCACAGTGAAAGCCATGCGGCCGCGCGACCTGGCCGAGTTGGGGGCCACGCTGGTGTTGGCCAACACCTACCATCTCTACCTGCGGCCGGGCGACGAACTGGTGCGCGACCTGGGCGGGCTGCACCGCTTCATGGGCTGGAACGGCCCCATCCTGACCGACAGCGGCGGCTTCCAGGTGTTCAGCCTCAGCGACGCGCGCACCATCGACGACGACGGCGTCACATTCAAGTCCCACCTCGACGGCTCGCGCCACCGCTTCACGCCCGAGAAATCCATCGCCATCCAGGAGAACCTGGGGGCCGACATCATCATGATGTTCGACGAATGCCCGCCGCCCAACGACTACAACTACGTGCGCCAATCGCTGACGCGCACCCACGCCTGGGCCGAGCGCTGTCTGGCGGCCAAAACGCGGCCCGACCAGGCGCTGTTCGGCATCGTTCAGGGGGGAGCCTTCCCCGACCTGCGGCAGGAGAGCGCCCGCTTCCTGATGGAACTGGACCTGCCGGGCTACGCCGTCGGCGGGCTGGCTGTGGGCGAGACCAAGGCCGAGATGCACGCCGTGCTGGACACGCTGCACCCGCTATTGCCGGCTGATCGACCGCGCTACCTGATGGGCGTGGGCGCGCCGGAAGACCTGGTGAACGGGGTGATGCGCGGCATCGACATCTTCGACTGCGTGCTGCCCACCCGTATCGCCCGCAACGGATCGGCGCTGGTGCTGGGCGGCCGCCTGAACCTGCGCAACGCGCAATACACGGCCGACCCCGCGCCCATCGACCCCGACTGCGACTGCTACGCCTGCACCCATTTCAGCCGGGCCTACCTGCGCCATCTGGTCAACGCCAACGAGATCCTGGCCTCCATCCTGCTGACCACCCACAACCTGCGCTTCCTGCTGCGCCTGATGGACGACTTGCGTAATGCAATTCGAAAGGGAACGCTGGCAGAGTATGCAATGGCCTTCCTGGCCCACTACCCGCCGCCAACCGAACCCAGCGGCCACCAACAGGACGATTGACAAAATTCGAACGTAATTCGTAATTCGTCATTCGTCATTCGTAATTCGTCATTCGTAACTCGTCATTCGTCATTCGTAATTTCCAAGGTATTTATGAGTTTATTGGAAGCCATCATCCTCGGCATCATTCAGGGAGCGACGGAGTTCCTCCCCATCTCCAGCGACGGCCATCTGGTGCTCATCCCGGCCGTCTTCAACATGACCCCACCCGATCTGGTCATGATCGGGCTGGTGCACGCCGGAACCCTACTGGCCATCATCAGCTACTTCCTGCGCGATCTGTGGACTATCGGCCGCGCCTGGCTGACGGGCATCGTCCGCCGTGACCCGCTGGGCGACGACAACGCCCGGCTGGGCTGGCTCATGCTGCTGGGTTCGGTGCCCGCGGGCATCATCGGCCTGGGGTTGAAGGATTTCTTCGAGCGTCAGTTCGAATCGCCGGTGGTAGCCGCCGTGGGGCTATTGGTGACCGCCGCGTTTTTGGTCGCGGGCGAGCGACTCCTGCGCGGCACCAAAAAAGTGAGCCAACTGACGGCCGTCGACACGCTCATCATCGGCACGCTGCAAGTTCTGGCCCTGCTGCCGGGCGTCTCGCGCAGCGGCACGACCATCGCCGGCGGTTTGTGGCGGGGGCTGGATCGGCCCTCGGCGGCGCGATTCAGCTTTCTGGTGGGGCTTCCGGCCATCGCCGGGGCGGGGCTGCTGGCCATCATCGACATCTTCTCGGCCAACGGCAGCCTGCCGGTCGGGCACTATCTGGCGGCGTTTGTCGCCGCGGCCGTCACCGGCTATCTGTGCATCGCCTTCCTGCTCAACTGGCTGCGTCGCCACAGCCTCTATCCCTTCGCCGTCTATTGCGCCGTCGTCGGGACGTTGTTCCTGGTGTTTGGCCGGTAATTAATCCGGGTGGCGCCCGCCTACTTCTGCATCAGCAACAACATCACCACCGGCGTCTCGGCATAGACCGTATGGGGCAGCTTGGGGGCCATGCGCGCCCATGCCCCGGCCTCGGCCGTATACTCCTCGTCACCCAGTTTCAACCGGGCGCGGCCGCTGATGATTTGAATGACCGCCGGGAAAGCCGAGGTATGCTCCGACAGCTCCTCGCCCTCGGCGAAGCTGAACAACACGGCGTTGAGCCGTTCGTCCTTATAGAACGTGCGGCTCAGGATGGAATCTTCGGGCACAGCCGGGGCCATGTCCTGCAGGTTGGCATGAAAGACGTGGGAATCACTCACTGAAACAATCCGTTTCGCGCCCAGGGCGCGGCTAGAGGTCGCCGGTGAAAAATCGGACGACCAGGGGTTAAACAATCAGATCGGGGCCGATGATCGCCAGAAATTCCTCAATCAGAGCCTCAGGCGACAGTTTATAGACGATGGCGGCGTCGTTGATTGTGTAGAACGGGGCGACTGCGCAGCCGACGCAGGCCATGGTATGCTCATGGAACACCTCGGCCGTCTCCGGCCAGCGTTCCAGCACGTCGGTGATGATCATTTTGCCCAGCGCTTCGCCGGTGATAGGTGCTCCCTGCCTTGTCACGTCCATCCTCATTATGGTTTTGGCCCACCCGCCTCGCCTTGCGATGCTCGAGGGGACGGCGGGCGCCATCCCCTCGAGTCGCTCATTGGACTATTCGTGCAGCGTGCGAACGTAGGCGATAATGTCCATCAACTGCGCATCGGTCAGAGCCGGGTTGCCACCCTTGGGGGGCATGTCAACGCCGGTGGTATTGGCCGGATCGCTGATCGGCCGGCCGGTCTTGATGAAGTCCAGCAATTGCTGATCGTCGACGGTCAACAGGAACTCGCTGGTCGTGAAGGGCTTGCCCAGCCCGGTGACGCCAACGCCGCCCGGCCCGTGGCAGGCGATGCAAACGGAATCGAATTGCACCTTGCCGGCTACCGGGTCGCCCTTGGGGGCCTCGGTCGCCACCGGAGCCGTCGTGGCCGCGGGGGCCGCCGGGGCGGAACCGCCGCCACCGCAGGCCGCCAGGGCCAGGCTCATCACCAGCATGGCCAGCACGGCCAAAACAGTGTACTTACGCATCATCTCTTGAAACTCTCCTCATACATAAAATTGGTTTTTCAATGCAACCCCAACGGATTGCAACCCTAAACTATACCGTATCGGGCGCGCTTCGGCCAGATGGCGGCCGTTAATCATCGCCCATCTCCATCCCGTCATGGCTCTCCTGGCTTTCGCCATCCATGCCCGGGCCATCCATTCCAC
>JAGOZU010000159.1 GCA_018058545.1 Promineifilum sp. | reverse complement strand
GTCATCCCCGTTCTGGTCACCAAATCCGACCGGCTGGAGGGGGACGACCGCCACAACGTAACCATGCGCGCCCTGGCGGCCGAGTATGCCGTGCCGCTGTGGGAGTTCGACGTCGTGGCCGGCACCTTGCCCGATCGTGGTCTGGGCCATGACGGCGCGCATCTGACCGCCTATGATACCGACGACTACACCGATCCGGCGGCGCTCTCTTTCGGCTACCCGCTCAGCGACCTGACCGGGCTGATGATGCTCGATGCCATTCGCCGGACGGTGGAGGGGATCGTGCCATGAGCCTGGGGCTGGTCGAGATTCTGGTCATCGCGCTCGCGGCCGTGCTGTTTGCGGCGCTGATACCCCCGCGCTGGCGCGGCTGGGCCATCCTGCTGGGCAGCGTGATCGGCATTTACTGGTTGCAGCCCCCGCTGGCCCCACGCTGGGCCGACTTCCTTCTGCCGAGCGCCACCATTGCCCTGGGCGTCGCCGGCTGGTGGCTGTCGCGACAGCATCAGCAAGCTTTCCTCTCGCCCGTCCATGATGACGACGATCACCCCGGCGGCCGGGACCCTCACATTTACGTGCAAGACGACTGGCTGACGTTGCTGGTGGTCATGACCGTCATCCTGGCCTTGTCGCTCTTCCGCTACGCGCCGGCCGAATTACGGCTGACGGCTTCGCGGCCGCCCACGCCGCTGTTTGTGGCTGTCACCGCGCTGGAGGTGGGGCTGCTCTTTCTGGCCCTGGCCATCATCCTGCGCCGCGTCGGCCATTGGGTGGCGCTCAACGGCGGCATTGCCGCCATCCTGTTCCTGTTCGTTTTGGTCAAATGGTCGCCGGCCACGACGGTTGTCGCCGGGTGGTGGCGGAGCCTGACCGAGCAAGATGTCTCGCTGGCCGCACCGTCGGATCTGGTGTGGCTTGGCTTCGCCTATGTCGTCGTGCGCATCATCCACACCATTCGCGACCGGCGGATGAACGTCATGCCCGACATGCCGTTGAGCGCGTATCTCAGCTACATCCTCTTCATCCCCGCCTTCGTCGCCGGGCCGATCGACCGCATCCAGCGGTTTTCCGGGGACTATCATGCGCTTGGCAGCTTGCGGGGCTTCGATCCGGTGCGCTGGGGATCGGGCCTGTGGCGCGTCGGCGAGGGGCTGTTCAAGAAGTTCGTCGTCGCCGACCTGCTGGCGCAAGGGATGTCGCTCACGCCGGCGCTGGCCGAGCAGACCGAGAGCGCGGCGGCGATGTGGCTGCTGCTGTTTGGTTATGGGTTGCGCATCTATTTTGATTTCAGCGGCTATACCGATATCGCCATCGGTCTGGGTATGCTGTTCGGCTTTCGCCTGCCGGAGAACTTCAACCGCCCCTACACGCGGAGCAATATCACGACCTTCTGGCAGAGCTGGCACATGTCGCTCAGCGAGTGGGTGCGCTTCTATATCTTCACACCGCTGTCGCGCGCCTTGCTGCGCCGGAGATCCAAAGCGGCCGGACTGCTGACGCCCACCACCATTGTTCTCTCGGCCCATCTGGCGACGATGATCGCCATCGGCCTGTGGCACAGCATCAGCTGGAACTTCTTCATTTGGGGCTTGTGGCACGGCGTCGGGCTGTTCATCCACAAGCAATGGAGCGACCGGACGCGCAAATGGTATCGTGGCTTGCAGGGGCGGCCGTGGCCGCGACGGGCCTGGGCCGTCGCCGGGTGGGGCATGACCGTCCTCTTCGTCATGCTGGGCTGGGTGTGGTTTCTGCTGCCCACGCCACAGATGGCCCTGGATACATTCGCCAAACTGTTCTCGTTTTGATTGAAAATTTATGCCAATTACTCGGCTGAAGTCCGTCTACTTCATTTATTATGGTGCGCTGGCCTGCCTGGCCCCTTTCATGAGCCTCATCTATCTGGAGCGGGGCATGAACGGAACGGAGATCGGCATTTTGTCGGGGATGGTCCCTCTGGTTACCTGGATCAGCACGCCTGTCTGGAGCGGCATCGCCGACGCGCACCGCCGCCATCACGCCGTGTTACTGTTGGGCATCGCCGGACTGTGGGCGGTTGGGGTGGCGTTCTACTTTGCAAACGCATTTTCCGCCCTGCTGGCCGTGGTCATTCTCTACGCCATCTTCAACGCGCCGATCATCCCGTTGATCGATCATATGACGATTAGCCTGCCGGGGGACGACAAGGCGCGATATGGGCGGGTGCGGCTGTGGGGCAGCGTCGGCTGGGGGCTGGCGGCGGCTTTGCTGGGGCCGGTGCTGCAGCGCTCCGGTCTGGGCTGGGCGTTCTACAGCTTTCTTGTCCTGATGGCCGTCAATTTCGTCGTGTCCTTCAGGCTGCCCATGAATATCACCGTCGGCGATCGGCAGGATTTTTCGCACGAGCTGAAACGCCTGCTGCGTCGCGGCCGCTTCCTGCTGCTGCTGCTGGTGTCGCTGGTATACGGCATCACCCTGGGCATCCTGAATAGCTACCAATTTCTGTATCTCGAGGAGCTTGGGGCGAGCCGGACGGTGATGGCCCTGTCATTGACGATGATGACCGTGAGCGAGATTCCCATCTGGCTCCTCGGCGGGTTTCTGCTGCGTCGTTTCGGCGCCAGCCGGATGATCGCCATGGCGCTGGCGGTGGGGACGGTGCGCAATCTGGCAATGGGGGCCATTGTGGCGCCGTGGCTGGTGCTGCCCATCAGCTTGCTGCAAGGGCCGTCGTTCGCTGTGCTGTGGTCGGCCGGGGTGGCCGATGCCGACGCCGTCGCGCCTCCGGGTTTGGGGGCCACCGCCCAAGGCCTGTTCGCGGGGATGGTGCTGGGATTGGGTTCGGCGCTGGGCGGCTTTCTGGGCGGCCCGGCCTCGGAGTTTATCGGCTACGCGGGCCTCTTCTCGGCCATGGGCTGGTTGTGTCTGGCCATGCTGGCCGTGTTCGTCGCCGCCCGCATGGTGCCCCGTCGTCGCCGAAGCCCCGCGGCCGTCTGATGACGTTCGAAGGGATTGCACCATCGCCTCAAACCGTGGATAATCTGACCGATCTGTTTTTGGAGTTTCACCCACGCGATTGCTGAAGCAACGGCCGTAACGGCTCAATCATCTAATCAGATAACCCGATGGCCCGCCCATCCGCTCGGCGAGCAGCGCCCGGCGTGGCGAGGTCATCCGACTGACAGGACTGGACGTTGGTCTTCCCACCGGCGGTACGAGGCCGCTCGATATCTTGTTGGTTCTTTGCAGGAGACAATATGAATTTGACCATCGGCAAAATGCGCCGGCTGCAGCAATGCAGCACGCCTGACCGCATGTTTGTCATCGCCGCTCTCGATCACCGCGACGATTTGCGGCGCATTCTCAAACCGGTCGAACCCGAAAGCCTAAGCTACCTGGAGATGGTGGCCTTCAAATCAGAGGTGGCCCACGCGCTGGCGCCGGTCAGCTCGGCTATCCTGCTCGATCCGGAGTACGGCGCCGCCCAGGCCATTGCCTCGGGCGCGCTGCCCGGCAACACGGGCCTCATCGTCACTGTCGAAGCCAGCGGCTATGAGGGTGACGCCACCAATCGGCGGTCGGCGCTGTTGCCCGAGTGGGGTGTGGAGAAGGTGGTGCGCATGGGCGCGTCCGCGGTCAAGATGCGCCTCTACTACCACCCCGGAGCGAAGAGCGCGGCCAAACAGGAGGCGCTGGTGGATGAGGTGGTGGCCGCCTGTCGCGCAGCCGACATGCCGCTGTTTCTGGAGCCGCTGTCGTTTCCGTTGAGCGGCAAGGTCAAGAGCCTGCCCTCGGCTGAGAAGCGCGAGGTGGTCATCGAGACGGCGCGGCGGCTCTCGACGCGAGGGATCGACGTGCTGAAGGCGGAGTTTCCGCTGGACGGCCGCGAAGAACCGCGCCGGGGCGAATGGGAGGCGGCCTGCGCCGAATTGACCGAAGCCAGCGCCGTGCCCTGGGTGCTGCTGAGCGGCGGCGTCTCATTCAAGGAATTCACCGCCCAGACGGAGATCGCCTGCCGATTTGGGGCGAGCGGGGTGCTGGTCGGCCGCGCCGTGTGGCAGGAGGCCGTGGATTTGCGCAACGACGCCCACGACGAGTTCCTGAACAAGACGGCCATTGAGCGGATGGTCGACCTGGGCGATATCGTGTCGGAATACGGCACGCCCTGGACGAAATATTACCCCGGCACGTCCGATGAGATCGGCGAGCTGTGGTATGAGAAGTATTAGGACTTGATTGAAACTTGCCCGGTTAGGCCACTCAGCAGTGAGGTACGGGCAAAAAAGCACACTCTAGCTTGAAACCGGCGGGCCATAGGGAGATTCCAACCCGTGGGCCTCCAGAAAAGGGCCGTCGGTCAGAAGATCGGCTGTGGGGCCGTCGGCGGCCACCCGCCCGTCATCCATGACAACCATGCGCGGGAACAGCTCGGCCACCAGCCGCATGTCGTGGGTGGAGACGATCATCGTCTGCGGCAGCTCGCGCAGCAGACCGATGAGTTGCCGGCGGCCGCGGGGGTCCAATCCGGCCGTCGGCTCGTCGAGCACCAGCACGTCCGGCTCCATCGACAGCACGGTGGCGATGGCCACGCGCTTCTTTTGGCCGACGCTGAGATGGTGGGCCGGCCGCTCGCCCGCGCCGTCCATGCCCACCCGCTCCAGCGCCCACGCCACCCGCCGCCGTACCTCGTCATGGGGCAGCCCCAGAT
>JAGOZU010000085.1 GCA_018058545.1 Promineifilum sp. | reverse complement strand
CGGCGAGCTGGTCTACGTGGCTGCGGCGTTCATCCTGCTGGCCTTGTTCCAGGGGCTGTTCACCTTCATGGGCGGCCGTTGGGCGGCCAAGACGTCGGAGAGCGTCATCCGCCGCCTGCGCGACTACCTCTATGACCACGTCCAGCGGCTGTCGTTCGCCTATCATGACAAGACCCCCACGGGCGACCTGATCCAGCGTTCGACCTCCGATGTGGACACGCTGCGGCGCTTCCTGGGCGAGGAGTCGGTCGGCCTCGGCCGCATCGTCTTCCTGTTCATCGTCAACTTCGCGGCCCTGCTGACGCTCAACGTGCGCCTGGCCTTCATCTCGGTCGTCGTCGTGCCCGTCATCGTGCTCATCTCCGTCTTCTTCTTCAAGAAGATCGGCGAGCGCTACGAGGTCTTCCAGGAAGAGGAAGCCAAGCTGTCGACGACGCTGCAAGAGAACCTGTCCGGCGTGCGCGTGGTGCGCGCCTTCGCCCGCCAGGATTTCGAACAGGACAAGTTCGAGGTGACCAACCGCGGCCGCTACCTCAGCGGCCGCCGCCTGCTCATCCTCCACGCCGTCTACTGGCCGACCACCGACCTGATCGTCGGCGTGCAGCTGGTTATCGGCTACGCCGTGGGGGCGATGATGGCCATCAACGGCCAGATCACCGTCGGCACGTTCATGGCCTACATGGGCATGCTGACCTGGATCATGTGGCCCATCCGCAATATCGGCCGCCTCATCGTGCAGATGTCGATGGCCCTGGTGTCGTTCGACCGCGTGGCCGAGATCATCCGCGTGGATCGCGAGCCGATGGATCAGGGCACGCATCGCCCCGAGGGGCGGCTGCGGGGCGAGATCGCCTTCAATGACGTGCGCTTCGCCTATGACGAGGACATGGCCGTTCTGAACGGGATCAACTTCCATGTGGGGGCCGGGCAAACCGTGGCCCTCATCGGCTCCACGGGGTCGGGCAAGTCGTCGCTGGTCAGCCTGTTGCCGCGCTTCTATGAATACGAGGGCAGCATCACCATCGACGGCGTCGAGCTGCGCGACTATCCCCGGCGCTATCTGCGCGAGCAGATCGGCATCGTGCTGCAGGAGGCGTTCCTGTTCTCGCGCTCCATCCGGGAGAACATCACCTATGGCGTGCGCCGCGAGGTGAGCGACGAGGAGCTGTTCCGGGCCACGAAAGCCGCCGCCGTCCATGACGTCATCCTGAGCTTCCCCGACGGCTATGAGACCACGGTCGGCGAGAAGGGGGTGACGCTGTCGGGCGGGCAGAAGCAGCGCACGACGCTGGCCCGCACCTTGCTGAAGGACCCGGCCATCCTGATCCTCGACGATGCCACCTCGGCCGTCGATTCGGAGACGGAGGCGTTCATTCGCGAGGCCCTGGCCGAGCTGATCCCCGGCCGGACGACGTTCATCATCGCCCACCGGATTCAGACGGTCATGAACGCCGACACCATTCTGGTGTTCGACAAGGGACGGATCGTCCAGTCGGGCACCCACGACGAATTATTGGCCCAACCGGGCATGTATCGCCGCATCTACGATTTGCAGTCGCAGATCGAAGAGGAACTGCGCGAGGACCTGGCGTCCGTGGCGCAGGCGGCCTGATCGACGAAGCCTGAGAGGCAGACATGGACGAAGAAGAATTTTTCGAAGAAGAAGACATCACAACAAAAATAAGCGGCACGACGGTGGCCCGCATCCTGCAACAGGTGGCGCCCTACTGGAAGATGGTCGTGTTCTTTCTGGGGCTGGTAGTCCTGATCACGATCTCCGACTCCATCTTCACCTACTTCGGCAAGCAGCTGGTCGATGACGCCATCCTGCCGCGCGACCCCATGGCCTTGCGCCGCATCCTGACCAACTACGCCCTGTTGAGTGTGGTCTCGGCGGCCATCGTCTTCGGGTTCATCTACATCACCGCGCTGCTGGGCGAGAAGGTGCGCTATGACCTGCGGCGCAAGCTGTTCAATCACCTGCAATCGCTGTCGTTCAGCTACTTCGACAAGACGCCGGTGGGCTGGATCATGGCGCGCGTCACCTCGGACACGGAGCGCATCGCCGACCTGGTGACCTGGGGCTTGCTGGACATCACCTGGGGTATCACCAGCGTGATCGTGGCCTCGGCGTTCATGCTGGCCATCAACTGGCGCATCGCCTTGCTGGTCATGCTGACCATCCCGGTGCTGATCGCCGTGGCGGTCTACTTCCGGCGGCTCATCCTGGTGCAGTTCCGCGAGGTGCGGCGCATCAATTCGCGCATCACCGGCGCGTATAACGAAAACATCACCGGCGTGCGCGTCACCAAGTCGCTGGTTCGCGAGGAGCAGGACCTGAGTGAGTTCAAGGGGCTGACGGGCCTGATGTTCAATGCCTCCTACCGGGCCAACGTGCTGTCGGCGTTGTTCCTGCCGGCGGTCCAGCTCATCAGCGCCACCGGCGTGGCCATGGTCATCTGGTACGGCGGCGTGCTGGCTCTGGGCGGCGACACGACGGTGGGGCAGATTCAGGTCTTCATCGGCTATGTGACCTTCATGATCTGGCCAGTGCAGGAGATGGCCCGCGTCTTCGCCCAGATGCAACAGTCGATCGCCAGCGGCGAGCGCGTCTTTTCGCTGCTCGACGCGGTGCCCGACGTGCGCGACAAGCCGGGCGCGCCGCAGACGGCCGACTTGCGCGACGACATCGTGTTCGACGACGTGACCTTCTATTACGAGAAGGGCAAGCCGGTGCTGGGCGATTTCAACCTGCGGGTGCGGAAGGGCGAGACCATCGCCCTCGTCGGCCCCACGGGCGGCGGCAAGTCGACCATCGTCAACCTGCTCTGCCGGTTCTATGAGCCGAAAGAGGGCCGGGTGCTGTTCGGCGAGCGCGACTATACCGATCTGTCGCAGCACGCCATCCAGAGCCGCATCGGCATGGTGCTGCAGACGCCGCACCTGTTCAGCGGCACGGTGCGCGACAATCTGCGCTACGGCCGTCTGGACGCGACCGACGACGAGCTGGTGGAGGCCGCGCGGCTGGCCGGGGCGCATGATTTCATCGTGCTGCTGGAAAACGGCTATGACGAGCAGGTGGGCGAGGGCGGCAGCAAGCTGTCGGTGGGCCAGAAGCAGCTCATCAGTCTGGCGCGGGCCATCCTGGCCGACCCCGACATCTTCATCATGGACGAGGCCACCAGCTCGGTGGACACGCTGACCGAGTCGCTCATCCAGCGCGGCATGGAACAGATGATGGCCGGGCGGACGAGTTTCGTCATCGCCCATCGGCTGAGCACCATCCGCAGCGCCGATCGCATCCTGGTCATCGAGGGCGGCCGCATCGCCGAGATGGGCAGCCACGCCGACCTCATTCGCGCCGGCGGGCATTACTACAATCTGTACACGCGCCAGTTCCGCCGCGAGCGGGAGACGGCGCTGGGGTTGTAGGGATAGTCAGGCCGGAGAGTAGTGGGGTAGGGGCGGGTTTTTTGGATATTGACAAATTAATCAAGGATTCGGCAGGGGTCAGGCATCCGGGCAATCATCTCCAGGGGAAGGCGCAGTCGCCCTTCCCGGTTGTCTGACCCTTCTGCGAAGAGGGCGAGGCGGCGGAAAGCGTGAATCGCAACCTGCCAGGTTGCGCCACAGTTGGCAGGTTGGGCCACAGGTGGTGGATCGCAAGCTAAAAGCTTGCGCCACAGGTGACAGGTTGCGCCACAGCTAACAGATTGCGCTAACAGATTGCGCCACAGCTGATACGGGATTTGGGTGGAGAAACAGTCCTAAATCCGGCGTGATTTTGACGGCAGGTTTGGCTTCAACTATCATTAACCAATGAGTCAGACGCTGTCACAAATTCTGGTACACGTTGGGAATGACGAGGTGCGGAATCCATAAGGCCTAATCAATTCAATCAGCTTTATACGAGGGTCACGCCCGCGTTCGTCGGTCAATCATGCCGGATTGACCACATACATGCACTATTATGGAAGAGAATCAGCAAACCACACGAATCCTGGCCATTGAGACCTCTTGCGACGAGACGGCGGCGGCCGTGGTGGCCAACGGGACGACCATCCTGAGCAATGTCGTGGCCTCACAAGTGGAAATGCACGCCCAATACGGCGGCGTCTTCCCCGAGGTGGCCTCGCGCCGCCATGTGGAGACCATCTACCAGGTCGTCGAGGAGGCCATGCGACAGGCCCATCTGGGTTTCGACGACCTCGATTGCGTGGCCGTCACCCGCGGGCCGGGGCTGGTCGGCTCGCTGCTGGTGGGCGTCAACATGGCCAAGGGGCTGGCCGTCAGCCGGGGCTTGCCGGTGCTGGGCATCAACCACATCGAGGGCCATATCTACTCCCTGTGGCTGACCGAAGACGCGCCGCAGATTCAATTTCCGCTGGTGACTCTGGTGGTCAGCGGCGGCCACACCGACCTGTACCTGATGACCGACCATGGCCGCTACCGGCTGCTGGGGGCAACGCTGGACGACGCCGCGGGCGAGGCCTTCGACAAAGTCGGCCGTTTGCTGGGGCTGCCCTATCCCGGCGGTCCGGCCATCGACGCCGCCTCCGAACGGGGCAATCCGACCACCTTCCGCTTCCCGCGAGCGGTCATGGACGCCGAGCACGGCTATGATTTCAGCTTCAGCGGCCTGAAGACGGCCGTCATGCGCCAGGTGAGCCAATATCACTCGCCGGCCGGCATGCCCGTGGCCGATCTGGCCGCCGGGTTCCAGGCGGCCGTGGTCGACACGCTGGTGGAGAAGACGGCCGCGGCGGCCCGTGAATTCGAGGCGACTGCCGTCCACATCGCCGGGGGCGTCTCGGCCAACCGGGCGCTGCGGGCGGCCATGAAGGCGCGGCTGGACATCCCCGTGCGCGTGCCCCCCACGCCCCTGTGCACCGACAACGCGGCCATGATCGGCGCGGCCGCCCATTTTCATTTCATCAAGGGGCGGCGCGACGGGATCGATTTCGACGTGACCCCCAGCCTGCAACTGGTGTAGAGGCGATGAGCAACGAGACCGCACCTCTCCCCCACATGGACAGCACGGGCGTGGCCCTCAACGCCGATGCCCGTTTTCGCCACGTCTTCGCCGAGGGGTTCGACCCCATCCTGCTGACCGACTTCATGGGCCGGATCATCGACGGCAACCGGCAGGCGCTCACCTATTTCGGCATCGACCGTCGCTCATTTCCGGCCATCAACATCCGCGACCTCCACCACCCCCGCGAGCCGCTGCCCAGCGTGGAGAAGCTGACCGGCCCCGGTTCGATGAGCTTCCGCAGCCGCGTCGTGGCCCAGCGAGTCATCGACGGCCGCCCGCGGCAGGTGACGCTCGACGTGGAGGTGCGCGCCCGACGGCTGACCCCCGGCCGCGAGGGGACCTGGCAGTGGATCTACCACGACATCTCCAGTCGGGTGGAACTGGAGGAGATGCGCCAGGACCTCATCGCCATGCTGCTCCACGACCTGCAAAGCCCGCTGGGCAACGTCATCTCCGCCCTCGAGCTGCTGAAGATGCGCATGGACGGGATGAACCCGGACGAGACACTGCTGAGCCTGGCGGACATCGCCTCACGCAGCAGCGGCCAGTTGCAGCGGCTCATCGCCGGTCTGATGGACATCAGTCGGCTGGAGGCTGGCCAGCCGGTGGGAAGGCAGCAGGCGACGACCCTGTCGGCGCTGACGGCCGAGGCCTACGACATCGAGGAGCCGTCGTTCGCCCGGCGCGGCGTGACGCTGGAGACCCATCTGCCGCCCGATTTGCCGTCGCTCTTCGTGGAGCCGAACGTCATCAGCCGCGTGCTGCTCAATCTGTTCGACAACGCCCTGAAGTACAGCGCCGACGGCGAGACGATCACCGTGGAAGCCCAGCCGCTCGACGGCGGCTTCGTCCGCGTCAGCGTCAGCGACCGCGGCGCGGGCATCCCCCAGGAGTTCCGCGAGACGATCTTCGACAAGTTCCGCCGCATCAAGAACGACGGCTCCTCCAAGGGTCTGGGGCTGGGGCTGGCCTTCTGCCGTCTGGCAGTGGAGGCTCACGGCGGCCGCATCTGGGTCGATGACGCGCCGGGCGGCGGGGCGCGGTTTAATTTGACGTTGCCGGTGGCCGATTAGCGGTTGGTCCCCGGCGGCCGCCTTTACCGGCCGGACTCGACCCATCCCGAATAAACCAAACCTCATGAGACTCTACTACACCGACTCCACCACCCTGACCTTCATGGCCGAGATCGTCGCCACCACGACCCACGACGGCCGTCCGGCAGCCATCCTCGACCGCAGCTGGTTCTATCCCACCTCCGGCGGGCAGCCCCACGACACCGGGCAACTGTCGCGGGGGGGTGTGACGGCGCGGGTGATCGACGTCGTCGAGCGGGAAGACGACGCGGCCGTGATCCACGTCCTCGATCGGCCGCTGGAGCCGGGACCAGTGGTGGCCGTGATCGACCGCGACCGCCGCCGCGACCACATGCAGCACCACACCGGCCAGCACATCCTGTCGGCCGCCTTTGTGGCCGTGGCCGGGGCCGAGACGGTCGGCTTCCACCTCAGCCCGCAGACGGTCACCATCGACCTCGACCGCGCCGACCTGCCGGCCGAGGCCATCGACGCCGCCGAATCCCTGGCCAACGAGATCGTGTTCCAGAACCGGCCGGTGAGCGTGCGCTTCGTCAATGAGCGGGAGGCGGCCGCGTTACCGCTGCGCAAAACGCCCCCCGGCCGCGACGGGTTGCTGCGGCTGGTGGATATCGAGAGCTTCGACCTGAACGCCTGCGGCGGCACGCACGTGGCCCGCACCGGCGAGGTGGGGCTGATCAAGATCGCCGCGACGGAGCGACGCGGGGCGACGACGCGCGTCGAGTTCCTGTGTGGCGGCCGCGCCCTGGCCGATTATCGCGCCAAACAGGCGGTCATCCGCGAGCTATCGGCGACGCTGACCACCGGCGCGGCCGAATTGCCCCCGGCGGTGCTGCGGCTGCTGGAAGAGAACAAGGGGCTGCGCCACGAGCTGCGGCGGCGCGAGGCGGCCATGATGGCGCTTGAAGTCGACCGTCTGGTCGCTGAGGCCGAACCGCTGGGCGATGCGCGGCTGGTGGCGCGGGTGTTCGCCGAGCGGCCGCCCGACGAGTTGCGACGGCTGGCGACGCTGCTGGTTGAAGCCGGGGGGACGGTAGCCCTGTTGGGTCTGGCCGGGGAGCGGGCGCAACTGGTTTTCGGCCGCTCGGCCGACGCGCCGGGAGCGATGGACGCACTCATCAAGCCCGCGCTGGCGGCCCTGGGCGGCCGCGGTGGCGGCAACGCGGCTCTGGCTCAGGGGGGCGGCCCCGCGGCCGATGAGGCAACCTTGCGAGTTATCATCGAATCGGCCGCAGGACAATTGCGAGAGCCTTAGGCCTCGCGAGTCATTAAGATCCACCATCCACGGCAGGGCTGGACGCCATCGGCAGATAGAGGAAAAAGCTGGTCGGCGCTTCGGTCAGTTCGAACGCGCCGGAGTCGCAAAAACCGTCTTCTTCCTGGGGACGGGGCAGCCCGCGCTGGTCGATCGTGATGGTCGAGCCGCAGCCGGAAAACCCGATAGGAACGACGTTGAGCGCGGGGCTGTCGTCGCTCAGGGCGTGGGTGGCCGTCTTGCCCGGCGCATTGAGCGCCAGAGGCAGCAGTTTGGCGTCGACCGCCGGAAGATCCTCGGTCTCCTCATCCAGATGGCAGGTGTCGTCGTCGTCGAGATTGTAGCCGCCGGAGATGAGAGTGCCGCTGGGGGTGGCGCAAGCGGCGCCGGGTCCGACGACTATTGTCGTCGTCAGCGTGACGGACGATGTGCCCTCTTCCTGGGCAACAGTGTGGATGCCATTGCCGCCGGTTGTAGCCGTGTTGCCGGCCAGCGTGGCGTAAGATAGTTTGGCTGCGGCGCTCCCGCTGATTGCCTCGTTGAACAAGCCGCCACCCGTCCCGGCTGTATTGCCCGACAAGGTTGAATTGACCACATTGAGTATCGCTGACCCATTGTCGAATGAGACGTTGAAGATGGCGCCGCCCGAATCCGTGGCCGTGTTGCCCGACAGGGTGGAGCGGAGGATGTTCACCTTCGCGGTTGTGTCGTTCGACGAGATGGAACGATCATGGTCGATCAGATCGCGGCCGACATTGGCCAGGCCGCCGCCGCGCGCGGCGGTGTTGTTGGTGAGGCTGCTGTCCTCAATGGTCAAATGGCCGCGGTTGTAGATGCCGCCGCCCCAATCACCCGTCGGACCACCGCTTCCCTTGCCGCCGGTGATGATGACATTCAGCAGACGAACCGTCGTCATCGGCTCGATGGTGACCACGGTGCCGGCCAGGTTGCCGTTAAGGATGAAGCCGTCGCCGTTTAGGAGGATCTCTGACGCTTTGGTGTTGTCAAATGGCGTCGTCGGGGCGGTCAGATTGATATTGTTGGCCAGTCTGACGGTATGACTGCCCGGGCCGGCGGCGTTGACACAGGCGATCGCCACGTTTAGCTCCGCCTCGTTGGTCGGCAGATAGGGGGCCTTGCAAGTCGGGGGTGGCGGCACGACATCGGAGTAGTCGCTCTCGTAGGCGCCGATGTCGCATAGAGGTGCGGGCGATGGCCGAACTGAGCCGCGCTGGTCGGTGACGATTTCCGCGCCGCAGCCCAGCGTGCCGGTGGGCACCTGGCTATGGGCGTCACTGTCCTGGCCGATAGCCTGGGTTTTGGTCGTGCCTGGGGCGTTCAACGCCGGCGGCTCCAACGCCGGGTTTCCGCCGGGGATGTCGCTCGCCTCGGTCAGACCGCAGGAATCGTCGGTATCGAGGTTGTAGCCGCCGGAGGTGATGATCGCGCCGCCGATGGTGGTGCAGGCCGCGCCTTTTTCGCCGGCGCTGATGATCGACGCCGACAGGTTAACCGTGCCATCGAGCTGATTATAGATGCCGCCGCCGATCTTGGCCGTATTTTCGCCCAGGGTTGTAAAAAGGAGGGTTAGCTCGGCCACGCCGTCGTTGGGCGAGTTGAGGAGACCGCCGCCACTGTAGCCGGCGCTGTTGCCGGAGATCGTGCTGTTAGTCATGGCGACAGTTGCCTGACCCAGGTTGCCGTTGTTGAAAAGACCGCCGCCACCATTGGTGGCTATGTTGTCCAGTAGTGTGACGCCGTTTATGGTGATGTCGGCCTCGCCGTCGTTGCCGTTGTTGAAGATGCCGGCGCCGTTGTCCGCGCTGTTGCCGGCCAGGGTGGAATCGGTCAGATCAACGGTGGCCACACCGCTCGACCCCAGGTTATAGAGGCCGCCGCCGGAGTTCTGGGTCACGTTGTTGAGGATGGCTGAATTCCTGATGGCCACCGCGGCCGTCCCGCCGCCGGCTCTGTTGTAGAGGCCGCCGCCGAATTGGGTCGCCTCGTTTCCGATGAGCTGCACGCCGTCCAGAACCAGGACCGGCGATATCAGCGTGTTGCCGGAGTTGACGATTCCCCCACCGTTGGCGGCGCTGTTGCCGGTGATAATCGAATCGAGGATGGTCAGATCGCCCAGGTTGGCCACGCCGCCGCCGGACTGGCCGCCGGGCCAGCTGTTGCCTGCCCCACCGGTGATGGTGATGTTTTTGATGGTGACTGTCGTGGACTGCCCGATGTTGAGGGCCGTCCCCACGCCGGCGGCGTTAAGGGTGAAGTTGCCGCCGTCGAGGGTGATTCGGGTGGCTGCGGGGTTGTCGATGGCCGGGAGTGGGGCGGTCAGGGTGATGTCGGCCGTCAGGGTGATGGCATGCTCACCCGCGCCGGCGGCGTTGGTGGCGGTCATGGCCGCGGCCAGCGTCGCTTCGTCGGCCACGCTCCAGTCGGCGGCGTGGGCCGCGGGGGAGGCGGCCGATAGCGCCGCGACGAGCATCGCCAATAAGGTCAGGCTGAACAGAGGCTGGAGAATTGATTTTAATTTCATGCGTCTACCTCGTGGATACAGGCGCGATTGACCTGTGGATTGACAGGTTACGGAATGAGTATAACCGCGGTTTCGGCATTCCTGGGGGAATTGAACGTGAAAAGTGGGAGGATATTCACCTTGACAGCCGGATCGGCCATGCTATAATCCCTGTATACCCCACCCCCCAGGGGGTGGGGGTCGAATCCGACACGCGAGCAACACCATGAACGACACATCCCGACAGGACGCCACCCAACGCCTCGCCAGCGCCGCCGGCCACATCCGTGGCATCGAGCGTATGGTGAACGAAGACGCCTATTGCATCGACGTCATCAAGCAGATCCAGGCTGTGCAGGCCGCGCTGAGCAAGGTCAGCACCCTGCTGCTCGACAACCACCTGCGCACTTGCGTCACCACGGCCATTCAGGGCGATGACGCCGACGAGCGGGAGAAGATGCTGCAAGAGATCACCAGCGTATTCGCCGTGACGGCCAAAAAATGAGGCATCACCGGACCCCGCCAAATCGGCCGGGTCTGTTTGCAAATCCAACACTATCTGTTTACAGGAGTTTCATGATGGAGACCAAGACTTTCAAGGTTCCGGGTATCAGCTGCATGCATTGCGTTCATACGATCAAGACGGAAGTGGGCGAGATCGCCGGCGTCCAGAGCGTTGAAGCCGACAAGGACACCAAGATGGTGACCGTCAACTGGGGCAATCCGGCCGATTGGGAGAAGATCCGCGCCACGCTGGTGGAGATCAACTACCCGCCCGAAGGGCTGATCACGCTGATGTAATTTGGGTATGTGTGTCCTGTAGCTCAAGCTGTTAGCTTGAGCTACAGCTAACAGCTTGAGCTACAGGCTACAGGTTTTAGATATTGCTATGTCTGAAAAACAACTGACCCTGCCCGTCATCGGGATGACCTGCGCCAATTGCGTGGCTGCCGTGGAGCGCAACGCCAAAAAGGTCGAGGGCGTCACCGACGCGGCCGTTAATTTCGCCGCCGAGAAGGTCACCGTGACCTATGACCCCGACAAGGCCGGCGCGGGCGCGGTGACCGCTCAGGTCATCGACCGCATCCACCGGGCGGGCTATGAAGTGCCCACGGCCGAAGTCGAGTTGCCCCTGCTGGGCATGACTTGCGCCAACTGCGCCAACACCATCGAGCGGACGCTTAAAAAGACCGACGGCGTGCTGGAGGCCTCGGTCAACTACGCCAGCGAGCGGGCCACCGTGCGCTATGCCGCCGGGGCGACGACGCGGGCCGACCTGGTGGCGGCCGTGCGCAAGGCAGGCTACGACGTGGTGGAGACCTCGGCCGACGAGGATATCGTCGATGTCGAAGCGGCCGCGCGTGAGGCGGAGATCGATCATCAGAAGAAGCGCCTGCTTGTCGGCGTCATCTTCACCCTGCCGCTGTTCATCATCAGCATGGGGCGCGATCTGAATCTGCTCGGCCAGTGGGCCCACGCCCTGTGGGTCGATTGGTTGTTCCTCATTCTGGCCACGCCGGTGCAATTCTATGTCGGCTGGGACTACTACACCGGGGCCTACAAATCGTTGCGCAACGGCAGCGCCAATATGGACGTGCTGGTGGCCCTCGGCTCGTCGGTGGCCTACTTCTATAGTATCGCCGTGTTGCTGGCCAAGACGGCGGGCAGCATGGCCCTTGGCCACCATCTCTATTTCGAGACGTCGGCGGTCATCATCACCCTCATCGTCACCGGCAAGCTGCTGGAGGCGCGGGCCAAGGGGCGCACCAGCGAGGCCATCAAGAAGCTCATCGGCCTGCAGCCCAAGACGGCGCGGGTCGTGCGCGACGGCCAGGAACTGGACATCCCCGTGTCCGAGGTCGTCACCGGCGACCTGCTGCGCGTGCGGCCGGGCGAGAAGTTCCCGGTCGACGGCCGCGTGGTCGACGGCCGCTCCTCGGTTGACGAGAGCATGATCACCGGCGAGAGCCTGCCCATCGACAAGAAGATCGGCGACGAGATCATCGGTGCGACCATCAACCGCCAGGGCTTGCTGACGGTCGAGGCCGGCAAAGTCGGCCGCGACACCGTTTTGTCGCAGATCATCCGCATGGTGGAGCAGGCCCAGGGCAGCAAGGCCCCCATCCAGCGCGTGGTCGACCGGGTGGCGGCGTGGTTCGTGCCCGCGGTCATCGTCATCGCCTTGCTGACCTTCGCCGTCTGGCTGCTGGCCGGGGCGGAGTTCGTGCCCGCGCTGCTGCGGCTCATCGCCGTGCTGGTCATCGCTTGCCCCTGCGCCATGGGGCTGGCCACGCCGACGTCGATCATGGTCGGCGTGGGCAAGGGCGCGGAGTATGGCATCCTGTTCAAGAACAGCGCCGCGCTGGAAGAGGCTCACCGGCTGGACGCCATCGTGCTGGACAAGACGGGGACGATCACGCGCGGGCAGCCGGCAGTGACGGATTTAATTACGAATTACGAATTACGAATTACGAATGAAGAGGCGGTTGCGGCGGTCGGCGGTCAGCGGTCTGCTGTGGTCAGTGGTCTGCCGTCCGTCGTCGGTCAGTCGTCCGTGGCCCCTTCCGCCAACGACCTGCTGCGCCTCGCCGCCGCGGCCGAGCGGGGCAGCGAGCACCCGCTGGGCGAGGCCATCGTGCGCGAGGCGGAGATGCGCGGGCTGGACGCGCCGCAGCCGGAGGCGTTCGAGGCGGTCGCCGGGCACGGCATCGTGGCCACGGTCGACGGCCGTCGCGTGCTGGTCGGCAATCGTCGGCTCATGGAGCGCGAGGGCGTGCGGCTCAACGGGCTTGGCCCGCGGGCCGAGGCGCTGGAAGCCCAGGCGCGAACGACGATGTGGGTGGCCGTCGGCGGCGAGGACGCCGGCTACGAGGCCGCCGGTCTCATCGGCGTGGCCGACACCATCAAGGATGGCTCGGCCGAGGCGGTGCGCAAGCTGCACGATCTGGGCTTGCAGGTGATCATGATGACCGGCGACAATCAGGCCACGGCCGAGGCTATCGCCCGCGAGACGGGCATCGACCGGGTGCTGGCCGGGGTGCTGCCGGGCGAGAAGGCCGGTTATGTCAAGCAACTGCAAGCCGAGGGGCTGCGGGTGGGCATGGTCGGCGACGGCATCAACGACGCCCCGGCGCTGGCTCAGGCCGACGTGGGCATCGCCATCGGCACGGGCACGGATGTGGCTATGGAGACGGCCGATGTGACCCTCATGCGCGGCGATCTGCGCAGCGTGCCGCAGGCCATCCACCTGTCGCAGGCCACGATGACCAACATCAAGCAAAACCTGTTCTGGGCGTTTGGCTACAACGTGGTGCTCATCCCCATCGCCGCCGGGGTTCTGGCTCCGTTCGACTGGGCGCCGGGCTTCCTGCGCGAGCTAAGCCCCATCCTGGCCGCGGGGGCGATGGCCTTCAGCAGCATCAGCGTGGTGACCAACGCGCTGCGGCTGCGAGCGGTGAAGCTGTAGTAGTAGGGGCGGGTGCGACAGGCTGTCTGTCGCACCCGCCCTTACACATCACGGGCGGCGCAAGAAGCGCTGCCGCACCGAAAAGGCCTGTTGCTGGGTCAGGAAGCTGACGGCGAAGACGGCCGCGAACAGCACCAGCGGGAAGGCCGACCCCAGCGTCGACAGCGGGTTTTCGGCGTCGCCCACGGTGAACAGCGCCGAGAGGCCGAGGACGATCAGATAGGCCCCGGCCAGGCTGGTGGCGAAGACGACGATGAGGTCGCCCATCCGGCGGCCGAACACCACGCCCGCCCCGGATGCGGCGACCACCAGAATCGATCCCACGATGCCCAGGTTCAGCCCGCTCAGCCGGAACAGGGCCAACACGGCCATCATCAGCACCAGTCCGACCACGCCCCCGGCGATGTAGAGCGAGAAATTGACCATGAAGTAGAACACCATGGCCAAAATGCCCCCGGCGACGATGCCCACCAGAATCTGCGTCGACGTACCCAGCGAATCGCCAAGCCACATGACCAGCGAGATGCCCAGGGCAAAGCCCAGGAAGGCCAGCGAAAAGCGGAACAGCTTGTCGCCATAGGAGGCGATGAACACGCCGCAGACCAGAATGAGGATGCCCCATATAAAATTACTATCCATGACTGATTTCTCCCGGTTTAAGCCAAAACGATAAGTCTAAAGATTGGCGAATTATTGGCTGGCGTCCTTGCGCAGGATGAAGGCCCACAGGATCAAGATGATGCCGCCGATGATGATGACCATGTTGACCACCAGCATCGTGGTGGTCATCGCGCCCATGCCCAGGACCTGCAAGACGAGCAGAAGGCCGATGGCCGTGTAGAAGATTGCGCCGACGACGGAGATGCGCCGCAGTGGGGTCAGGTTTGGATTGAGCAGGATGAATAGCCCCATGCCGCCGTAGACGAGGCAGCCCAGCCCGGCCAGCGCCAGGATGGTGCCGGCGGACAGCGACGACCGGATGAGCAGCAGCAGGACGATGATCAGCCCGGCCACCAGCCCGGCGATGCCGTGATAGAGTGTCCATTGCCGGGTCGGGGTTTTCTGGGTCGCTTGCAGGGCGAGATAGAGGTTCAGCCCGCTGGCGATGGCCAGGGCCAGGCCGATGATCCAGCCGATGAGCACGTGGGCGGTGCCTCGATTGAAATACATGAACAAGCCCAGACCGAGGAGGGCGATGCCCTGCAGGAGCACGACCCACCAGGCGATGCCCTTGCGCCAGGGGGCGACATCGCCGGCGGCTTTGGTCACTTTGGATTTAATGTCTTCGGACATATAAGGACTCCTTGCTAACAGGATGAGACGATCATGAGCGAATTGTATCATGAAATGGACGAGGTGTAATTGCAATGCGGCCGGCTCGGCGGTGGAGAGGGGGTAAGGAGGGGCAGGGGAGCAGAGGGGCAGGAGAGCAG
>JAGOZU010000158.1 GCA_018058545.1 Promineifilum sp. | reverse complement strand
GACATAGCGTCGTGGGCAGCCCCTTGTAATCTGCGTGCGCCAGGCCGATGGCATTGACCTTTTCGGCGCGTGGTGTTTTCATATCGGACATTGTTTTGTTTGCTCCGTCACTAAATCTGGCGGGTCGGACGTGTCGTTAAGGCGCGCCGATCTGCCTCTGCTACCGGGTCTCCTCGATAATGACCTGCCGGTTGTGCCCGTCATGCCCCATGTCTGTCAGCCCGCTGTCGCCGATGGGCCGGCCATTGGTGGGCATATCCAGTTCTGTCGCGCCGCGCTTGTTTTGGCCATAGGCGGCCGACACGCGGCGCGGCCGACTTTCTTCCGCGGCGGTGATCGCCTCGACTACCCAGCGCGCCGTCAGCGGCATGCCGTCCAGCAGGGCCAATGATTCGAGTTTCATCGCCTGGTGGGGCAACTCCGATCGCAGCAGGGTGTGCACCTGGCCGTCGCGGTTCATCTCGATGACGTAGACGCGGTCGTGCCGGGCGATGAACGCCTCGACCTCGCTGTTGATGGGCAGGGCGCGCAGGCGCATGAAGTCCGTGGCCACGCCGCCGGCAGCCAGGCGGTCGCGAGCTTCGGCGATGGCCGGAGCCGTCGTGCCGCAGGCGATAATACCGATCTCTGCGCCAGGCGCCTCGTCGATGACCGGGCCGGGAACCAGGTTCCGGGCTGTGTCGAACTTGCGCACCAGGCGGGCCATATTGTTCTTCCAGTCATCCGGTCGCTCGCTGTAGACGGCCGCGTCGTTGTGGCCCGTGCCGCGAGCGAAATAGGCCGCCAGCGGGTGATCGTTGCCGGGCAGCGTGCGCCAGGTGATGCCGTCGCCGTCGATGTCCCGATAGCGGGCGAACCCGCGCTCGGCCACATCGGCCGCGGTGAGCACCTTGCCGCGCTTGATCGGCTCGGCCGGATACTCAAACGGCTCCGACATCCAGTTGTTCATACCCAGGTCCAGGTCGCTGAGGACGAAGATGGGGGTCTGCAAGGTGTCGGCCAGGTCGAGGGCCATGTAGCCGAAATCGAAGCACTCGCGCAGCGAGGAAGGCAGCAAGACGACATTCTTCGTGTCGCCATGGCCCAGGTAGTAGGCGAAGAGCACGTCTCCCTGGCTGGTGCGCGTGGGAAGGCCGGTGCTGGGACCGACGCGCTGGATGTCCCAGATGACGGCCGGTATCTCGGCGAAATAGCCCAGGCCGACGAACTCGGCCATGAGCGAGATGCCGGGGCCCGAGGTGGCCGTCATGGCGCGCGCGCCGGAGAAACCCGCGCCGATGACCATGCCGATGGCCGCCAGTTCATCCTCGGCCTGCACGATGGCATAGGTCGTCTCGCCCGTCTCAGGGTCGCTCCGCAATTGTTTGAGATAGCTGTCCAGCGTGTCGATCACGCTGGTGGACGGGGTGATCGGATACCAGGCGGCGAACGTGACGCCGCCGAAGACGGCCCCCAACGCGGCCGCCTCGTTGCCGGTCATCATGATCAGCCCCTCGGTCTCGTTCATCGGCTCCACGCGATAGCGGTGGGCTTCGGTCAGGTTGGCGACCGACCACTCATAGGCGGCACGAACGACGGCCATGTTGGAATCAACCGTCCGGCGCTTGCCCTTGAACAGGAACATCAGCGCCTCCTCCAGTTGATCCAGCGGCAGATCCAGCAGGTGGGCCAGGGCGCCCACATAGACCATATTGGAGATGTAATCCTTCAACTTGCCCTTCATGCCCGTGTTGCGGATGAATTCGTTGACGGGCACGGCATAGTAGGTGATGTCGTCGCGCTGGGGAATGGAACGCCAATCGGCGTTATAGATGCAGATGCCGCCGGGCGGCAGCGTCTGGATGTCCTGCAGGACGGTTGCATTATTGAAGGCCACCAGAACCTCCGACGTATGCCGCCGGGCGGTGTAGCCCTCGCGGCTCAGCCGGATATGGTACCAGGTCGGCAAACCCTGGATGTTTGATGGGAATATATTTTTGCCGTTGACGGGGATGCCCATCTTGAACAAGGTGCGCAGGATCGCCATGTTGGCGGTTTGGCTACCCGTGCCGTTGGCCGTGGCCACGACGATGGAAAAATCATTAACGATTAGACCATCGGCCGGTTGGGCGCCCTGCGCAAGAGGCGCTTCCTCAAGCGCCCCAATGCTTGTATCCATACTCATGATACTGTTTCTCCTTCGCGTTCTTCACAGATAGAGGGGCCGCGGCGATTGCCGGAGACCCCTCGCTAAATTAAGCCAATTGAGACGGCAACGGATGTGGTCTAGCCCAAATCGTTGCCGATGTCATCCCGCAAGTGCCGAACCACGTCGCGGAACGAAATGATGCCTGTTGGCCGATTGTCTTCATCGACCAGCGGCAGATGGCGGAATCCATAGACAGACATCAAGTGCAGCGCGTGAGCGATCGGCAGGTCGGGCTTGACGGCCACCGGGTTGGGCGTCATGTAGGCCCCGACCGTGGCCGACGAGAGATCATCCACCAGCCCGGCCACGCGCACCAGCACGTCCCGCTCGGTGAAGATGCCCACCAGCTTGTCGTTCTCGTCGGTCACCATCACACAGCCGATGTTGTGGCTGTTCATCTGGCGAATGGCCTTGGCCAGTGACGTATGCGCGTCCACCTCAACCGGGGCATGGGCCGCCAGCGAGGCGACGACATCGCGCGTCAGGCTTTCCTGAATAGCCGATGTCGCGGCGACGGCCGCCCCGTTGCCCGCGACCAGTTGGTCGACATATTCCTCATCCAGATCGTCCGGCATCCGGCCGGAGATATGGGATTCGATCGGCTCGTCCGGCTCCTTCGGCACGACTGTCCAAAGATCGGCCGAGCGATAAAGCGTATCGAGATCGCCCATGCCTCGTTTGGCCTGCGCTTCGGCGATCTGGGCCATCAGCCCGTCGGCATACGTCTCGCGGTCGGTTACGTTGCGGAAGACGCCCAGGGGCGTGGGGAATTCCATGCTGCCCAGTATGTAACCCAGTTCGACCGATCCGGCGTCGTGGACGAGCAGGTCGGCCTCGGTGTAGCCGTCCCCCAGTTCGACGACCTCCGGCGTGAATCCGTTCAGGCGGATGCCGCGATCGTGGTTCTTGCCGAACACCATCGGCTTGCCGTGCTCCAGATAGAGGATGTTGTCGTCGCGGGTGCGCCGGTCATCCAGTCCCGTCCACTCGTCGGGGTTGAAAATGACGCAATTCTGGTAGATCTCAACGAACGAGGAGCCGTGATGGTTGGCTGCCTGATAGAGCACCTCACCCATGTGTTGGGGATGGGCGTCGAGCGAGCGGGCGACGAACGAAGCCTCGGCCGCCAGAGCCAGGCTGATGGGGTTGATGGGGTGTTCGATCGTGCCCATCGGGGAGGATTTCGTCTTCGCGCCCAGCCGTGAGGTGGGCGAATACTGCCCCTTCGTCAGGCCGTAGATGCGATTATTGAACAGAATGATGTTCAGATTGATGTTCCGGCGCAAGGCATGGAGCAGGTGGTTGCCGCCGATTGACAGGCCGTCTCCGTCGCCGGTGATGA
This sequence comes from Promineifilum sp., assembly GCA_018058545.1. Taxonomy (GTDB): domain Bacteria; phylum Chloroflexota; class Anaerolineae; order Promineifilales; family Promineifilaceae; genus Promineifilum. The sequence continues at coordinate 1,177 of JAGOZU010000158.1, read as the reverse complement.
CCCAGACCGACAACTCCGGGTTGGTGATGGCCAGCCCGGTTGCCAGCGTCGGCGCGCGGCCGTGGATGCTGTGAATCCCATAGGTGTTCATGTAGTACGGGAAGCGGCTGGAGCAGCCGATGCCGGAAATGAACACGATGTTCTCGCGCGGGATGCCCAGATCGGGCAAAACCTTCTGAATCGTGGCCAGGATAGCGTAGTCGCCGCAGCCGGGGCACCAGCGCACAGTCTGGTCGGATACGAAGTCCTGGCGGGTTAATTTAGTGACGGGAATAGTATCGATTGTCATGGTCTTTTTCCTGACTACCAACTCACGGGCGAGCGGCTATCCATAAAGGATGGGCCGGTTCGCCGTTCGTCGCCTGTCATCATGTCATCCAAGCGCCTGATCGATCTTGCGGCCAATCTCGCTGATGGTGAACGGCCGGCCGTGCACCTTGGTGTACGACTGGATGTTCATGGCGAAGCGGCCGCGCAACAGGAATGCCATTTGACCGCCGTTCAGCTCGGTAACCATCACCTGATGATAGCGGCTGAGGATGTCGCGCAGATTGGCGGGAAACGGGTTCAGATAGCGCAGGTGGGCGTGAGCCACTGATTGGCCGCGGCGTTGCGCCTGGGCCACGGCCGAACGAACCGCGCCAAAGGTCCCGCCCCAGCTTATCAGCAGCAATTCGCCGCTTTCGGGGCCGAACACATCCTGCGGGGGGATGACGTCGGCCAGGCGGGCGATCTTCTCGGCGCGATCGCGAACCATCTGCTCGTGATGTAGCGGGTTATAGGAGACGTTGCCGGTCACCGGAGCCTTGCTCAGGCCGCCGATGCGATGCTCCAGGCCGGGCGTGCCCGGCAAGGCCCATGGCCGGGCCATCGTTTCCGGGTCGCGCCGATAGGACAGGAACGGCTCGTCGCCGTTGGTTCCCAGCGGGTGGCTGTATTCGATCTCCGGGATGTCGGCCGAGTTGGGGATCATCCACGGCTCGGAGCTATTGGCCAGGAAGCCGTCGGAGAGAATGATGACCGGACTCATGGAGCGCATGGCCAGCCGGCAGGCCTCGATGGCGATGTCGAAGCAGTCGGACGGGCTTTTGGGGGCCAGGATAGCCATCGTGCTTTCGCCATTGCGGCCGAAAAGCGCCTGCAGCAGGTCGGATTGCTCGACCTTGGTCGGCAAGCC
>JAGOZU010000157.1 GCA_018058545.1 Promineifilum sp. | reverse complement strand
TACCGTTTTGTCCAATGTGATATGATCAGTCATGAGAACCCCCTGTTGTTTGGTTGGTTTGGTCACCCCATGATAACAGGTGTGGTTCTCTTTATCTTATCCTTTCCTGACTTTGGAAAAGCCCTGCTGCTTTCCGTAAAATGGTTGATGGCATTCGGCCGAATTCCCTGGCGTCGGCCCAACTCCGTGGTCAGTTCGGTCGCCGATGGTAAGATAGCAGCATGGTAACGGCCGTCAATCCCTCTTCCGTCAAGTTGACCCAATCTCTCAGGGACGAAGCAATCAAACTCGGCTTCAACCGCGTCGGGGTCATCCCCGCCGGTCCGGCTCGTCGTCTCGACGCCTACATGCGCTGGATCGGTGACGGGATGCACGGCGAGATGGGCTACCTGGCTCGACCGGACCGTATCATCCGCCGCCAGGATCCCGACGTCATCCTGCCTGGTGTGCGCTCGGTCGTGGTGGTCGGGCTGGATTATTACACCGCCGACCTCCCACCTCATATCGCCGGCGATCCGTCGCGCGGCCGCGTCTCCAACTATGCCTGGGGCGTTGATTACCACGACATCATGACTCCACAGCTGGAGATACTGGCCGGTTGGTTACGCGAGCGGCTGGGCGTTGATGATGTCAGCAGCCGGGTCTACGTCGATACCGGGGCGATCCTGGAGAAGGACCATGGCGAGACGGCCGGGTTGGGCTTCACCGGCAAGCACACCCTGCTTATCGACCCTCGCCGCGGTTCATGGTTCTTCCTGGGCGTATTGCTGACAACGGCCGCGCTGGACTACGATCCGGAACCGGAGGAGCGGCCACCGGCGGTAGGTTGCGGCAGTTGTACACGCTGCCAGATCGCCTGCCCCACGGCCGCCTTCCCCCAACCGTATGTGCTGGACGCCCGGCGCTGCATCTCCTATCTAACTATCGAACTGAAGGGCTGGATTCCACGAGAGCTACGGCCGCTGATGGGCAACTGGGTCTACGGTTGCGACGTATGTCAGGATGTCTGTCCGTTCAACCGTTTCGCCCAACCAACCGGCGAGCCGCGCTTCTACCCGGTCGATTGGGATACGGCTGCGCCGCCGCTGCTGGAACTGCTGGCGCTGGATCAAGAGACGTTCGCCCAGCGTTTCGCCGGCAGTCCCATCAAACGAATCAAACGTGGCCGTCTGGTTCGCAACGCCTGCGTGGCCGCGGGCAACTGGGGTAGCCACGAAGCCGTCCCGACATTGACCGCATTGCTCGATGATGCTGACCCTCTTGTCCGCGGGCACGCGGCTTGGGCCTTGGGCCGCATTGGCGGCGAGGCGGCTCATGCAGCACTAACGGCGGCGCTGGACGGCGAGAGCGATGAGGATGTTCGTCGCGAAATCGCGTTGCCTTAAACCTGAATCATCAGGCAGCTACCTCGGTTTGATCGGCTCGCGATGGGCTTACTTTCCCCAGATATTCACTTTATTCGGGTGGAGCGTGACGATGACTCGCGATCCGTTGGTTCGCGCGTCCATAGCCTTGAAATCAACCGGACCATATTTGGCGACCATTTTGGGAACGAAAGCATAATCGGGGTCCGGCGTAATCTCCACGCGGCCGCGTAGCTCCACCGTCTTGTATCCATTGGGCGGTTCGAGTATGAGGAACGAGGCCTCGTCCCGCGCCAGCAGGTTTTTAACTTTCTGCCGCGTGTTGGTGAGATAAAACTTGATGTAGCCGTCGTCATCAAAGAGAAACCAGATGGCCGAGGCTTGCGGATAGCCGTCCGGCCCATTGGTAGCCAGAACGCCAACGTCGGCTTTGAGAAGATCCTGATGTGATTCGGGAACGTTTACCATGATTTACTCCTGTTTGAATTAGACAGGGCCGGAGGTTGAACCCGGCCATGTCGTTGAATGAATGGTCATGCTTGCTCAGCAGAAAAACCGCGTCAAATCATTGGCCCATATTCCGGCACATTTACTTGACATCGACGTGATTTGACCTGGCCATAATACGGTTAGCATACACATTCTACAATCATAATTTTCTTTGACGAAGGAAGCTTGGCGACCCTCTCATTATCATCCATTATCTGTTTCAAGCGGGGGATCGAAGAGCACCATTTCCTCATCGGTGGGCGCCTGAAATATCTCCGACCACAGAACGATGTCTTCCCATGTGATGGGAGGATTCTCCATTCCCCTGCGCTGAATCCGCTCAAAGAGGACTTCCAGTGGAGCAGAGACATATCGCAACTCAACCGCTGCCGCCAACTTACGAGCGCCAAGTCGTAGCGCGTCGCGCTCTTCCCTGGCCCAGGTGCCCCATTCGATGATGACGGTGTTGCCCAGCACGATCAACCGGCGGCCAAGTTCCCATTGCAGTGCCTCGATCTTCGCGCGACTATCCTCATCATAGAAATCAATGGCCAGCGAGGTCATCCACTCATCGGGACACAGCCGAACCGCGCCCAGTTCGTTTTCAAGCCACTTCGCAAGGGTGGTCTTGCCCGCTCCGGGCAGCCCGCAAATGACGATCAATCGGCCGCCGGAGTTGTCCATAGATTCAGCCGCGGACGGTATATCGCAGGGCCACCACACCGCTACCGAAGCGGCGCTCGTCGATCAGTTCCAGGTCCAGTCGCACATCGTCCGGGAAGAACCGCTTGCCACCGCCGACGATCACGGGAAACACATACATCTGAATCTCATTAACAAGCCCAGCCCTCAGGGCCTGAGCGGCGAGTTCCGGGCCATCAACGGTGATGTCATGTTCGGCCTCGGTCTTGAGGCGTCGGACCATTTCGGGATCGAATTCCCGTTCGATCCGCGTCCGCGCGCTGCGCGGCTCGGCGAGGGTTCTCGAGAATACAATCTTGTCGGCCGCCTGCCATTGCCGCGCCCAGTCAAGCACAACCGGCGATTCGTCAGGGATCATGTGCGCAGTCTCCCAGTAGACCATCATCTCGTACATCTTTCGCCCGTAGAGGTAGGTGCCGACCGACGATGTGAGTTCGGTGACATAGGCGTGCACCTCCTCATCGGGAGCGGCCCAGCCGAAATCGCCACGCTCGTCCTCGATATAGCCGTCCAGCGACATGAGCATCCCGTAGATCAATTTGGCCATATATCTCTCTATTTGTGTCGATTCTCACCCACAAGCCACTCTGGCCCATTTGTGACTTTAACGGCTTCAATCCCAATCGAGCAGTTCCTCTTTCTCGGCGTGAAGGCTCCAAACTGCCAGACCGCCATGTGAAGCGCGAATCACCTTTCCCATACGCCTGGCTTTTGTTCTGAATGCTGTATGACGCAGAACGCGACGAACAAAAGTCGCCACTTCCTCTTTTCTGACATCGAGATAAACCAGGCAATATCCCGCGTGGCACAGGTAACGCTGATAAAAATCATCGTCGCGAGTAAAAAACGTGGGCTGGTTCAATGGGAGCAAAAAAGGGATGATTTCACGATCCTTCATCCCTTTTCGTCCAATCTCATAACCGATCTGGCGGACCGGAATTCGCCAACTACTTAACAGGCGGCGTTGATTGTCAATGATATTTTCATCCAGGACATTCACGTCGTAGTTGGTTCCAAAGCATATTTGTCCACACTATCAAGAAAGGCTTGTCGGGATAATCTGGCGGCTTCGGCGATAGCCTCGTATGAAATGCTGCCGCGCCACTCTTCAATGATCGTTTCCCAGGCCAGACCATCAGCGATTTGCTCCAAAACATCGGCAACCAAAATACGAGTACCCCGAAAGGTAGGCTTGCCATGACAAATTTCCGGGTCGGCAACAATAAAGCGCCCGATGTATTCTGTTTCCATTTCGGCTACGTCTCCTTATACAGAAAGCGCTTGCAGATCTAACAGATTGCTGCTGAGAACATCGGTTAGAGGTAAACTCACCAGGTTTTTGTCATCTGAAAACGTTTTCTCCATCAGTTCCTGATACTCCACAATCATACCATATTCAGCGGGTTCATTTGAGACTATTTCTCCTTCACAGCTTCCCGAAACGCCCGAATATTCCGCAACGGCGTCGTGGTCATGATCACGCATCCCGTGCTGAGCAGCAACCGACGGTCGCCGGTCTGTCGCCGCGCGTCGGCGACCTCGGCCAGCATCTCCTCCGGCCCTTCCTGATGGATCGTCCATTGCGAGACACCGCCGCTGGCCGCCCCGCGAATCTGCGACAGCCCTTCAGCCAGTGGGAGGCCGGTGTCGCGATCATGCCAGTTGAGAAAGGCTGCCGGATAGTCCGCCACGAGATCGAACATCACCCGCGTGCCGTGCAGATGAACGACATTGCACCACAGATCGGCCGCGTTCTCCAGCACCTGCAGGTCGTAGAGGCGACCGAATGTCTCGAACTCATCGCGACTCATCAGCGGGTAGGCAGCGTGTTGCACAGCGTAATAGATGCCCGCAATGCCCGTCGCTCGCGCCGCGTCAATGAAGCGCAGGATGCTCTCGGTCAGCATCTCCAACCCGTACCGGAAAGCATCGGGGCTATAGCGCATGTGACTGAGCATTGTCTCGTTGCCGGCCAAATGTTTGGCCATCGACAGAGGCGAGAAGACGGTGGCGATGAACGGTGTCGAGCCGCCTCGCAGTCCTTCGCCGATCAGCCGCAACGCCTCGATCTGTTTCGCCACCATGCCCTGACCGGGATCGAGCGGCCGCAACTTCTCCCAGTCGACCGGGGACTGGACGGGATAGTAGGTCGTCTTTCTCGTGCCTTCGATGTGGCCTTCCCAGCGA
>JAGOZU010000022.1 GCA_018058545.1 Promineifilum sp. | reverse complement strand
CGCCGGTATGGCCGCCGACATTTTTGAATCCTATGAGGTGACTATCGTCTCGTCCCTGATCCTGGGTGTGACCCTGACCTTGATCACCGGGCACAACGAATTTATCCTCTATCCGCTGCTGGTGCGCGGTATCGGCGTCGTGGCGTCGATCATCGGTACCTATCGCGTCAAGGGTCAATCCGACGACAGCGGCAACGCGATGCAGGCCATCTTCCGTGGCTTCCTGACCTCGGCGGCGATCTCCGTCGTCCTGTTCGGTATCGTAGCTGTGTTTTACATGGACACAGTGCCGGGTGGTTGGTTCCGTCCCTTTCTGTCCACGGCCGTGGGTGTCGCTTTGGCCATCGTCATCGACCGCCTGACCGATTACTTCACGGGTACGCACTACCGACCGGTAAAGGAGATCCGCGACAGCACCTCCGGCGGCCCGGCGACGACGATCCTCTCCGGCCTGGCGTCGGGTTATGAGTCGGCCGTCTGGTCTGTCGTCGTCATCGCGGCCACCATTGTGGCGGCCATCCTGATCTACAGCGGTATTCCAGCCGATCACTTTGCCACCGATCGATTCTCGCCCGATTTCATCCAGTTTACGTTCGTTCTGTATGGCATTGCCCTGACCGGCATCGGCATGTTGACCCTGACGGGCAACAATGTGGCCATGGACTCCTTCGGCCCCATCTCCGATAACGCCAATGGTATTGGTGAGATGGCCGGGCTGGAGCCGAAGGCCCGCCAGATCATGGCTGACCTGGATGCGGTGGGTAACACCACCAAGGCGATCACCAAGGGCATCGCCATCGGTTCGGCGGTCATCGCCGCCGTCTCCCTGTTCGGTTCGTTCATCACCGACGTCAACCTCGTCAATCCCGAGGCGCTGGCCAATGGCATTCGCGTTTCGGAACCGATGGTTTTCGTCGGTGTGTTGCTGGGCGGAGCCTTGCCGTGGATGTTCTCCTCGCTGGCCATCCGCGCCGTCAGCCGTGCCGCGGGCCAGATGGTGGAAGAAGTGCGCCGGCAGTTCCGCATCCCCGGCATCCTCGAAGGAACCAAGAAACCGGATTATGCTCGCGCCGTCACCATCTCGACCGTCGCCGCTCAGAGGGACCTGATCAATCTGGCGGTGTTGGCCGTGGTCATGCCCATCGCCGTCGGCTTGCTCCTGCAGGTTGAGGCACTGGGTGGTTTCCAGGCCGGCATCATCGTCTCCGGTATGCTTCTGGCGGTCTTCATGTCCAACACCGGTGGCGCCTGGGACAATGCCAAGAAGCTCATCGAGGATGAGGAGCGCGATCCCGAAGCCAACACCGGCAAGGGTTCGGAGCGGCACAAGGCGGCCGTCGTCGGCGATACGGTGGGCGATCCCCTCAAGGATACCGCCGGCCCGGCGCTCAACCCGATGATCAAGGTGGTGAACCTGGTCAGTCTGATCATTGCTCCCATCATCGTGCAGTATAGCGAGCGCACCATCGGCGTGATTATCGCCTCGGTGGTTCTTGTCGCTATCCTGGGTTGGGCTATCGTGCGGTCGAAGGCTGAGGCTCAGGCTATCGGCGCCCCGACCAAGTCATAATCGGTCCGTATAGCGGTTCGATAAGACAGTAGGAATAGAAAGAGGAGATCGTGAAATCGATCTCCTCTTTTTGATCCCAGGATTAGCTGCCGTTTATATCAATGATCATCTGCTATACCCATGTTATACGTTATGACAAGTTAATTGGTATGGATGTCGATTTTGTCATACAATCAGCCGGATGGATGATGCCATGCACGACCTGACCTTTGAGGAGGCGCTGCTCCAATTGGAGGAGACGGTGGCCCAGCTTGAATCCGGGAACCTGACCCTGGAAGCATCGTTAAGTCTGTTCGAGCGAGGTCAACGGTTGGCCGCCCATTGCGGGCAGTTGCTGGATAAGGCCCAACTTCGGATTGAACAATTGACCGAAGACGGCGAGATCATCGATCTGACGCCGCCCGCCTGAAACGGCCGCGCATCTCCCGTACCAACCCGATCTGTTTTCAAATCTTGAGGCTGTTTTGTTCAAAAGCATTCGTGAGTCATTGAACCGAACGCGCCAGTCGGTGTTCGGCCAAATCGCCGGCGCCCTGGGTGCGGGTGATATTAACCCGGAGACATGGGAAGACCTGGAGGCTTTGCTGATCCAGGCCGATGTCGGCGTACCGACGACCATCTATCTGGTAGATACACTGCGTGAGCGCGTGCGTCGCGACGGTCTGTACCGGGCCGATCAGTTGCTGGGAGCACTGCGCAGCGAGCTGCGAGCCTTGCTCGTCGCTCCGCCGCCATTTGAACTGGAAGAGAAACGACTTCTGACGGTCGTGATGGTCGTTGGCGTCAACGGTTCCGGCAAGACCACCACGATCGGCAAGCTGGCCCACCGCTATAAAGAGCAAGGTCACAAGGTCATTCTGGCCGCCGCCGACACGTTTCGCGCCGCGGCCATCGACCAGCTGAACATATGGGGCCAGCGAGCCGACGTGCCGGTTATCGCCGGGCAGCCGGGGGGCGATCCGGCCGCGACTGCTTATGACGGCATTCGCGCCGCCCGCGCCCGTGGCTTCGATCTGTTGTTCATCGACACCGCCGGCCGCCTGCACACCAAATTCAATCTGATGAAGGAATTGGAGAAGGTCCATGGCGTATGCAAGAAGAGCGTCCATGCCGCGCCCCACGAAGTATTGCTGGTGCTTGACGCGCCCACGGGACAGAACGCCCTGACCCAGGCCGCCAAATTCAAGGAATCGGTCCATGTCACCGGCGTCATCCTGACCAAGCTGGACAGCACAGCCAAGGGCGGCATGGTCTTCGCCATCTACCGTGAATTGGGCTTGCCGGTGCGTTTCATCGGTACCGGCGAGCGTATTCAGGATTTGGCCCCCTTTGATGCCGACCAGTTTATCGCCGGTTTGTTCGACGAATCATAGCCGGACCGACGCCGCCCCAGGCGTTTGGCCGAGGAAACAAGTACACTCATCATGGAAGAACTAGTCAATCAGCTGACCGAATTAACCCACATCATCGACCTGCTCCGGGGGCGTCTTTGACGTAGCCGCCAAGGAAGCCCGTATCGCCGAACTGGAAGAGAAAATCGCCGACGCGAATTTCTGGAACGATCCCGTCAAATCACAAAAGGTCATGCGTGAGTTGACTCGCTTGCGCGAGCAAGTCGCCGTGTGGCAGCCCGTCAGCCGCTCCCTGAGCGACGCGCTTGAACTGGCCGAACTGGACGACGCTGAATTGCATGATGAGCTTTCGGCCGAGGTCGAGCGCCTGATGGCCGAAGTGCGCCAGCTTGAGTTCCAGACCCTCATGTCGGGCGACTACGACAACGAGGACGCTATCCTGGCCATTCATGCCGGGGCCGGCGGGACTGAAGCTCAGGATTGGGCCCATATGCTGCAGCGCATGTTCCTTCGTTGGGCGGAACAGCATCGCCTGAAGGTCGAGATCATCGATGAGAGCGCGGGTGACGAGGCGGGGATCAAGAGCTGCATGATCTCTGTCGCCGGCCCCTATGCCTATGGCTGGCTCAAGTCGGAGCGTGGCGTCCATCGGCTGGTGCGCATCTCGCCCTACGACAGCTCCAGCCGTCGCCATACGTCGTTTGCCAAGGTGGAAGTGTGGCCCGATGTAGCCGAGGATATCGAGATCGAGATCGACGAAAAGGATCTGCGCATCGATCGCTTTCGAGCCAGTGGGGCGGGCGGCCAGCACGTGCAAAAGAACGAGACGGCCGTGCGCATCACCCATATCCCGACCGGCGTCGTCGTCTCTTGCCAAAACCAGCGCTCGCTGACGCAGAACACCCAGGTGGCGATGAACATCCTGAAGGCCCAATTGTTTGACCTGGCTCGCCGCAACCAGAACGCCGAGATCGCCGCGCTGAAGGGCGAGGATGTCGATGCGGCCTGGGGCAGCCAGATTCGCTCCTATGTGTTGCAGCCGTACAAGATGATCAAGGATCATCGCACCGATCATGAGGTCGGCAACACCCAGGCGGTGCTCGACGGGCGGCTGGATGATTTCATGGAGGCTTATCTGCGCCAACGGGTTGGCGAAGGCGCGCCTGTGGTGATGGCGGCCGGGACCGATGACGAGTAGAAGCGCCGAATCGAACGGAATACCGATGCTTCAGGGCTTGATTTTTCTCCCGTTTGTGCGATAATTATAGATCGCATGGCTTACGTTTGAATGAGATTAACAAGCTTGACCTATCGACGGTTGCCGATATAATTGTTTTTATCATTTGTTCAATCGAGACGTAATCAAGAGCGCTGGCGAAAGTCAAGTCGCTCTTTTGCGCGTTTAGCCACTGAGCTTTGGCCTGAATTAAATTAGTGCGGCGCTCTTCACACTTTTCATGAAAAGGATGGGAGCTTTAACGATATTGGGAGGTCATTAGTGGAGACAACCGATTTCCGCTCGCTACGCGTCAGTCTGGCGTCCCCGGAGCAAATTCGCTCCTGGTCCTATGGCGAGGTAACCAAGCCTGAGACCATCAACTATCGCAGATTGCGCCCGGAGAAGGACGGGCTTTTCTGCGAGGCTATTTTCGGTCCCACCCGGGACTGGCAATGTTATTGCGGCAAATACAAGAACGTTCGTTACAAGGGCATTGTTTGCGACAAGTGCGGGGTCGAGATCACCCGTTCCTCCGTGCGGCGTGAGCGCCTCGGCCACATTGAACTGGCTGCGCCCGTGGCCCATGTCTGGTATACCCGGCGCGTGCCCAGCTATATGGGCCTGTTACTCAATATTTCACGCCGTAATCTGGACCGCGTCCTCTACTTCGCCCAATACGTCATCACCAACGTTGATGAAGATGCTCGTCAGCGCGCCCTCAAACGCCTGGGCGAAGAACTCCAGGAAGCCGAGGCTCAGCTTGAGTCGAAGCTCAAGGAACAACTGGAAGAGACGACGGCTGAGGCCTCCGTGCGCCTGTCCGAACTGGAAGCCGCGCGCGACGAACTCATCGCCACCTTTGACGATCGGCTAAGCGCGCGCACCGATGAGCTGGTGCGGGAAGCCAAGAGCATTGAGCAACGCCTGTCCAATCTGAAAGGTTCGGCCGCGACGGAAGACATCATTCTGTCCGGCGAGCTAATCGTCCAGAAGGGCGAGAAAGTCGGCCGCGAGCACACCGTTCAGGTTCAGGAGATCACCAAAGAACTGCTGGAGACCATCCAGAAGACCTTTGAGGATGATCAGAAGCAGGAACTGGCCGAGCTGAACCGCGAGATCGAAGAGCTGCAAGGCGAGATCGGTTATGCTGGTGAGGGCCTGCGCGAACGCATGGACCAGAAGCTCATCAGGCTGCGCCAACAGGCTCAGACCAATCGCGAGCAGCTGGAAGGCCTGTCGCAAATGACCTTCCTCACCGAGAACGAATACCGCGAATTGAAGAGCAAGTTCGGCAATGTATTCCGTTCCGGCATGGGCGCGGAGGCTTTCCATGAGATTCTGCGCAACATGGATCTCGACAAGCTTTCCCGCGATCTGTGGCGGGAAGTTCGCACCAGCCGGTCGAAGCAAGCCGCCAAGCGGGCCACCAAACGGCTCCAGGTTGTCGAAGCCCTGCGCGCCAGCAACAACCGGCCCGAATGGATGATCCTGACCGTATTGCCGGTCATTCCGCCCGACCTGCGGCCGATGGTGCAGTTGGACGGCGGCCGTTTCGCCACCTCCGACCTCAACGACCTCTATCGTCGCGTCATCAACCGCAACAATCGCCTCAAGCGATTGCTGGAGTTGGGCGCGCCGGATGTCATCGTCCGCAATGAAAAGCGTATGCTGCAGGAAGCCGTCGATAGCCTGATCGACAATAGCCAGCGCGGCAAGGCGCTGAGCCGTCGCGGCCGCCGCGAGCTGAAATCCCTGTCCGATATGCTGAAGGGCAAGAAAGGACGCTTCCGCCGCAACCTGCTCGGCAAGCGCGTCGACTACTCCGGCCGTTCGGTCATCGTGGTCGGCCCCAAGCTCAAGATGGGCGAGTGCGGCTTGCCCAAAACGATGGCTCTGGAGCTGTTCCGGCCGTTCGTCATCAGCAAGCTGGTGCAGTACGAGCACGCCAGCAATGTGAAGGGCGCCAAACGATTCATGGAGCGTCAGCCACCCGAGGTTTGGGAAGTGCTGGAGGAAGTCATCCAGGATCGCCCCATTTTGCTGAATCGCGCACCGACACTGCACCGCCTGGGTATCCAGGCCTTCATGCCCAAGTTGGTTGAGGGCAAGGCGATCCAGTTGCACCCGCTGGTCTGCGCCGCCTTCAATGCCGACTTCGACGGCGACCAGATGGCCGTCCATGTGCCGCTGTCCGACAAGGCCGTCAATGAGGCCAAGTCGATGATGATGGCGACCCACAACCTGCTGAAGCCATCCGACGGCCAGCCGATCGTCGGCCCATCGAAGGATATGGTGCTGGGTGTCTATTACATCACCATGATTCGCGACGGCCGCAAGGGCGAAGGGGGCATCTACAGCAGTCTGGAAGAAGTCGAGACAGCCTATGAACTGGGTTATCTGGACATTCACGCCAGGATCAAGGTTCAAACAGCGACCTACTGGAAGGAAGACGGCAATCGCTATGCCGACGGCAAGTCGCGCACGCGCATCATCGATACATCGCCCGGCCGCGTCCTGTTCAACCTGGCTCTGCCCGAGAAAGCGCGCTTCGTTAATCGCTTGTTGGACAAGGGAGGCGTCAATGCCTTAATTAACCGCGTCCATTTGGTGCTTGGCGACGAGGCTACCATCCAGATGGTTGACGCGATCAAGGACGTCGGCTTTCGTTACGCCACCGTGTCCGGCACGACCGTCGCCGTGGCCGACCTGACCATTCCGGAGAAACGGGCCACGATTCTTGACACGGCTCGCAAGCATGTTGACGAGATCGACCGCCAGTTCCGCCGCGGTTTGTTGACCGAGGAAGAGCAGTATCAACGGACGATCGAGCAGTGGAACGACGCCAAGGACCTGGTTGCCGACGCTGTGAAGGAATCGATGGACCCCAATGGCCCACTGGCCATCATGGCTATGTCCGGCGCGGGCAAGGGCGGCTTTGGCCCCATCACCCAGCTGGCGGGTATGCGTGGTCTGATGGCCGACCCGCAAGGCCGCATCATCCCGGTTCCCATCCAGTCGAACTTCCGGCAAGGCCTGGAGGCGCTGGAGTACTTCATCTCTACTCACGGCGCGCGAAAGGGTCTGGCCGACACCGCACTGAGAACGGCCGATGCCGGTTACCTGACTCGTCGATTGGTCGACGTAGCCCAGGACATCATCATCATGGAAGAGGACTGCGGCACGAACAAGGGTATTTTTGTTCGCCGCGCGGATAACTTCGGCAAGCAGACATTGTCAGAGCGTCTGATCGGTCGCGTCTCGGCCGACACGATCACCAACCCTGAGACGGGTGAAATCGTCGTCTCCGAGGGCGAGTACTTCGCCGTTGAGAACGCTGAAGCCGTCGATGCCTTGAATGTGAGCGAGGTGTATGTCTACTCGCCCATGACTTGCGAGTTGCGACTGGGTATCTGCCGTAAATGCTACGGCACGGACCTGGCTCGCGGCAAGCCGGTCGACCTGGGCGTCGCGGTCGGCATCGTGGCCGCCCAATCCATCGGTGAGCCGGGCACCCAGCTGACGCTGCGTACCTTCCACACCGGCGGTACGGCCTCGGCCGGCGGTGACATCACACAGGGTTTGCCCCGCGTGGAGGAACTGTTTGAGGCCCGCCAGCGGCCGAAGGGTGAGGCGGTAATGACGGAGATCGAAGGTATCGCCAACTTGCGCGTTATCGACGGAGTTCGCCACGCCTTCATCACCAACGTCAAGCTGCTCGACGATATCTACGAAGTCCCTGAGGGCTGGACGATGCGCGTCGAGAATAACCGGGAAGTCGCCGTAGGCGAGACCCTGGCCGAGAGCGGCGACGAGATCATCTTCGCTCGCCATCCCGGCCGCGTGACGCTGGATGAAAATGGCTTGAAGGTCACTTGGGAAAGCCGCGACGAGCGTGATTATGAGATCGCCGCCGGCGTCCGCTTGCTCATTGGTGACGGTCAGAATGTTCAGGCCGGCGACCAGTTGACCGAAGGTTCGCGCAATCCCCATCGCATCCTGGAGATTCTGGGGCGCGACGCGGTGACGCAATATTTGCTGCGTGAAGTCCAGCAGGTCTACCGTCCGCAGGGTCAGAACATCCATGACAAACACTTCGAGGTCATCATTCGCAAGATGCTCAGCAAGGTGTCCGTCACAGAATCGGGCGATACGGATATGCTGCCCGGTGACCTGGTCGATACGCCGGTCTTCCATGAGAAGAACAACGAAGTGACGGCCGAAGGCGGTCAACCCGCCCAGGCCGAGCCGGTGTTGCTGGGCATCACCAAGGCGTCGCTGAATACTGACAGCTTCCTGTCCGCCAGCTCGTTCCAGCACACGATCAAGGTGCTGGCCGGCGCGGCCATTGCCGGCAAGGAAGACCGTCTGGTCGGCTTGAAGGAAAACGTCATCATCGGCAAGCTGATTCCGGCCGGCACGGGCTTCCGCGTGGAAGAAGACGAGCCGATGGAACTGCCCGATGACTTCTTCATTAACCCCGAGTTGATGGGTGGCGGTCGACTGACCAGCAGCGCGCTGATCGATGATGACACCGACGATGAAATCCTGGCTGCCATCGCCGCCGCGGCCGCCGATGCCTCCCGCCTGGCGCTCGTCGGCGAAGAGGAAGAGGTCGAGGACGAGGAGAGCGATTGGGATGAAGATGAGAGCGCCTGGGAGGACGAGGATGTTGAAGACCTTGACGTCGAGGGCGATGAGGAAGGAGAAGACTGGGAAGAGCCGGGAGACTAGCTCCTCCAGTTTGATCCCATAGATAAAAAAAGACCGGCTGTTGTGCCGGTCTTTTTTATTGTCATCGCCGTCCCGATCGCGGCGGGATCAGAAGTTTCGCTGCAGCAATATATCGGTTAACTGGTGAAGCGCCGCGGCCGCCGGGCCGCCAGGTTGCGCGGCCGACAGGCTGGTGAGCGCCCCGTTGGAGTAGCGCTCCGCCTCATCCACCGCGTACTGTCGCGCGCCGATCTCATCCAGTGCCTTGACCACGCGATGGACAAACTCGCCCTCACCGTTGTCGTCGTCGTAAAGCTCCCGCAAAGTCTCGCTTTTTGCCAGTCCGTAGAGGATGGGCAAAGTCTTCTTGCGCGTGACGATGTCGGTGGCCACGGACTTGCCGGTGATGTCCTCGTCCCCCCAGATGCCCAGGATGTCGTCCTGAATCTGGAACGCCAGACCCAGATCGCGGCCAAACTTCGCGAAATGACCTACGTGAGTTTCATCTGCCCCGGCCACAAGGGCTCCCAGTTCCGCGCACAGGGACAGCAAGACGGCCGTCTTGCCGGTGATCATGGCCAGGTATTCGCCCACCGTGACGCCGGAGTCGCGCGTCTCGAAGCTCATGTCGGTATATTGGCCGCGCGTCAGATCGACGCACATCTCATCAAAGCGACGCAGCGCGTGCACTACGGTCCCCGCCGGGACGCCTCGGTCGGTGAGCCGGCCTAACGCCAGATGGGCCATGGCGAACATCGCGTCCCCGGTGTTGATGGCCTGCGGTTGCCCCCAGATCGTCCAAAGCGTGGCCCGGCCGCGCCTCGTCGGGCTGTTGTCCTGGATGTCGTCATGGACGAGCGAGAAGTTATGGATGATCTCTATCGCCGCCGCCGCCGGAAGCGCTTGCCGCCAGTCGCCACCGGCCGCCGCGCAGGCCAGCAGGCAGAGGAGCGGGCGAATGCGCTTGCCGCTCTTGATCGTCACCGGGTTGAACCCCGTGTCTGCCCAACCCATGTGGTAATGGATCATGCCGTAGAAAGGATCGGACGCGCCGGTGGTTTGATCGCTCGCCCTCAGGACGGAGCGCATTTCGGCTTCGATGGCGGGCAGATATTCTGCCGCCAGGGTGTTAAATTCCTGGGTCATAGTCATATCCAACATGCTGTCAAATCGGCTTCCCTGTCCTCAGAAGGCGCGATGCAGGGGGGTTTTCGCCAGAGCTTGCAGGTCGCCGGCGGCCGAACAAAACATCGCCACGCGCAACTCGTCGGTGATGACGCCGGCCAGATCGACGACGCCGGCCACGCCGTCGCGATCGGCCACGCGCAGGAACTCACCGGCCAACCCGACCAGAGTTGCGCCTAGAGCGATACATTTGGCCGCCTCGATGCCGTCGCGGATGCCGCCGCTGGCGAAGACGGGCAGGTCGGGCGCGGCTTCCCGGCAGTAGCCGACGGAAACGGCCGTCGGGATGCCCCAATCGATGAACGCTCCGGCGAGGCGGGCGTGACGTGGCGTTGGTGCGCGATACATCTCCACCTGACTCCACGATGTGCCCCCCGCGCCGGCCACGTCGATGGCGGCCACACCGGCATCAGCCAGCTGACGGGCAGCCTCGCGTGAAAATCCCCAACCGACCTCTTTGGCGATGACGGGTACGGGCAGGGCACGACAGACGGCCGCCACCTTGTCCACCAACCCGGCGAAATTGCCGTCGCCTTCAGGTTGAACCGCCTCTTGCAGAACGTTGAAATGCAGGATGAGCGCATCGGCCTCGATCATGTCTACGGCTCGCTGGCACTGGGCCAGACCGTAGCCGTAATTGAGCTGGACCGCCCCCAGATTGGCAAACAGGAGGATGTCGGGCGCGACGTCGCGCACCTGGTAGGTTGGTTCCAGTGACGGGTCTTCGATGCCGGCGCGCATCGAGCCAAGTCCCATGGCCATGCCCACCTCTTGCGCGGCGGCCGCCAGGGTCCGGTTGATCTCTCGCGCCTTGGCCGTGCCGCCCGTCATGGACGAGATGAGCAAGGGGGTTTTGAGTGTTTTCCCAAAGAGCCGTACCGATGTATCTACTCTGGCCAGATCGAGTTCCGGCAACGCCTGGTGCATAAAAAAGTAGTCTTCCAGACCGTTCGTCACTTTCTTGAAGGCGACATCTTCTTCCAGATTGATGCGGATGTGGTCGGCTTTGCGCTGCTCGTGGATATCGACGCCCTCGGGTGAGGGTGTCGAGGTGGATGAGTTTTTCATTGCCGGGGATTATATCACGGCCACCGGATTCGACCGCATATGGCAGGGGGTGTAAAATTGCGTACCTTGATATGAAATCCGGATCGTCCGGTGGCCGACCTCATTTGGCTCCGGACGGCGATCATTACCCTGGAGAGACAATGCGCGTTTTAATTACGGGAGCCGCCGGCTTCCTCGGTTCTCACTTGTGCGATCGGTTCATTGGCGAAGGCCATACCGTCATCGGCATGGATAATCTGCTGACCGGCAGCATGGATAATCTCGCCCACCTGGCCGGTCATGAGCGGTTCACCTTTATCAAGCATGACGTCAGTCAATATATCTACGTCGCCGGATCGCTCGACGCCGTCCTCCATTTTGCGTCGCCCGCCAGCCCCAATGACTATCTGGAATTCCCCATTCCGACGCTCAAGGTTGGCTCGCTGGGAACGCACAACACCCTGGGATTGGCCAAGCAAAAGAACGCTCGCTATCTGCTGGCCTCGACCTCGGAAGTCTATGGCGATCCGCAGGTGAATCCGCAGCCGGAAAGCTATTGGGGCCACGTCAACCCCATTGGGCCGCGGGGCGTCTATGACGAGGCCAAGCGGTTCGCCGAGGCGATGACGATGGCCTATCACCGGTATCACAATCTGGAGACGCGCATCGTTCGCATCTTCAACACCTATGGCCCGCGCATGCGACTCAACGACGGCCGCGCTGTGCCGAACTTCATCTACCAGGCTCTGACCAACCAGCCCATTACCGTTTACGGCCGCGGCACCCAGACTCGCGCCTATCAGTTTTATACAGACCTGATCGAAGGCATCTATCGGCTGCTCCATTCCGACGAGGCGTTCCCGGTCAATATCGGCAATCCCGACACAGAGATCACCGTTATGGAGCTGGCCGAGATGATCGTCGAGATTTCCGGCAGCAAATCGGAGATCATCTGCATCGAGCCGACGGATGATCGCATCGTCGACGATCCCAAAATGCGACGGCCCGACATCACCCGCGCGCGGGCTATCCTGGGCTGGGAACCGACCGTGCCGGTCACCGAAGGGCTGGAACGCACGATTGAATATTTCCGACAGAAGGCTTGATCTCACCCAAATCCGCAGAGACCCGGTTTGCTGATAAATCGCTCCCGACGACAGCGGCGCTGATCGCCATATCCGTCGTCCTGGCGTGGGCCATCGCTCGCCTGCCGCTGCCGGCGGCTGTGGGCTTGGTCGTCCTTCCGGCCATCCTGCTGCTCACACTGGCCCGGCCGCTGTTCGGTCTGGGTGTGGCGCTCCTTCTGGGGCCGTTTGGCGCGCTGGAGAGCGTCATCCTGGGCAATCCGATCCTGGATAGCGGGCAGATCGCCCTCATGGTGACGCTGTTGGCCTGGATCGGCGCAGGTCTGGCGCGTCGCCGATTGGCCATCCCCGCGACCACATTCAATCTGCCCTGGCTCCTGTTCTTTTTCATTGCCGCCTTGTCTCTGCTGGACGCCTACGCCATCGCCCCCGGCCTGGCCGAGCTTCTGAAATGGTTGGAGATAGCCCTGCTGGTGTGGCTTATCCTTGACATCGCCGAATGGCCAACATCGAGCTACCCGGCCGTGATGCGCCTGTCACTGGCCATGCTCCTGCTGGCCGGGCTGGTTCAGGCGCTCATCGGCATCTGGCAATTTGGCCTGCGCGGAACCGGACCGGAGCATTTCATGGTCCTCGACCGTTTCTATCGGGCTTACGGAACCTTTGAGCAGCCTAATCCGTTCGGCGGATACATGAATCTGACGGCCATGCTCGCGCTGGGGACGGTCATGGGCCTACTGGCGGTGTGGCGGGAACGTCGTCGCGGCCGCTCGGGAGACGACCGCCTTCAAAGCGACCATTTGCGGCCGTTCTCGGGCTGGCTCATCTATACCCTTGTCTGCGCGGTGGCGGCTTCATTGGGGTTGGTCTTGTCCTGGAGCCGGGGGGCATGGCTGGGGTTTTTGGCCGGCGTGGCCGTCCTTGCCTTGTTCAGTACCCGTCACGTCCGGCGCGGCTTGGGGCTGTTGCTTGTCGCCGCGGTCATGGTGTCGGCGCTGCTGTCCTTTGGCGCGACGGCCGGTATTGGTCCGGCGCGAGCCGTCATCGACCGTTTGGGCGGGTTTCGGGATGAATTCACCCTCGGCGACGTGCGCGGCGTGGATATCAACGACGCCAACTTCTCCGTCCTGGAACGGCTGGCGCACTGGCAAGCCGCGACGGATATGGCCCGCGATGATCTGTGGACCGGCGTCGGATTCGGCAATTACGAATCTGCTTACGCCGATTACGCGCTTATCAATTTCACGGCGGCCCTTGGCCATGCCCATAACTATTATCTCAACCTTCTGGCCGAAGTTGGCCTGCCTGGTCTGTTGGCCTATATGTTCTTCTGGCTGGCCGTGATGGGCCAATCCGTATGGCTGATTCGGCGGTTGGCGTGGCCGGAGCGTGGGGTAGCCGTCGGACTTTTGGCGGCATGGGTGGCATTGGCGGTACATCATCTGGTGGATAAACTTTACGTGAATAATATTTACGTCCATTTGGGCGTGATGCTGGGGCTGTTACAATTGCTTGTTTGGCCCGGGTTTTGGGTTGAAGATGCGCGCGGCCGGCAGCCTGATGAAACAGGGTCGCGAGTCGGTTAGGAATGTCAAGAATGGGAACATATATCACGGAAGTATCGACGCGCTTTGGCATGAACCCCAGAGAGGCCAAGCGCTTCGTCAAATTCCTCATCGTCGGCGGAATCGGTTTCATCGTCGATTTCGGCATCTTCAATCTGTTGCTGGACCCGGCCAATGCCCTGTTCTCGGTGGGCACCGGGGTTTACGTCATCCTCATGGGGTTGGGATTCAGCGAATACTTCATCACCCATCTTGGGCCGACAGTCGCCTCGGCCGTTTCGTTCGTCGCCGCCGTGTGCAGTAACTTCCTTTGGAACCGGTACTGGACCTATCCCGATTCGCGCTCTCGCTCTCGTCGCCGCCAGTTCACCATGTTTTTCATCGTCAGCGCGGTCGGTGTGCTGATTCGCATCCCCATCGTGTTTTTCATGACGCCGATCTTCCGGTCGATGGTCGACAACTTCGGACCGCTCCAGGCCTATTCCACGCGCGTGGCCGATAACTTGTCTCTGGCCGTGGCTGTTCTGGTCGTCCTCTTCTGGAACTTCTTCGCCAATCGTTATTGGACCTACAACGACGTCGACTGATGGGCGGCCGAACCGGTTCCGGCGTCATCGGTTTCGATGTCACCGCGGCCCTGACCCAGGGAGGCGGCATCGGTCGTTATACGCGAGAGTTGATCGCCGCTCTCGTTCATGAATCGCCGGAACACACGTACAAGCTGTTCTCGGCTCGCCCTCCGGTCGTTCCGCCCGTCCCCAATTCCCTGCCCGTCGCGCCCCATGTCGTCCATCGCCCCGCGCCAATCGATGAACATTGGCTTTATCGGCTATGGTATCGCGCGCGCTTGCCCTTGCCGGTGCAAACATTCACGGGACCTATTGACCTGTTTCACTCGCCCGACTTCGTGTTGCCGCCCGTGAGCGGTGGCATCCCGACCATCCTGACCGTTCACGATCTTTCCTTTGCGCACTATCCGGAGACGTTCCCCGATAAACTGGTGCGCTACCTCAATCGGGTGGTGCCCTGGTCGGTCGGGCGTGCCCGGCATGTGCTGGCCGATTCCCTCGCCACCAGTCGTGATCTGCAGGAGTTGTGGCAGGTGCCGGGGGAGAAGATCACCGTCCTTTACAGTGGCGTCAACGCGCGATTCCGGCCGGTCACAAACGAGAGTGATAAAGCGGCCGTTCGCGAGCGATATGGCTTGGGCGACGCGCCATTCGTCCTGGCTGTCGGTACGGTGCAGCCGCGAAAGAACTACCCGCTGCTCATCCGTGCCTTTCGTCCCGTGGCCGAACGGCTGCCCCATTCGCTGGTGATCGCCGGCGGCCGAGGCTGGATGTCGGAGGAGATGCCGGCCGAGATCGAACGGCAGGGCCTGGGCGGCCGCGTGCATCTGGCCGGCTTCATCGATGACGCCGATCTGCCGGCGCTCTATTCCGCGGCCGATCTGCTGGCTTTTCCGAGCCTCTACGAAGGCTTTGGGCTGCCCCTCCTGGAGGCGATGGCCTGCGGCACGCCGGTCATCTCATCCGATGCCTCCAGCCTGCCGGAGGTGGCCCGACACGGGGAGTCCGAGGCTGCCATGCTGATTTCGCCCCATGACGAGTCCGCCTGGTCGGCAGGGATGATCCGGCTATTGGGCGACCCGGAACTGCGCGGAAGGTTGATCGCCGCCGGGTTCGATCAGGTGAAGCGTTTTAGCTGGGAAGCGGCCGCCCGGCAGCTGGCTGCACTGTATCGCACGCTGTTATCCCCCGATCCCCGCTGATTGTTTCCTTGCAAAATGGGCTGAAATACTTATAATGGCGACCTGATGGTTGCCGCGCTCGCGTTGCCGGGCCGGCACATCGACCGTGCCCGCCCCGGGTCGGGATTGCAAGCGATTTATTGGTAGTGACGAAAATTTGTATTGGTTGACGACCGGGCTATGGCGATTGAACGTCATCATTCGATCGTGGCTTTTTCCTGCCCGCTGAGGGTGGGGTCGCGTTCGAACGAGGAGTTAACCGGATTATATGGACCCGTCGCCCGAGCGAAACGGCAACCTGATAGCCAACCCTTACATCGTCGGCCGCCCGTTGACGAAGGCTTCGTCGGCGCTCTTTTTCGGTCGCGACGACGCCTTCACTTGGCTTGAGGAGAACCTGATCGCGACCGGGCAACCCAACGCCCTGATGCTCTACGGGCGGCGGCGCATCGGCAAAACGTCCACGTTGTACCAGCTGGTCGAAGGGGAGCGCGGCCGGTCATTGCGCGAGAATACGGTGCGGCCAATCCGCGCCGCTTATATCGACTTGCAGCGATACGCGGGGAGGCCGATCGATGAATGGCTGCGTCGTCTGGCTCGCGACATTGGCCGGCAGGTCGAGCCTTCGGGTAGTCACCCGGTCAGCACGGCTGACGCAACATCGGCTTTTGATCTGTTTGACCTCACTCTGGACGATCTGGAGCAAAGCCTGCCGGATGAGTACCATTGCCTCATTGCCTTGGATGAATTTGAACAGATCCGGTCGGGCATTGAAGGCGGATCGCTAAGTCCCGACATCCTGCCCTTCCTGCGCTCTCAGTTTCAGCATCGCCGCCGCATCACGTTCCTCATCAGCGGTGCATTGGGCTTGCTGGAGCTGTTCTGGAACCCCATCGTCAATCTGATGGGGCGCTATGAGCTGGGTATGCTGGACTATGGCCGGACTGCTGCGTTGGTGCGGACGCCCCTTGAAGGGAAATTGCCCTATGAAGACGCGGCCGTCGACATCATCTGGCGGCAGACGGCTGGGCATCCCTATCTGATTCAGACGATCTGCCACCGTTTGGTCAGTCTGATGAACCGGCGTGGCCAACGCGAGCCTGTCCGGCAGGCCGACGTCGAGCATGTCTTGCGCGCGCTGGAGCAGGAAGGCTTCACTCGCGACCGGTTGGGCGAAGAATTGTCCGGCTGGAATTTTCAATTGCCGTCTGTTTTGCTGGGAGCATCCCAATGATGAGAACGCCTTATGTGGTCGGCCCGCCGGTGAAGCGGCCGAATGACTTTTTTGGCCGCGCCGGACAGGCGAGCCAGTTCTTTGATGCGCTGGCCGGGCCGCAAGCTCAATGCGTCAGCGTGTTGGGCTTGCGGCGGGCAGGCAAGACGTCGTTTTTGCAATACGTGTCCCATCCCGAAGTCATGGCGGCCCATCTGCCGGATTCGAACCGCTATGTGATGATCTACGTCGATGTCTCGGCCTGCAAGACTTCGGCCGACTTCTACACGCGCGTCCACCACAAGCTGCTGAACGCCTTGCCGGGCGCGGCCGCCGGTGTCGACCGTTCCCGAACGACGGCCGATGTCTACACGGTTGAATCCACACTCTACGAGTTCAGTGGCCGCCGCGTCATCTTCATGATGGATGAATTCGACCAGTTGCGAACGGCCAATTTCGGCGATGATTTCATGGTCGAGCTGCGCGCGCTGGCCGGCGTTTGGGATTATGAGCTGGCCTACGTGACGGCGTCCTATTGGGATTTATTTCGATTGGGCAAGTTCGTCGGCCTGCCGCCTACGTCCCCTTTCTACAACATCTTCTATCCCACACCCATCTACCTTTCCGGCCTTGGCCCGGCGGAACTGGACGAACTGGTGAAGGTGCCGGCAGGGCGGGTAGGGGTGACGGCCGATGACGACGACGTGGCTTATGTGCGCCATATCGCGGGAACGCTGCCGTTTTTTGTGCAAGCGATGGCCGCGGTCTGGCTGAATCACAAGCATCAGAGACGCAAGCCTGATACCCGCGAGGTGACACAGCGGCTGGTGTCGGAGATGGGGCCGTATTACGAGCAATGGATGCGCAATTTCAGCGACGTGGAGGAGGACGTGCTGGCGGCCGTGGCCCGGGAACAGCCTGTATCTCGCTTGCCCTATGAGCAACCGGAGATCGATGAGGCCGTCGCCCGGCTGTGTCATTATGGCGTGCTGGCCCGGACGGGGGATCGCCTGTGGCCGGACAGCCATTTGTTCGATCAGTGGTTGCAGGAGTATGTGAAACAGGTCAAAAGGGCGCGGCCGATGCCTTCCGCGTTGCCGTCCTACTATGGTGCCGATCAGCCCGTGGCCGGAGCGATCCCCATGCCGGGTATGGATCTTGGCGAGCGTCTGGTGGGGATCGCTGAGGATGTTGGGCAAGCGATCGAGCGCGATCCGGAGAGCTATCACCATCGAGGCGATGAAGCGTTGCGTGATACTTTGCTGGACGCGCTGCGCGCCGATTTGCCGGATGCCGGACTCAATGGCGCATTCGCTACGACGAATAATTCCGACATATTGGTGCGAGTCGCGGGCCGGAATGTGTTCGTCGCCGAATGCAACACCTGGCATGGGCAGAAGGCTCATTTACAGACGGTTGATTCCCTGCTGGGCTCGCTGACCGGCGACAATTCCAGCGCGGTGGCCGTGGTGATTATCCGCGACCGGGAGCCGTCGCTCATCATCAACGCCATCGTCCAGGCCATGCCCCATCACCCCGGCTACCTGGGCTTTGAAGGCTATCGCAGCGGCTCGCGGCTGGCCTATCGTTTCCACATCAACGGCGACCCGCATCGGGAGGTTGACCTGTCGGTTCTATTGATCCGGCTGCCCGACTAAGTCGGTGAATTGGCTTGTGGGGCGAAGATCAACTGAAATACCCCCGAATAAGACGTGAGTGATGGCAAGCCGACCTCGGATCTGATTGTGAAAAACAGGTCTGGCGTAGGATTAACGGCGACCGTTTTGACGGCAGTCCGGTATAATCGGGCGCTATGACATCTAACGAAGGGAACGGCTGCCGGCGTTGGGCCTGGCGTGTTTTGCTGGTGGCGGCCGGGCTGTCGCTGCTGGCTGCTCTCTGGCCCGACGCTCGCTCGCTATACGATCTGACCGGCGAGGAACAGTTGCGGGGGCAGGTCGCGGGCGTCGTTCACTGGTTCAATACGGCCGTACGGCCGCAACCCGATTTGCGCCCGGAAGCCGTAGCCAATTCGCCCCATACTTTCCCGGCCGTCTCGGCCTTTGGCGTCAACACCTTTCTGCAGCAAGAGGCGGAGGAGATCAAGCGCGCCCGCAGCCTGGACCTGGTCGATGAGGCCGGGTTAGGCTTCATCCGGCAGGAGTTTACCTGGGAAGATATCGAGATTCACGGCAAGGGGGATTTCGTTGACCGACGAAACGACCCGGCCGGGGTGGATGCCTGGCTTAAGTATGATCATATCGTCGATCTGACCGAAGAGCGGGGCCTGTCGATCATCGCCCGGTTGAGCAACCCGCCCGCCTGGAGCCGTGAGGCAGGCGATGAGCCGGGCGAGAAAGCGCCGCCCGATGACTTCAACGATTTCGGCGACTTTGCGGCGGCCGTGGCCGAGCGCTACCGCGGCCGTATTCGCTACTACCAGGTGTGGAACGAGCCAAATGGCAATGAGGAGTGGGGCTTGCGCGATGTGGACCCCGAGGCGTTCACGGAATTGCTCTGTGTGGCCTACCGGCGCATCAAGGCGGCCGATCCGGAGGCGGTGGTGCTGGCTGGAGCGCTGACGCCGACCGTGGCCAACGACGGCCGCCACATGAACGACCTCATCTTCCTGCAGCGCATGTACGACGCCGGGGCGGGCGACTGCTTCGACGTGTTCTCGGCTCAGGGTTACGGCCTGTGGTCAGGGCCGACCGACCAACGATTGCGGCCGACGGTCATCAATTATCCCCACAACCTGTTTCTGCGTGATATCATGGTGCGCAACGGCGACGCGAGCAAGCCGATCTGGATTAGCGAGATGGGCTGGAACGTGGCCCCGGAGCATGTGCGGCCGGATTTTGGCCGCGTGACGGAGGAGCAGCAGGGGCGCTACGCGGTGGGCGCTTTCCGGCGGGCGCAGGAGGAATGGCCGTGGATTGGTGTGAACAGCTACTGGTTCCTGAAGCGGCCGGCCGACTGGGAGATCGACCAGGCCTGGTACTATTTCCGGATGCTGGAACCGGATTTCACGCCGCTGCCGGTGTATGAGGCGGTGGCCGAATACGCCACCGGCGAGCCGAACCTGTCGCCGCGTCCGGGCTGGAAGGACGGCTGGATGCGCGCGCGGCCAGGGTTGTTTGCGTTTGGGGCGGCGGTGTTGTTTTTCGCTCTGCTGCGGGGACTGGTCCCACGTACTGAATGATGAAGCGACGCGCTATCCTGCCTGCGGCCGTGCTGGTTCTGCTGTTGGCGGCCGCCCTTCGCTTCCACCTGCTGGGGGCGCAATCGTTCTGGAACGATGAGGGCAACAGCGCCCGCTTGAGCGAGCGGTCGATCCCGGCCATCATTGAGGGGACGGCCTCCGACGTACATCCGCCACTGTACTACCTGTTATTGCGCGGCTGGCGAGTGCCTGCGGGGGAGACGGAGTTTGCGCTGCGGGCGCTATCGGCCTTCGCCGGGGTGCTGACCGTGGCGGTGACGATGTCGCTGGCTCGATGGGCTATGGCCTCGACAGGTCTTCCCGTGGAGAGGCGGAGGCGAGACACTGGGAGGCGTGTACCGCTGGCTGTTGCCCTTGCCGGGTTATTAGCAACGGTCAATCCGGCGCTGGTCTACTATAGCCAGGAGACGAGGATGTACGCACTGCTGGCTCTGCTGGCCGTGGCCTCGACCTGGTCGCTGTTGAACTGGCTGGATACGGACCGGCGGCGTTGGATGGTGGTCTATACCGGATTATTGGCGGCGGGACTGTATACGCATTATTTTTTCCCGGCGGTGATGGCGGCGCAGGGTTTGGTCGTCGGGCTGTCGTGGATGTGGATGCGGGATGACGGCCGAGGAACGATCCGGCGGCTGTTGACCTGGGCGGGGATGGCGGCCGTCGCCGCAGCCCTCTACGGGCCGTGGTTGCCTGTGTTTATTCGACAGATGGGCGGGCGGGCCGGGGCAAGCGGGGGAGCGGCCGCATTTATGGCCGCCGCCGGGCGCTGGCTGGTGTTGGGCGGCACGATGCCCGCGGCCGAGGCCGGGTGGGCGCTGGTTGCCGCCGCGGCTTTGGCGCTGATCGGGTTGGCGGCCGGCTGGCGGCGGTCGGTCGTGGCCTTGGCCATGGCTGTCGTGCCGGTTGGCGCGGCCGCCGCCTTGGGAGCGACGGACCCGGCATTTTTCAAGTTTTTGCTGGTGTCGGCTCCATTTATGGCGTTGTTGGCCGGGCTGGCCTGGAATAGCGATGGCGGGGAGGCAAGACGAGGTTTGTGGCCTGTCGTCCCTGGCGGGTTGACCGTGGCGATGTTGGCCGGCAGCCTGCTGTCGCTGGGGCATCTGTATCATGATCCGGCGTTCGCGCGGGCGGACTATCGGGCGATGGCGGCGCGGATCGCCGCTGAAGGACATCCGAACGCGGCCGTCGTGCTGGTGGCTCCCAACCAGTGGGAGGCATTCACCTATTACCATCGCGACGGCGCGCCGGTCTACCCGTTGCCGCGCGGCAATCCCGACCCGGCGATGCTCTCGGCCGAACTGGAGCAGATCGTCGCAACTCACGACCGCATCTACGCCTTGTACTGGGGCGAGGCGCAACGCGACCCCGACCGCGTGGTGGAACACTGGCTGGACGCGCACACGTTTAAGGCGGCCGAGGAATGGGTGGGAGATGTCCGGTTTGTGGTCTATGCCGTGGCCGGAGAAGGATGGACGGCGGAGCCAAAGCCGAGCGGGGCGCAGTTCGCGGGGCTGGACGGCGAGACCATTACCCTGGAGTCGTATGCCGTGGGGCCGGAACAGGCGAGACCGGGGGATGTCGTCGGCGTGCGGCTGGTGTGGCGGGCGGAGACGACCTCGGCCCGGCCATACAAGGTGTTCATCCACGTGCTGAACGAGACCGGAGCGGTCGTGACCCAGCGGGATTCCGAGCCGGTCGGCGGTTCGCGACCGACGACGAGCTGGGCGGCAGGCGAGACCATCGTGGATCAGCACGGCGTGCTGCTGCCGTTGGCGTTGCCGGCGGGATCGTATGAGTTGCGGATGGGGCTTTACGATGCCTTTGATCCGTCGGTGCGGCTGCCGGTTGAGGATGGGGATAGCCTGTCGTTGGGGCGTGTGACGGTCGAGGAATAAGGGGCGATGACGCCATCTCAGATGGATGAGTCTCCACAATAAAAAGCGGGGCTGGAAGTAATTCCAGCCCCGCTTTTCATTTGTTGAATCGCTACCGGTTGAGAAACACTCGCTAAATCGCCGGCAACAACTCCTCTTCCGTCTCCGCCGGCGTCGGGTGTCGCAGCACGATCTGGTCATCTTCGACGTCGATGATGACCGTCTCGCCTTCCTGGAACTCCCCGGCCAGCACGGCATCGGACAGCTTGTCTTCCACCGTCTGCTGCACGAGACGGCGCAACGGCCGCGCCCCGTATTCGGAGTCATAGCCGTTCTTCGCCAGCCAGTCCTTGGCCGCGTCGGTCGCCTCCAGCACCAGGAAGTGCTCATCCATGCGTTCGTTGACATCCTCGATGACGATATCGACGATCTGCCGGATGTCCTCCGGTTGTAACTGGCGGAAGACGATGACGCTGTCAAGTCGGTTCAGGAACTCGGGGCGGAAGCTGCGTTTCAGCTGCTCCATGAGCTTCTTCTGCATGTCGCGGTAGCTCTCTTCCACGAGAACGGCCGAATCCTGCTTGAAGTTGAAGCCCAGCCCACCGCCTTTCTTGATCATGTCCGCGCCGACGTTGGAGGTCAGGATGATGATCGCGTTGCGGAAGTTCACCTTCTGGCCCTTGGCGTCGGAGAGGTGTCCCTCTTCCATGATTTGCAGGAGCAGGTTGAACGCCTCCGGGTGCGCTTTCTCGATCTCGTCGAAGACGACGATGGAGTAGGGGCGGCGACGCACCGCTTCGGTCAGCTGGCCCGCGTCCTCGTAGCCGACGTAGCCGGGCGGCGAGCCGACGAGACGAGCGACGTTGTGGCGCTCCATGAATTCTGACATGTCGAGTTGCACCAGAGCATCCTCGCTGCCGAACAGGAAGGTGGCCAGCGCCTTGGTCAGCTCCGTCTTGCCTACGCCTGTGGGGCCGAGGAACATGAACGAGCCGATCGGCCGCCGAGGGTCTTTTAATCCGGCGCGAGCGCGGCGAACCGCCTTGGAGATGGCTACGATGGCGTCTTTCTGCCCGACGATGGCCTTCTCCATCTCCTCTTCCATTCGCAGGAGGCGCGCACTTTCCTCTTCCGTCAACTGGTAGACCGGGATGCCGGTCCACATCGACAGCACCTCGGCCACGTCTTCGGCGGTCAGCACCGGCGAGTCGTCGCCGTTCGTCGTTCCGGCACGCAACTCATTGAGTTGCTCCTGGATATCGTCTTCCTGCTCGCGGATGCGCGTGGCGTCGTCATAGCGACCGGCCTCGACGGCCTCGTTGCGCTGGGTGCGCAGGTTGCGCAGCGTGTCATACGCCTCGCGCACGTCGGTCGGCTGTTGCACCCGGTACATGCGCACACGCGATGCTCCCTCGTCGATCAGGTCGATGGCCTTGTCGGGCAGGAAACGCTCGGTCACATAGCGCGTGGATAGGAACACGGCCGCTTCGATGGCCTCGTCCGATATCAACAGGTTGTGGTGCTGCTCGTAAGCGCCCTTGATCCCCTTCAGGATCTGCACCGTCTCTTCGGCGCTGGGTTCGTCCACATGCACCGGCTGGAAGCGACGCTCGAGGGCGGCGTCGCTTTCGATGTACTTGCGGTACTCATCCAGCGTCGTCGCGCCGATGCATTGCAATTCACCTCTGGCCAGCGAGGGCTTGAGGATGTTGGCTGCGTCGACGGAACTGCCCGCCGATCCGGCCCCCACCAGCATGTGTACCTCGTCGATGAAGAGGATGGCATCGCTCGATTTCAGTTCTTCGATGACTCGTTTGAGGCGTTCCTCGAACTGGCCGCGATACATCGTGCCCGCCACCAGGCTGCCCACGTCCAGCTGCAGGACGCGCTTGTTATGCAGCGATTCAGGAACCTGTCCATCGACGATACGTTGCGCCAACCCTTCGACGATGGCCGTCTTGCCCACGCCGGGTTGGCCGATGAGGGCCGGGTTGTTCTTCGTCCGGCGGGCCAGGATCTGGATGACGCGCTCGATCTCCGTTTGGCGGCCGATGACCGGGTCCAGCGCGTACTCCTGCGCCAGCGCGGTCAGGTCCGTCGCCAACTGATCAACCAACGGCGTCTTGCTCTTTTCTTTCTTGGCCGGCTGTTGTTGCCGGCGTTGCTGCTGTTGTTGCTGCGGCTGCCCCTCGGCCGTCGTGGTGGAGCTTTCCTTCAGCATGCGGCGCGTTTGCCGCCGGATCTGCTCGGCGCTGATGCCGAATTTGCGCAGCACGTCGATGGCCAGCCCCTCATTCTGGCGAGCCAGACCGAGGAGCAGGTGCTCCGTGCTGATGTAATGCTGGCTCATCCGCCGCGCTTCTTCGATGGCGTATTCCAGGATCCGCTTGGTGCTGGGGGAAAGCTCGGTCTTCGAGAAGGGGGTGCGGGTTCCCTGACCGCCGGAAAGACGCTCGACCATGGCCTGCACGCGCGTCACCTCGAGGCCAAGCTCGCGCAGAACGCGACCGGCAACGCCGCCGTCTTCCAGCAACAGGCCGATCAATACGTGTTCACTGCCGATATAACTGTGGTTGAGACGTTCCGCCTCATCCTGGGCCAGACTCAACACCTTGCGAGCGCGTTGAGTGAATCGTTCCCAATTCTTAGAGTTCACGGCTTTCCACCTCAGGGAAATTCATACGGATACAAGGACCCTCGTGCAACGAAGCCAATTACATCGTATTCAGCATGGCCAGGTCTTCTTCGATATATTTATCTGAAGCCACCTGGCGCAGACTCAGGCCGACTTGCCGCAGCTTGGGGTCCAGACGAATGATACGGACGGTGATCTTGTCGCCGGGCTTGACGACATCCCGCGCCTGCTCGACGCGGTCTTCAGCCAACTCGGAGATATGGATCAGTCCTTCCAACTGGTAGTCATCATTCACGCGGGCGAACGCTCCAAACTTGGTCAGGCGGGTGATCTCCGCCTCGACGAGCTGCCCGACACGATAGAGGTCCTCAATGCGCGTCCACGGGTCTGATTCCAGCCGCTTCATGCTGAGGGCTACACGCTGGCGATCCTGGTCGACGCTGAGGATTTGCACCTTCACGGCGTCACCCTTTTGCAACATGTCGCCCGGCTTCTGGATGCGCTTCCAGCTCATCTCCGACAGATGCACCAGCCCTTCGACCCCGCCGATATCGACGAACGCGCCGAAATCGGCCAGATTGACGACATGTCCATCAAAGACCGCGCCTTCCTCCAGAGAGGAGAAGAGTTCGCTCTTGCGCGCCTGGCGAATTTCTCGCGAGGCGGCTTGCTCGGACAGG
Organism: Promineifilum sp.; assembly: GCA_018058545.1. Lineage (GTDB taxonomy): Bacteria > Chloroflexota > Anaerolineae > Promineifilales > Promineifilaceae > Promineifilum. Next base: position 15,160 of record JAGOZU010000022.1, on the reverse strand, counting down.
ATCAGGCGATTGCGCGGTCGATCGACCTCGATCACCTTGGCCAACATGGGTTGACCGACCAGTGATTGATAGGAGCGTTGGCGGTTATCAGGGTCGCCTTCGGGCATGCGGTCGCGGCGCAGTTGGGAATTGGGCACGAAGCCACGCAACTGGCCAACACCGACGAGCACGCCGCCCTTGTTGAAGCCGACGATCTCGGTGTCTATCGCTTCCTGGGATTCCAGAAGCTCGCCGGCGAGTTGCCAATCCTGCTCTTCGGCCGCGCGACGATAGGAAAGAATAATATTGCCATTGTTGTCTTCCGGGTTGGCAATAAAGACGAGGATCTCCTCTCCTTCCTGCAACAGCGCCCGAGTTGCTGAGTCAAATCCCGCCGTTTCCTGGCTGGGAATAAGCCCCTCGGACTTGGCCCCGATATCGACGAGGATTTCGTTGTTACGAAACTCAACGATACGGCCCGACCGGATCTCTCCGGCGGTTGGAAAATACACTTCCTCGTTGAGGAGAAAGTTCATGGGGTGTTCGGCGTCACCAAATTCGGAGTCAATCATTTTTCCTAAAATACCCACCTGCGCCAGAGGTACTCCCCAGCGCCCAATTTTGACGGATTATACTTGGTTTGGGTCACTTGGCAATAAAACTAATGTATTGTATACGTTGCGGTGATGGCTGGACGAGCAAAAATTTCCGATGGAATGGAGCGCCGAAACGCGCCAAAATGGTTGTTCCAGCTATTTCCTGTTCTCATTTTTGTGCTGGCACTCCTTCCTCGCCTGGTGGCCATCGACCGCTACATCACCCCTGATGAGTCGATCTGGGTCTATCGTTCGCTCCAATTTCGCGAGGCGCTGTTCGACGGCCGTTGGGCGGACACACTCATCGCCGGGCATCCGGGCGTGACGACCACGTGGCTTGGCGCGGCGGGCATGACCGTCCAGCTTTGGCTCACCGGCAGCGCGCGCGAATCCTACGACTGGCTGACCAGGATGGCTACCCTGACGCCTGACAATGTCGAGGCGTTCCGCCATCTGGCCGTCCTGTTGACCGGCGGCCGCGTTGCGGTGGCGTTGGTCAACAGCCTCGGTATCGTCGCCGCCTGTTTTCTGGCCCGTCACCTCTGGGGGCGCAGGGCGGCGGCCGTCGTCGGGTTGTTTCTGGCCCTCGATCCCTTTCTGGTTGGGTTGTCCGGGCTGCTCCATGTGGACGGACTCAGCGCCACGTTTGTCACCCTGTCGTTGCTGACGCTGGCCGGTGGCCTGATGCCTGACGTAGCAGGGAAGAGAGCGTGGCCCTGGTTGGCCGCAGCCGGGGCGTTGGCCGGCCTGGCCGTCCTAACCAAGACCCCCACGCTCCTGCTTCTGCCGGTAAGCGGGCTGGCCATGCTATGGGTTCGATTGCGCGATAGTGGGCGACCTACGATGGCTCGTGTGGCTGCCTTGCTGCGCAACGGTATCACCTGGGGTGCGGCGTGTCTGGTCGTCATCCTTGCCCTCTATCCCGCCTTGTGGGTTTCCCCGGCGGCCGTTCTGGCCACGGTCGGCGGCAGCGCCAATCGCCATCTGGAGGAAGCCCTGCGCGAGACATTTTTCCTCGGCCGGGTTGCCTTTGACCATGGCCCCCTGTTCTACCCGGTGACGCTTCTCTGGCGACTCGGCCCTGTCGTGTGGTTGGCGCTATTTCCGGCGGCGGCGCTGCTGATAGACCGGCGGAAAGATCGCCGCAAGGCGAATTCCGGCGCCTGCCCGATCCTGTTGCTCCTGGTTTGGGCCGTTTTGTTTCTGGTGGCCATCACCCCCGCGGCCAAGAAATTCGACCGCTATATCCTGCCCGTCGTGCCCGCGCTGCTGGTGGCGGCGGCCGTCGTCTGGGCTAAATGGGCGGGTCGCGATTGGCGGATCGGCCGCCGGGTATTGATGCTGGCGATTCTCGGCCATGTCGCCTACTGGCTGGTTTACGCCGCCTATCCGCTGGCGGCCTATAATCCGCTCGTCGGTGGGCCGCGGACGGCCGTCGCCGTTCTGCCCGCCGGCTGGGGGGAGGGGATCGGCGCGGGCGGCCGATGGCTGACTCAAACCCAACCGGCGGTCGAGAGCGAGCGGGCCATCGCCGGGATCGTTCCCGCCCTGGCTCCCTTTTTCACCGGAACCACGCTTGTGGATGGTCTGGATGATCCTGAGTCGGCCGACTATGCTATCGTCACCCTCGGCGGCCGCCAGCTTAACCCGGCGGATTGGGATGACCAGACACGAGGACTGGAGTTAATCCATACGGTTCAATTTGGTGGGCTGGATCAGGCCTGGGTCTATCGCAACCCATCGCCCGCTGCGGCCGCCATGCCACCCGTTCTTGCCGCTCCGGTCTCATTTGGCGACCGCATCGATCTTACGGCGTACTCGCAAGCGATCGCTGACGATGTGGTCACGCTTGCCGTCCGCTGGCGGCTCCCGGCTCCCGCGCCGCCCGATTTCCGTCTTTTATTGCGCATAGTTGTCGCGGATGAATACGGCAATGTCTGGACTTCCCTGGAGACGGACCTGTTGAATGAGTTTCACTTTTATCCGGGCGACTGGCCGGCCGTTGAGACCGGTGTCGTTCGCTACCTGCTGGAGTTGCCGCCGGGCATCCCCCCCGCGAGCTATCAGATCGCTCTGTCGGTCATCGATGCCCAGACGGCCGGGCGGCTGCCGGTGCACGTCGGGGAAGAAGGGTTCCAGGGGGTTGCTTTCAAGGCGGGCGAGATTACCGTGTCGCCGCCGGAACAGGTTATATCGGCGTCGCGCCTGCAAGTCCCGCATTTCGTCGAAACGAGCTGGCTGGATGGGCAGTTGAGGTTGTTGGGTCACGGGGAGATTCCACCAGAGGCGTTGGCCGGGGGCGAACTAACCGTCGATCTGTTCTGGCACGTGCCGGAGGGATCGCTTTCCGCCGGCTTAAACCTTGCCTGGGGCCTTCGGCAATCGGAGGGGGAGGAGACCCGCATCATCCACCTGGGGCCGCTCAGCCGTTATGATACCGGCCTGTGGCGCGTCGGCGAGACCATTCAGGAGAAATATCGCGTCCCGTTACCGCCGGATCTGCTTCCCGGTCGCTATACCCTGATGGTTGGTCCGACTGACGGCTCTCCGCTTGGCGAATCGCAAACGCTGGGTGAGATTCAGATCAATAATATCGATCGGCTGTACGAGGTTGATGTCCCGGTGTCCTACCTTGTGAGTTTTAGCGCGCTGGATTTGCTCGGGCTTGACACAACCGAGCTGTCGGCCAGGCCGGGTGAATCGCCGGAGTTGACCCTTTTCTGGCGAAAATATGCGGCGCATGGCGAGGTATTCACCGTCTTCGTCCACTTGCTCGACGACGATGACAATATCGTCCAGGTTGCTGATCATTGGCCCGGCGGGTTGCCGACCGATATTTTGGATGCCGGACAGATCGTCATCGACCGCTTCCCGATCCCTCTGCCGCCCGATCTGTCGCCGGGAGATTATCGCCTCCGCGTGGGGCTTTATTCGGCCGAGAGCGGAGCGCGCCTGCCGGCCTATTCGTTTGTGGAGAGCGGCGACGGGTTTGTGGGAGAGGATTACGTCATCCTCCCGCTGGTCATTCGCGTGACCTCGCCCTGAGCCGATAATGATGCCAGACAAACGGCGAACCCATTCTCTCTATCTTCTCGTCGCGCTGTTGTTGGCGGCGTTTGCCCTGCGACTGTTTCGGCTTGACTTTCAAAGCCTGTGGTGGGACGAGGGCATCAGCCTGCATTTGGCGACGTCCAGTTGGGCCGAGATCATCCGCGACCGGCTCGACAACATCCACCCGCCTCTCTACTTCTTCCTCCTTAAGGGCTGGCTCGCTCTTGTTGGCGTGTCGCCGTTCACCGGCCGTTATCTGAGCGCGTTGGCCAGCCTGACGCAGGTGGCTTTGGTCTTTACGGCCGTCCGTCATTGGAGCGGGAGTTCGCGCCGATCCGCATTGCCCTGGATTGGCGGCGTCCTGATGCTTCTGTCGCCGCTGTCGGTCATCTACGGGCAGGAGATCCGCGTCTATGCCATGCTGCCCCTGATCTATATCGCGGCCCTCTTGCTGGCCGGGCGGCTGATAGCGGCCGGGAAGGTGGGCACCCGTCCGTTAGTCTATCTGGTTGTCATCGAATGGATCGGCCTGCACCTGCATTATATCGTCGTCTTCGGCGTGGTTTATATCGCTCTTTGGGGGCTTCTGACGTTCCTTCGGCGGCGAGATTGGACGGGAGCGCGTCGCTGGATCGTTGCTCATATCGCCGTGGCTTTCGCCTGTCTGCCCTGGCTTATCGGCGTCGCGGTCAACTGGGCGGCCGTCCGGGCCGAGGCCGGCGCGGGAACGTTCACCACCGATCCCGTGCCGCTCTCGTATCTGCTCTCGCAAGTGTGGGTGTTTCATCTGACGGGGCTGGCCGGGTCACTGGTCGATGGATTCGTGCGGCTGACAGCCTGTGCGACGGCGTTCCTGACCGTCGGCCTGATAGCGTACCATATTTTGCGGTCGAGGCGGTTGCATTGGACGGCCGTTTCCATGTTGTCGGCTCACTGGCTTGTACCCCTCCTGGCCGCGCTTTTTGTCTGGAACGTGCGCTCGTTCTCGCACCCTCGCTACATCGCCATGTTTGCCGCGATGCTGGTTCCGCTGGCCGCCTTCCTCGTGTATCCCGCTCGTCATTGGGCTGGGCGGCTGGCGAGCCTGGCCCTAGCGATGGGGGTCGTGTCCCTGAGCCTCTATGGCCTCGGCCACTACTTCTTCGACTCTTCGACGGCCAAGCCCGATATCCGGGGGGTGGCGTCCTATCTTGAATCGGTCACTGAGCCCGGCGATGTGGTATTTATCCCCGATACCGATTGGTCGTTGCCGTTTGAATACAGCGGTGAAGCGGCCGTTCTGATGCCCAATCTGCCGAGTTCCCCCCATGACCCGGCTTCCCCTTTGTTAAGCGCTTTGGATTGTACGGGAGAGAAACCCTGCGCCGAGACCGGCCGCGTCTACACGGTTGAGTATCCGCGCAGCATGAGGGATTGGCAGGGCCGGTTGCCGTTTGAATTGGAGCGTCGTGGCTATCGGCTGGGCGTGACCCCTTTCAATGATGTGAGCTTGCACGAGTATCGTTTGTCCCAACGACCAGGTCCACTGCCTGACTGTGGCTCATCTGGCCTGACGCGCCCTGCGATGCATTTTGATGGGCTGCATCTGGAATCGGTCTGGATTGAGCAGGGGGCAGAGTCGGATACGGCTGTGGCGGTGGCTCTCTGCTGGCGGATGTCTGAGGCAGGGGAGGACGGGTCGCAAGCACGTCCTTACCGGGCCGGTCTCATGCTGCGCGACCCGGTAACAAGCGAGCGCGTCTCGCAACTCGATACGACCTTGCTCAACGATGCCGGAGCAACGGCCGAGCATTGGAAGCCCGGCGAGGTCGTCGTCACTTATCACCTCTTGCCGCTCTCGCCTGGGACGCCGCCGGTTGAGATGTTGCTGGAGCTGGTCGTCTATCGGGAGGATGATGCTGCGATGACCCCGCTGGAAGGCCTTGATGCGGGGAACAGTCCTGTCGGCCGATTGATCCCATTGGGTTCCGTAGCGCTATCTGCCCCCATCGGATTGGGCCCAAGCCCCTATGAAGCGTTCCCGCCACCGCTGTGGGATACGCCCGTCGAGATGGCCGACGGTTTGCAATTGGTTGGCGCATCGCTTGGTCCCGGCCCTTATCGGCCCGGGCAGGCGGTTCGCGTGGGGTTGACGTGGCGCTCGACGGCTGATGCTCTGCCCGATCTGCGACCCTCATTGCGGCTGGAACAAAATGGCGAGGTTCTGGCCGAGAATAGTGATGCTCTGGCCAACGGGCGGTACCCAACCGACAACTGGCAACGGGGTGAGATCGTTCATGAGGTTCGCGATGTTCGGATTCCGGCCGGGGTTGAAGGCAAGGCCAATCTGGCGATCGTGGTCGATGGCCGGGTTGAGAATCTCGGAGAGGTGACGATCTCCGGTTCGGATGTTCTATTTGAGCGACCGGCTGTTCAGAATTTGGCCGATGCCCGATTCGAGCATGGTATTACGTTAATCGGCGTTGACTCTCCACCGGATACCGTCACCACCACCGGCCCCATACCGATCACCCTTTATTGGAACTCGAGCCAGGGAGCGATCCCGACCAGCTACACCGTGTTCATTCACCTGGTCGGCGAGGACGGGGCGCTCATCGCCCAGCACGACTCCCTGCCGGATAATGGCCGGCGGCCGACCGATGAATGGCTGCCGGGAGAATATATCATCGACCCGCACGAGCTGGCCTGGCGCGACCCTGACTATCGCGGAGCGGCACAACTGGTCGTTGGTCTGTATGATTCCACCACCGGCCGCCGATTGACGACGGCCGATGGTTCCGACAGTTATCGCTTGCCGCTTGCGATCCGGGTCGAAGCTGCGCCCTGAATTATTTAACGGTGGTGTCGGTAGTGTCCGTCTTCGCCCCGCTCTGTTTGCGCGAGGTCAGGGCCAGGATGATGCCACCGCTGATTAACGCCAAACCGGCCAGCGGCAGGATTAAATTCATCGCGCTGGTGGGCGATGCGGCCCGGGAAGCTTCGGCACTTCGCGAGCTAATGCCCGAGCCGGACGGGCTATCGGAGGTCTCGGCTGTCTCTCCGGTCACCGGCGCGCTGCCGCCAACTTCGGCCGAGACCATGCCCACGGGTGGCTCCGGCTGAGCATCGCCCTGGGTTCCGGCGCCGCCGGATGGCGAGGCTTCGCCCGTTAAGGCCGAAGGGGTTGGAGACGGCGTTGGTGTCGGCGTCGGCACGCAGGTTAATAGCGGCAGCGGCGTCGGGTTCCAGATCGCTCCGGGAGTGGGGGTATTGCCATTAATCGGCGGCGTGTCAACCAGCGGAACCAGAGCTGTATTGCCGAATTCGTTTACTTCGGCGTCAGCCACCCATCCTGCCGTCTCTTGGTCAAATTGAATTTGCCACCATGGGGCATAAAAGGGACGGCCGATGATCGGCCGCATATCCTCGGCTCCGAGTTCGGCGACCACCGGGTAATCTGTACCTGGCCCGGCAAAGACGGTCACGGTCGCAATCGCCTTGACGTAGGGCGTCTCGTCGCATGTTCCAGCCGCGCCGGTGCCGGGCTGCTGTCCCGTGCCGGGCACGTAGCCGCCTGCGCCTGGCGGGTTTACACCACCCGGTCCCGTGCCCGGTTGACTGGAGGGAACTGTGGCTGCCGGCAATCCCGGTCCGCTGCCCGGCGCGGTCGTGGCCGGTGGGGCTCCGGGTGCGGAGGTGGCACTCGCATCGGGAGTGGCACCCTGGCCGGGGCTGGACGGCTCGGTCGCATTGGGCGAAGGTTTTGCGCCGGGATCGACCGATGTCGCGGATGGCGTTGGGCCAGGCTTATTCGGATCGGGGGTCGGCGTTCGTGGCGGGATAGTTTGCGCCCAAACCGCAGGAATACCGGCGAGGACGAACGCCATGATCAGCGCCATCAGGATAGTTAACAGGTTGCGTTTAAACATCTTCATTTTCCTCCAAACCGATTGCAACTCCTCATGACCATTAGCGATAGCGGATGTTTATCTCGGTATTGGCGTTCAATTCTATGTCAAAAACAAGGCGATTCCCCCCGACCTGCACCGGAGCCGGATGTGTTTCCAGCGGCGAAACGCCTTCGGGCAAGGTGATCGTCAGTCGTAACGGCTCCGCCCTTGTTCCGGGTTGCTTATATATGGACAGGTTGTAAATCGAATCAGCGCCATCCGATTCAATGATTCCAGCCGGCAGCTCATAATGGAAGTAAGCCGACGCTGTCTCGCCCCGCGGCAGCAGGAGAAAGTTAGCGAATGTCGTCAACCACGGCAGATCATCGATCACCTGTCCATCGCTATCCCAAGTGTCGCTGACAAGGAGTGTTTCCTTGGGCACGACATGGTGACTTGAATCGAGCAACTTGCTGCCCAGAGGTGCGTATACCCTCAGGAAGTTCCAGTAGCATTGATCGGCCAGAGCCAGATAATCGGCCGCCAATTCAAACTCATCCTCCACGCCTTGCATGCACGGTTCTTCGCCGGCCGGGCCGGTGTGGCGATAATCGATAGTCAACGCCGCCGCGGGCTGATTTCCCAAAGCGACGTCATAGGTAAAGGCGCGTTCGATCAGGATATTGGCTTTGTTATAGCCCATATTGGTATCGACGGCCATCCAGAAATCTCCTGGCGGCGACTGCGGAAGGTGGCCATCCCATCCGGTTGCGCCCAGAGCGCCGGCGATTTCGGTATCGCGCATGTAGATCGACAGGTGCCTGTTTTGGATAGCTCCGGTCATGCTCTCAGCCAGCTTGACCGGATCGATCGAGCCGAAATCCATCTCCACCTTGGCCAGAATGGCCGCGGCGAACCCGCTCAGGAAAGCCTTGCGATCGTTTACCCACTCTCTAACTTCTTGCCCTTCCTGAATGTCACGGGCTTGCCTTAATGTTTGCAGCAGATTATCGGCCGTAATGGTCTGGTCTGTACCAGGGATGGGCACCGGGCCGGTGGCATCGACGAGAATACGCATGAACTCCTGATCGATGGCGATGGCGCCATCGGGCAGGGGAACATCCCGGCCGTAGGCATAGAGTTCCAGCGCTTTCCGGGCGGAGGTGGGGAAATCCGGCCAGTAGTTGGCGTCACGGAACAGGAATAATTCCAGCCCCATGAAATCATAAAATGGCTGAGGCGGGAATCCGTACGGCTTTTCTCGCCAATTGTCGACCTGATTGGCGTCTCCGAAATCAAGGTCTTGAATCTGACCGTTTTCGACGGTGAGCAGGCCCACGCCGGTCAGGAAGCCGCCTGTGGCCCGCAATTCATCCTCATTCTGAGCCATGATGAGGTATTGTCGCACGCCGTTTTGCCCAAGCAGTTCGGGCAGGTAGGGTGCCAGGGACAGCCCGCCCTCGGCCGCCGGCATCCATTTGTCCGAGAGTTGCAGCAGTTGGCGCACGCGCCACGGCAACGCTTCGGCCTCGATGGCGCCATCCAGTTCCTCTCTGGCGGCCGAATAGCGCCGGAGCGCGTCCGTGGCGGCCTCCAAATCCGGCGCGGCGGCCGAAAATACGGGCAGCAGTTCACCCAGCCGCATGGCGCTGAAATCGTCGCGCTGGAAGATCGCCAGCGCCGGTTTCAGGCTGCTGACGGCTAGCGCACCCGCCTCTGACCCGGCATCGGCCATGTCCAGCAAGTAGGGTGAAGCGACGAGCGTCGGCCCCAGTTTGGGGATCCAGCCGAGATAGGGGGCAAACGGCCGGATGAAGCTCAACTCATCGTGCAGCATGGCGATGTTGGATCGCGCGCCCAGCACCAACGCTTCGGCCGCGTTGGGGTCGAGCTGGGAGATTCCACCAGCCATCAACGCTCGCGCCTCGGCCTCGACGGTCATGAGCGATTGTGTCGCCTGATAGACGCGCCAGGCCTTGAAGCCCAACCAGAACAGCAGAATCGCCAGGCCGAAGAGCAGCAAAATGCGAGCGATCCGTCTGGTTGGAGCGCCGGATGCCGGTTGGTTGGCCGGCTCGGGCGTCTCGTCCGGCCAGGATGGCGGTGATGAATATCGATTTCCTGAAGTCAATTTGCTTCCTCGGCGCATAAAACATAAGGTGCGCCGTCCCCTGTCTCAAAGCGGCCGCCGGTCATGGAGATGGGTGGCACCGACGAAGAAACAAGACCCACCAGGCAAAAAGGCCGTTTGCTTTTGTTTTCAAGACGCAGTGCGACCAGATCATCTCCCGTCGGCATCACTATGTCCGGGTATCGCTCCAGAAGGCGGTTTCGGTACCAGTCGAACGCGAACAAATTACCATCCACCAGGCTTAAATCGGGCCGATACCCTTCCACTTGCTGGAAGTACAAGAGCGTAAAGATAGTGTGATCGCCGGGCGTGAGCAAGATCGCGTTTTCCGGGGCAGATCGCAGGATATCTGCCGCATATGTGCGCGCTGTTGGCTGCCGCCGCAGATCGCGCGCGCCATAGGTCAGAAGCACCAGAACGAGTGGGAGCAGAAGGGCGGCCGCGCCCGGCCGCTGCAACATGGGCGCGACGAGCAGAGCCAGGATCAGAAACACAGGCAGAAGCAAAATCGCCGCGTCCGAGGTGTTGTACGAGAGAGAAAACGCGATATAGAGGAGCGACGTCGCGGCCAGGAGGATCGGCGTCGGACGGGAAATAGTCCCTGCCGCATGGACGTGCAGGTGTTCATCTTCATTGGATGGATAGCCACGCAGACCGGCCCCGGCCAGAAAAGCTGCCGGCCCAAGTGCGACTGCCTGTAGCAGGTTGAGCCAACGCTCGGCGTCGATCGCCGGCTGGAAATAGGCCGCGTAAAGCTGCCCGCTGACAAGCTGCCACCATCCGGCCGAATTGGTCGGCCGTCCCCAGATGATTGCGCTATCGCCCGCTGCCAGCCAGGGCAAGAGCAGCAACGGCGACAGGCCCAGCGCCAGCCCGACGGCTATCCTACTCCACTGACGACGGCCGCTGATGAAGAACGCCGGCAGCCAGAAGAGGGATGTCAGGTGCGTTGTGATGGCCAGACCGAGCAGCAAGCTGCTTGAGGCGCCCGCTCCCCGCCGGCTCCAGACCAGCAGGAAGGCTGCGATCATGAGCAGGTTCAGGCTATACACCTCGGCGACAACGGCCTGGCTCCAAACCAGAGGGGTAAAGCCGAAGAGCAACGCGGCGCTCACGGCCGCCGCCGGCCGTATCCGGGGCTGTAGAGCGCCAATGGTCAATACGACCAGACCCACGGCCGCGGCCGCGCAGATGGCCGAGAACAGATTGTAGCGGAACGCCACGGTCCCCATCGGCAGCAGGCTAAATAGTTTTCCCAACAGGACATAGGTCGGGTACCCCGGCGGGTGAGGAATCCCCAGCGTCACCGAGGCGGTGATGAGTTCGGCTCCGTCATAGGCTCCGTTGGCCCAACTCAGATCGGGCGCCAGGGTGAGGACGTAGACGCCCAGTGCGATGAGAGCGGAAGCCAACGCCTGTCGGTGAAATCTGGCCGGGTCACCGGAAGTTGCCTCGTGGGCAGGGCTGAGGGATGGTTGCGCTATCTCGTGGAATTGGGCCATATCGACGGTTAACGAGCTCCCTTGCCGCGCAGCACAACCGGGATGGTGCGCGCCAGTATGCCTAGATCGCGACGGAAAGAGTAATGCTCGATATAGTCCAGGTCCAGATCGACCCGCTCATCCAGAGGCAGATCGGCCCGGTTGTTGATCTGCATCGGCCCCGTCATCCCCGGCCTGACGGCCAGCCGCCGCCGATGCCGGTCGGAATAGTAGGCCACGATGCGCGGCTCTTCCGGACGCGGACCCACCAGGCTCATGTCGCCCCGGATCACGTTCCAGAACTGGGGCAACTCATCCAGGCTCCAGCGACGCAGGAAGCGACCGGCAGAAGTGAGGCGCGGATCATCCGCCAGTTTGAGCACCGGTTCGGTCAAGCCGAGGGATGTCACCAGTTCCGGCCAGCGTTCGGCCGCGTCAACCTGCATCGTTCGGAATTTATACATGATGAACGTCCGGCCATGCTCGCCGACCCGCTCTTGCTTGAACAAAACCGGCCCTTTGGAGTCCAGTTTAATTAGCAGGGCGATGAGAGGCCATATAACCAACGTGAATAACAGGCCGAGTGTCGCCCCAAACAGGTCCAGCCCCCTCTTGAGAGGAGATCTGAAGCTGCCGGGCGCGATTCCGGAGCTGATGTCACGGCGCGGCCAAATGACACCCAACACATAACCCACGCTCAGGGCGGCCGCCCGGCCGAACAACAAAAGCGGCGAGATGATGGCCACGGCGCGATCCTTGCTCCATGCCTTGCGGATGAACGGGATAGTTGTGGCCAGGAAGGCCGGTATCAGGGCGATGGGCAATAGCAGGGATAGCCATATCGTGCTTCCCCAACGGCCGAATCCTCCGACTATGGCGAGCGTCGCCACGGTCAGAGCGGCGACGAAAGCCATGACCAACAGCATCTGGATCTTCATCACTCGGGGTGTGTGCGAATCCCCGGCCGCCTTGCCCGGAAAACGACGGACGACCTGGGCCTTCCAATAGCCGATGGTCATCTTCTTGCGCAGATAGGTGGCCGGTGTGGCGCTATGGAGATGATCGACGACGGCCGTTTCCTGGAACATCAGGCGATAGCCGCGCTCGGCCAGCCGGAAAGAAAGCTCCTGATCTTCGAGATAGTCGAACCGTTCATCGAATCCGCCATTGTCCAACAGGATGTCGCGGCGATAAGCGGCCGAATAGGTGTCGATGAAGTCAATCGCTTCATGCAGGCGCAGGAGATCGTATTTATCTTCGTACTCCAGCTGGACGAAACGCGCGACGAGCGAGCGCTGGCGGGTTGCATAAATTCCCTTGCAGGCGGCGATTTTCCGATCATCAAAGGGCAGGCACATTTGACGCAGCCAGTCGGGATGGGGCACACAGTCGGCGTCGGTGCAGCAGATGATCGCCCCCGATGCGGCGCGGATGCCGGCGTTTCGGGCCGCTGCCGGTCGGCCACGCCCCGTAGTGATCACAGTGGCTCCGGCTTCCGCGGCCCGCGCGGCCGTGGTATCCGTCGATCCGTCATCGACGACGATGATTTCATACGGCCGGTCGAACTGTTGGCCTTGCAAGGCGGCCACGCAGGCCTCGATGGTACTTTCGGCGTTATAGGCGGGGACGATGACAGATACTTCGGCTGTCATGGGAGCGAGGATTCGCCGGCGGCGTGACCGGCGGGCGTCATGGCGCTTTGCCATCGCCATTTGCTGCGCGAGGCGGCGATCAGGCCCAGGATGAGCTGGGGGACGACGACGACCAGATACAACAGGATCGCGTAACCGGCGATAGCGCTCTCGTCCGTCAGGCCAAGCTGCCATAAGGCCAGCGCGGCCGCCCCGTTGAGGACGCCTATCTTGGCCGGGGTGCTGGGCGGCACGATGGCGATGGTGACGACGATGTGGATCAGCGCCGCGTCCAGCAGGGTAAAGGGCAAATGGAGAGCCGGAAAGAGGCTGTAAGGCAAGGCGACCGCCAAAACGGCGATCATCAGGCTGAGAACCAGCAGCCACAAGGTCAGGCGACGGTCTCGCAGCGCGACCAACCCCTCCAGTCCCGCGACCGCAAGCTTGATCAACCAGCCCTGAAGACGTTGGGGCAGAGGGCGGATGACCTTGCGCCAGAGCCGGATGACGGTATCTGTTTGAAAGGCCAGCAGATAAAGCACGGCCAGAAAGGCCAGGGGCAGGATCAGCGACAACGCGCCCGGCCGCTCGGCGAAATCGGGTAAAACGACGAAAGGCAGGACGAAGACGATCGTCAGGCCAAAGAAGATAAGGTCAAGCGTTTTTTCCACTACCAATGTGCCCAGCGCGCGGCCGCCCCTCGTGCCGCTCTCCTGATTCAAGGCGTAGAGGCGGGCCACCTCGCCCAGCCGCAGAAAGGGGATTACCAGGTTCACATACTGGCCAAGCGCTGCTGCCCAAAAGGCCGCGCCGAGAGAAACCGGCGGCCGAAACATCAATTGCCAGCGCCACGCCTTGAGAACGATCGTCAGCACCATGATAGCCGCGGCCAGAGCGATGTAGCCCGGCGATGCTTCCATGAGTACCGTGCCGACGGCCGCCAGGCTGACGCGACTGGAGAGGAACCATAATCCAGCGACGGCGAGGAACACCGCCAGACCAAGATTGAGCCACGGTAGGTATCGTCGCCATGATTCGCTTGCCGGGGTGGTCGAGTTCTCCGTGATCAAATCAATCCGTCTTGCCGATCTGTTCCATCAGGACTCGTTGCGCCGGGTGAAGAGGATGACCGCTCCAACCACACTCGTCAGGAGGATAAGGATCGTGGCCAGGAAACCGAGCCACAGGAAGAGAATCCCGCGGCCGCTCTCTTGTTGGGCATTGGGAATGTCCGTGGCCGAATTGCCGCCCGTCGCCTCCTCGATCGCTTGCGAGCCAATCGGTATGGGGGTCGGTTGGTTAAGGTCTGTCCCGGCCGGTGGGTAGGGCAGGGCGGTAGGCTGGATGGCCGCCGGCTCAATAGCAAGGGTCTCGGTCGCGGCCTCACTGGGTGGCGGGTATCCCTCCTGCCTTTGCCCGGTGGCCGATGCCGCCCGCGCCATCATCAGACCGATCGCCAGAAAAAACAGACAAATGAGGATGCCCGACAGTGTTTTAGCTCGTTGCATGGATATTTATTTTCCGGGTCGATGGACTTGCCCGCTCCGGAACAGGGTAAACAGCGCCACAAGACACACCATGATGAGGGCGACGGCGGGGATTGCCTGCAAGAGATCGCCGGCGGTGACGGCCAGGCCAATGCCCACCAGCAACAAGCCGCCCACGATGATCGCCTGAAAGCGCGGCTTGCCCATCACCTGCCGAAAAGGAAGGTCGAGTTGACCCGCAACCCAATGGTAGTAACTGAGACCGGCCAGCATGAGAGCCAGCCCGACAATCCAGAAGCTGTTGGCGATTACCGATAGCCAGTTGATCATAATACTCCGGCATTATAACACCGGCACCGGAGACAAACCGAACAGTTAACGTTAATATTCTCCGGAAGTCCTCGTATGTTCAGCAGGGCCAGGCACGAACGCTGTTGCCGCTGCGTTTAAGGTATACTAGGAATATGGCTAAACGACAAACACAATACGTATGCCAGAGTTGCGGCCGCACCACCCCGGTCTATATGGGTCGCTGCCCGCGCTGTGGCGAATTTGACACCATGGTCGAGCAGCTGATTGAATCGGAATCGGCCGCGAGTGGCCGAAAATCGGGCAGCTTAACCACCTCGCGCCCCGTCCGCCTGCGAGAGGTGGAAGCCGACGGCCTGGATCGTCTCGCCTTGCCCGTCCAGGAATTTTCGCGCGTGCTTGGCGGCGGCCTTGTTCCCGGCTCTCTCATCCTCGTCGGCGGCGACCCCGGCATCGGCAAGTCCACCCTGCTGCTGGAAATCGCCGGCCTGACTGCCAATCTCCACGGCCCGGTCCTTTATGTCTCCGGCGAGGAGAGCGCCCGGCAAATCAAGATGCGAGCCGAGCGCCTTCGCCTTGAGGCCGAGGATCTCTTTTTGGTGACCGAGACAAGCCTCCATGCTATC
>JAGOZU010000084.1 GCA_018058545.1 Promineifilum sp. | reverse complement strand
AGCCAGTTGTGGAGGAGGCCAAGGAGGTGGAATTGGCAGATTAAGAAAACCGACAGGACATCTTTACCGACAAACAGGGGACATTTTAACCCGATGATTTGTGGACAAAGTTACCCGATGTTGACAGTTGACGCAACTGCTAAAACATTGTTCAAAGAGATATCAGCACTACCCACATACCATCTAAAGTAAGCTGGATTGCCATCGATCAATGCCTGCTGGAATTTTTCTAAAAATTCCACAGATCCGGATTCAATTAGTTTGCGCCCATCGCTCCAATTCTCATTAGCAAATTTCACCTCGCCTGGGGCAACTGGTGCAATAAAATCTTTAACATTAATCTCGGAGGCGAGTGCCCACTCTCCATTTATAAATACAGCTTCTGTCTTACCATATATAGCGCTAATCGCTCCAAAGTACCTAACTTCTTCCCCATTTATTTGATATGTAACTGATCCGATGCTTTCGATCGCAGGGGTACGTTGACCAGGTTCCGGCTCAAGTACTGGAAAACTCTCGTCCGGCACCCATTCTTCTTGATTGGTAACCGGATTGACAGTCCATTTCTGCACAACTCCGTCCTCGACTCTAAAAGGAACTTCTGGGGGAATTGGAGTTGCTTCCGGGGTTGGAGTTTGAGACGGCTCTGGCTCTGGGGTTGGAGTCTGGGTCGGAACGTCTGTAGGCGTTGATAAAGGAGTAGGCGTGAATACCACTTCAACAATGGATTCCGGTTCATCCACGGTCAGCACAGCAGGTTGAGGACTTTCGGCTTGAGACGTTATATCGGAACCCGGTGCTACACACGCAGATAATAGCAGCACCATACAAGCAAGCAGGAACAGTCGCCAAATATTCAAGTCCTTCTTCAAGTTCATCCCTCCTCCCTTGATAGTGTAACTTTCCTTCTGTAAATTGGTGGCGCGAGACAGGCCACGATGTACCCTTCGGTTATCGCCAAACAACTGAAGGGGCAACAACATGACCTACCAAACGGATTGTACCTTACCGGATTCATTGTTGGAACAGATCGCCGAACAAGGGCTGGGCATCTTGCCGGAACTGATCCGCATCGTCATCAACACGGCGATGCAGGCCTAGCGGGAACAGTATCTGGGTGCGGCAGCGACGGCGCGTGGCGGTTCGGGCGTAGGGGTCGGGATCGGCGTCGGGGTCGCCGTCGGTTCCGGCGTAGACGTCGGCTCAGGCGACAGCGCGTCGGACGTGGTCGTCGGCGATGGCGACGCACCCTCGCCACAGGCGGCCGGCAGGAGAAGGACGAGCAAGGCAAGGAAAGGACGAATGAAGCCGGTTTGCGCGCGTACCATGTCAGGCTCCCACAGGACGGATAGAACGCCACCCGTTATATCAGAAATCGGTCGGGCAGGAAAACCGACTGTAGCGCAATCTGTCAGATTGCAACCCCCGCCTCCCGCCAACGGCCGCCCTTGTTGTCCACCTCCTGTGGTGATTCCCATACCCGGATCACGCAGGGGCAAACCGACGGCGAGATTATCATCGTCGTGCAAAACGACATTATTCGCCGCCACCTCGCCCTCCCTACATATACCGTGATACATCGCCATCGCAGGCAGCACATCAGGCTCTGAAATAATCAGTCGATCGGGATAGAATCCACTTTCCTGTGTTATAATCATTGGCAAATAATCAGCAGGAGCCGCGTGCGAATCGTTGACATCATATGACGACTGGAAGTTATGGTTAATCTGCTGCTGGAACAGCGATTGAATCAGTTGGAAGCGGCAAGTTTAGCCAAATAGTCATCTATGAAGTCGGCGTTCCGACCCTCCACCATCGCAACCACCGAAGACATCAATCGCGCCGCTTCTCTTTATTCGTCATTCGTCATTCGTCATTCGTAATTCACTATGACCCGAACAATCCGCGCCCCACGGGGCACCAAACTACACTGTAAAGGCTGGCTGCAAGAGGCCGCCTACCGCATGATCCAGAACAACCTCGACCCCGAGGTCGCCTACGACCCGGAGCACCTGATCGTCTACGGCGGCCGCGGCCGGGCCGCCCGCAACTGGGAGGCGTTCGACGCCATCCTGCGCAGCCTGACCGAGTTGGAGGACGACGAGACGCTGATGGTCCAGAGCGGCAAGCCGGTGGCCGTCTTCCGCACCCACGCCGACGCGCCGCGCGTCCTCATCGCCAACTCCAACATCGTCCCCCACTGGGCCACGCAAGAGAACTTCGACCGCTGGGAGGCCGAGGGGCTGATCATGTACGGCCAGATGACCGCCGGCAGCTGGATCTATATCGGCACGCAGGGCATCCTGCAAGGCACGTTCGAGACCTTCGCCGAGGCCGCGCGGCAAGCAGGTTGGCCCTCCTTGCGCGGCAAGTGGGCGCTGACCGCCGGGCTGGGCGAGATGGGCGGGGCGCAGCCGCTGGCCGTCACCATGAACGACGGCGTGGCCCTGGTCGTTGAGGTCGACGAATGGCGCGCCCGTCGCCGGCTGGAGCATCGCTACATCGACGAGGTGTCCGAGGATATGGAGGACGCCCTGCGCCGGGTGGAGCATTACGTCGCCACCGGGCAGGCCCGCTCCATCGGCCTCATCGCCAATGCCGCGGCCGTCTTTCCCGAACTGCTGGAGCGTGGCGTCATCCCCGATCTCGTCACCGACCAGACCTCGGCCCACGACTATCTGGCCTACTTCCCCGACGACCTCAGCTTCGAGGACGGCCGCGTCTTGCGTGACCGCGACCCGGCCGAATTCCAAAGGCTGTCCTCAGCCTCCATGGCCCGCCAGTGCGCGGCCATGGTCGAGTTCCAGCGGCGCGGCTCCATCGTCTTCGACTACGGCAACAACCTGCGCCAGCGCGCCTTCGACGCGGGCGTGACCGACGCCTTCAGCTATCCCGGCTTCGTGCCCGCCTACGTCCGGCCGCTGTTTTGCGAGGGCAAGGGGCCGTTCCGCTGGGTGGCCCTCAGCGGCGACCCGGAGGACATCCGCGTCACCGACGAAGCCATCCTCGAACTCTTCCCCGACGACCGGCACCTGCATCGCTGGATCCGCATGGCTCAGGAGCGCGTCCATTTCCAGGGCCTCCCGGCGCGCATCTGCTGGCTGGGCTATGGCGAGCGCCACCGGGCCGGGCTGCGCTTCAACGAGCTGGTGGCCTCCGGCGCGCTGAAGGCGCCCATCGTCATCGGCCGCGACCACCTCGACGCCGGCTCAGTGGCCAGCCCCAACCGCGAGACGGAAGGCATGCGCGACGGCAGCGACGCCATCGCCGATTGGCCCATCCTGAACGCGCTGGTCAATACCGCCGCCGGAGCGACGTGGGTCAGCTTCCACCACGGCGGCGGGGTGGGCATCGGCTACAGCCTCCACGCCGGGCAGGTCATCGTCGCTGACGGCACGGCAGCGGCCGCCCGTCGACTGGAGCGAGTGCTGACGGTCGATCCCGGCATGGGCGTGGCCCGGCACGTGGACGCGGGCTACGAGCGGGCGATTGAGGTGGCCAAAGAACGCGGGGTGAAGATCCCGATGATGGATTGACGGATGTGATATAATACCGGCGATTCAAGGGGTCAGTGTGGCCGACACGACTACGCCAACCCCGATTTCGGCACCAACAATGGAGTAGGAGAAAATACCATGGCCAAGAGTGGCGACAAGAAGAAAGGCACCGACAAGAATCAACCGTCGAAATCCATCAAGGAAAAGCAAAAGGCGAAGAAGGAAAAGCAGCAGAAGAAGGAAATGGGCCGCTAGGCCCACCCTATCGGACTGTTCTTCAATTCGCCGACACAACTGAGGCGGGGAGGTCGTCGTGCGCGGATCACCAAGAGGTATCGCCATTCTGATCCGACCCCCGCACTTGTCCCTGTTGGCCCTATCGGTCCTTATCCTGCTGGTCGCCGCCTGTAGCCCTCTCGCCCCGGCCGATCCCACGCCCGATATCGACTGGAGCGATCCCGAAGTCGGCGGCGGCGTGGGCGTGGAAGCAGGGCCGGAGATGCTCGTCGCCACGGCCGCGCCGATCAGAGACACATCGCCGCGCCTGGACGCCGCCGCCCAGGCCACGGCCGCCGTCGGGCATCCGGCCGCGCCGCCAACCGCAGCTCCCGCAGCGACGACCGAATCCATCCCGGCCACCGAGCCGCCGCCGGAAGCGGTCGCCCCGACCGCCGTCGCCCCGACCGAACCCAGCACTGAAAGCGAGCCGGGCAACACCGGCGAAACCATCCACGTCGTCCAGCCCGGCGAAAACCTCTACCAGATCGGCCTGCTCTACGGCCTGACCTGGCAAGCCATCGCCGAATACAACGGCATCACCAACCCTGACGCGATCGACGTCGGACAAGAGCTAAAAATACCGGGGAATTAGGAATTCGTCATTCGTCATTCCCAACTCGTCATTCGTCATTCGTCATTAATTCGAGGTCCCATGTCCTGGCCAGGTGTAATCGAAGCATACCGTTCCTATCTGCCATTTGACGCCGACACCCCCGTCGTCACCCTCAACGAGGGCAACACCCCGCTCATCCACGCCCCGCGGCTGGCCGAACAGATCGCGCCGGGGCGGAGACTGCGCCTGTACCTCAAGTATGAGGGTCTAAACCCCACCGGCTCTTTCAAGGATCGCGGCATGACCGCGGCCATCACCCAGGCCGTGCGCGAAGGAGCTACGACCGTCATCTGTGCCAGCACCGGCAACACCGCCGCCAGCGCCGCTGCCTACGCCGCGCGGGCCGGTCTCCGCTGCCTCGTGCTCGTGCCACAGGGCAAGATCGCCCTCGGCAAGCTGGCCGCCTCGCTGGCCTATGGAGCCGAGGTCATCAGCATCGACGGCTCCTTTGACGACGGCCTGCGCATGGTGCGCGAGATCACCGAACGACGCGCCGGCTCCGATCGTCCGATCGCCCTCGTCAACTCCGTCAACCCCTGGCGACTGGAGGGACAAAAGACCGGCGCGTTCGAGATCGTCGATCAGCTCAGCGGCCGCGCCCCCGACTGGCACTGCCTGCCGGTGGGCAACGCCGGCAACATCAGCGCCTACTGGATGGGCTACAAGCAGTACGGCAAGGGTCTGCCGCGACTGCTGGGCGGTCAGGCCGCCGGCTCCGCGCCCATCGTGCTCGGCCGCGTCGTCGAGCAGCCGGAGACCATCGCCACGGCCATCCGCATCGGCAACCCGGCCCGCTGGCGGCAGGCGGTCGAGGCGCTGGACGAGTCCGGCGGCATCATCACCGCCGTCAGCGACGAGGACATCCTGCAGGCCTGGCGGATGCTGGCGCGGGTCGAAGGGGTGTTTGTGGAGCCGGCCTCGGCCACCGGTCTGGCGGCGCTGAAGCAGCAGATCGAGTCGGGCGAGATCGACCCCGCGGGCCGGACAGCCGTCGTCGTGCTGACCGGCCACGGCCTGAAGGACCCGGCCACGGCCGTGGAGCAGGCGGCCGCGCCGGTTACATTGAAGGCGGAGATTGAGGCGCTGGAGAAGTATCTGGCAGGGTTATAGAATCAAACTTTAGATGCCCAATTTTCTTTTAGCCTTAGGGGACTCCTATTCTGATCAATTCCAATGCACATCCCCTTCATCATCAGGCGAGGCTCGACGGTTCTTAAGCGGTTTCAAATTGCAGCACACGTAACTTCTCAGGAGCAATCCGCGAACTCAAGTTCAGCATCTCAATTCCAATCACGTGTCCATTTTCATCGAAATCCAGGATAATCCCCGGTTCCACTTCCTCGGAATCCGAAATTTTCGTGGTTTCGTCCAGACGAAAGTATAGGGCATCGCTTTCTTTGTCAATCTTGAGTTTCATCAGACTTTTTCCCTTTTAACCGCCTATCGAAAAACACTGTCACCACTCGATGTGGGCTAACTTCCGGGTTGACAACTACATGAAGAATTCGATTATCTCTCTCGGAAATCGCCCTGGCGAAATGGATATTACCATCTTGGCCTTCCCATGTTTTTTCAGGTTCCTTGATTGTTCCCCAAACCCATTGTTCAGGAATCTCGCGTTCCTCAAGAACATCCCGGGCATGATTTGAAAGAATATAATCAGTCAACGCAACCTGCTCCCATTATTTCGTCATTATACCGAATAATTTATATCCGACGGCGATAGCGCTGGAAGGCCGCTTCGCCGTCGGGGCAGGCCTCGATGACCGCCACTCGGTCCGGTATTCGGTAGTTGTCATCGGTTGTATGCGCCTCAAGCGCCTCGATGATCAGCCACGTTTCAGGATAAATTGAGGGCCCTTAGACCAGTTCATTCTCGCGCCTCCATTAATCCAGACACTATTTCGTCGGCGGCCGATCAGCGCCCCAAGACCTCACTAAGCGCCCGCAGCAGCACGGCCACGTTCTCGCGGCGGGCGTTGTAACCCATGAAGCCCACGCGCCACACCTTGCCGGCCAGATCGCCCAGGCCGCCGCCGATCTCGATGTTATATTCCGTCAACAACCGGCGCGAAACGGCCGCGGCATCCACTCCTTCCGGCACGCGCACCGTGGTCAGGCTCGGCAGGCGAATCTCCGGTGCGACATGGAGTTCGAGGCCGATCGACGCCAACCCTTCCCAGAACTTCTCGGCCACGGACTGATGGCGCGCCCAACGTTCACTCAGCCCTTCCTCGGCCACAAGGCGCAATCCCTCGCGTAGCGCATAATACAAATGCACCGGCGCGGTATGATGATAGACACGTGGCGACCCGGCCCAGTATTTGCCCAGCAAGCCGGTGTTCATGTACCAGTTGGCGATCGGCGAGCGGCGACTATGTACTTTATCCATCGCTCGCGGCCCAAACGTGAGCGGCGAGGCGCCCGACGGCGCGCTCAGGCATTTCTGCGAGCAACTGTAGGCGATGTCGATGCCCCAGTCATCGGCATAGAGCGGCACACCGCCCAGGCTGGTGACGGTATCGACCAACAGCAGGCAGTTATATTCCCGGCAAAGCGCAGCAACTCCCTCGAGCGGCTGGCGAACGCCGGTGGAGGTCTCGGCGTGGACGAGCGCCAGCAGGTGCGGCCGGTGGGTCTCCAGCCCTTGTCGAATCTCGTCCAGCGTGAACGCTTCACCCCAAACCGCATTGATACAGCGAACATCGCCACCGTAAATGGCGACCATATCGACCATGCGGCGGCCGAAGTAGCCGGCCACGCCGACCAGCACGCGGTCGCCCGGCTCGATAGCATTGGCGAAGGCGGCCTCCATGGCCGAGCTACCTGTACCGCTGACGGCAATCGTGAACTCGTTGTCGGTTTGCCATGTATAGCGCAGCAGCTCACCGACTTCATCCATCACCTTGATGAAGGTGGGATCGAGAATGCCGACAGTGGGAGCGATCATGGCCGCGAAGACGCGCGGATGGCTGTTGGAAGGCCCGGCACCCAGCAGGATGCGCGGCGGCATGTCGATGGTCGGCAGGTTCAAACGGTGATTGTCATTGATTTGGAAGGCGTTTATACTCATATCTGTCCTCGTTCCCATACGGTAAAATTTCGCCGAACGGGAGAACAGTCATGATAGCACCTAACCTGTTACGCGGCGAAAACGTTCGGCTCACGGCCGTCAAATCCAGTGATCTGCCGGCCATCACGCGCTGGTGGAGCGACCCCGATTTCCTGCGTCTCTATAACACAGCCCCGGCCGTCCCGCTCAACGAGGACCAGCTAAGCCGCCGCTTCGAGCTAAGCCAGACAAACCCCGACATGATTCTCTTTGCCGTTCGGCCGTTGGATGATGACGAACTGATTGGCCTGCTGGAATTCGACGGCATCGTGTGGGCGCACCGGACGACGTTCGTCAGCATCGGCATCGGCGAAGCGCGCCACCGCGGCCGTGGCTATGGCCGCGAGGCCATGCGAGTGGGCCTCAACTTCGCCTTCAACGAGTTGAATCTCCACCGTGTTTGTCTAACCGTGTTCAGCTATAACACAGCGGCCATTGCCTTGTACGAAGCGCTTGGTTTCGTGCGCGAAGGAGTGTATCGCGAGCATCTTGAGCGGGACGGTCGGCGGCACGATATGGTTCTCTATGGCCTTCTGCGACCCCAATGGCTGAGGAACAACCCTCCATAGCCGGACCCAACACAAGCAAATCCGATAACAGTCACCAATCCTCATTCAACCCAGGAGACAATCAATGCTTAACCTCGCAGTATTATTGGAAGACAGCGCGCGCGAAGCGCCAGATCGCACAGCGATCATCTTCAATGACATGAAACTCTCGTATGCCGCCGTCAACGCCGCCGCCAATCAGGTGGCCAACGGCCTGGCGAGCATCGGCATTCGGCCGGGCGACAAGGTGGCCCTGAGCTGCCCCAACTTGCCTCACTTTCCCGTGGCCTACTACGGCATCCTCAAGGCCGGGGCGGTCGTCGTGCCGCTCAACGTCCTGCTGAAGGGGCGCGAGATCGCCTACCATCTGGCCGACTCCGACGCCAAGGCCTATCTCTGCTTCCAGGGCACGCCCGACCTGCCGATGGGCCAGTTCGGCTACGAAGGCTTCCAGCAGACGCCGGGCTGCGAGCATTTCTTCGTGATCACCGTCGACCATGCCGGAGCATCCCCCATCGAGGGAACCCGGACGCTGGGTTCCCTGATGGCCGGACAACTGCCGTCGTTCGACACCGTGGCGACCCAGGCCGACGATACCGCCGTCATCCTCTACACCAGCGGCACCACCGGCAACCCCAAGGGCGCGGAACTGACCCACAGCAACATGATCATGAACGCCCGCCTGACCGACACCATGTACGAGCCGCAGCCCGACGACGTGCATCTGGTCGTCCTGCCGCTCTTCCACTCCTTCGGCCAGACGGTGCAGATGAACGCCGGCTTCTACAACCGATCGGCCCTCAGCCTGCTGCCCCGCTTTGACCCCGATGCCGCGCTGGGCATTATGCAGCGCGACAGCGTGACCATCTTCGCCGGCGTGCCCACGATGTACTGGGCCATGCTCAACCACCCCAACCCGGAAAAGTTCGACCTGGCCAAGGTCGCTCATAACCTGCGGCTGGCGGTCTCCGGCGGGGCGGCCATGCCGGTCGAGGTAATGCGCGCCTTCGGCGAGAAGTTCGGCGTCCAAATCCTGGAGGGCTACGGCCTGTCGGAGACCAGCCCGGTGGCGACGTTCAACCGTCTGGATCGGCCGCCGCGGCCCGGCTCCATCGGCCTGCCCGTGTGGGGCGTGCAGGTCCGGCTGGTCGATCCGCTGGACCACGACGTGCCCTCCGGCGAAGTCGGCGAGATTCTCCTGAAGGGCCACAACATCATGAAGGGGTATTACAAGAAGCCGGAAGCCACGGCCGAGGCCATGCGCGGCGGCTGGTTCCACACCGGCGACCTGGCCCGAATGGATGAGGACGGCTTCATCTACATCACCGACCGGGTGAAGGATATGATCATCCGCGGCGGCTTCAACGTCTACCCGCGCGAGATCGAGGAAGTCATGATCACCCATCCGGCGGTCAGCCTGGCGGCCGTCGTCGGCGTACCCCACGAGAGCCACGGCGAGGAGATCAAGGCCTACGTCATTCTGAAGGCCGGGCAACAGGCGAGCGAGGCCGAACTCATCGACTGGTGCCGCGACCACATGGCCAGCTATAAATATCCGCGCCTCATCGAGATCCGCGAGGCCCTGCCAATGACGGCGACGGGCAAGATCCTCAAGCGCGAACTGCGATAATACCCCCCACGCGGCCCCTTCGGCCGCCGGACGTGCGATTTGGAGGCGCAAAGAGACAGTTTTCTTTGCGCTTCTTTGTTTTTCCCGGTCTTGATACTTTCTTGATACCTTTGCGCCGTTTCTTGAGCGCGAGGCGCGGCGTCCTGTCCGATAATACCGATGAACCCTTTGCAAGGAGAATCGGTATGGATTTCGGTTTATTGCCGGCCGGGCTTGTCGCCCTCGGCCTTCTAATTTATCTGGTCTACTCGCTGCTCTATCCGGAGAAATTCTGATATGACGCCACTCGAGACCGTCCAGATCATCCTTTTCGTCGGCCTGCTCATCGTCTGCACGCCGCCTCTGGGCGGCTACATGCAGCGTGTCTTCGACGGCGAACGAACCTTCATGTCGCCCATGCTGCGGCCGGTTGAGCGGGTCATCTACCGGCTGGTCGGTGTGGATCCGCAAGTGGAGCAGACCTGGCAACAGTACACCCTGGCCCTGCTGGTGTTCAACGTCCTGGGCTTCCTGGCGCTGTTCCTCATGCAAATTCTGCAGGGCATGCTGCCCCTCAACCCGGAAGGGTTGCCGGGCGTCGAACCGTTGCTGGCCTTCAACACGGCTACCAGCTTCATGACCAACACCAACTGGCAATCCTACGCCGGCGAGACGACGCTGAGCCAGCTGACACAAATGATGGGGCTTGGCGTCCAGAACTTCCTCAGTCCCGCGACCGGCATCGCCGTCGTTCTGGCCCTGACCCGCGGTCTCGTTCGCCGTTCGGCCGCCACGCTGGGCAACTTCTGGGCCGATATCGTCCGCTCGGTGCTCTACGTCCTGCTGCCGCTGTCGATCATCCTGGCCGTCGTCCTCGTCAGCCAGGGCGTCGTGCAGAACTTCGACGCCAATGTAACGGCCACCACGCTGACCGGGGAAACCCAGGTCTTGCCGCAAGGCCCGGCTGCGTCGCAGATCGCCATCAAACAAATCGGCTCCAACGGCGGCGGCTTCTTCAATACCAACAGCGCTCACCCCTATGAGAACCCCACGCCGTTGAGCAACTTCCTGGAGACGCTGGCCCTGCTGCTCATCCCCGCCGCGCTGACTTACACCTACGGCCGCATGGTCGGCTCAACCCGGCAGGGCTGGGCCATCTTCGCCTCCATGATGATCCTGATGCTCATGTTCCTGCCGATCATGCTGGCGGCCGAATACCAAATGAATCCGGTGCTGGGCGTGGCCGGGGCGATGGAAGGCAAGGAAACCCGGTTCGGCATCACCGGCACCATCCTGTGGGTCTCGGCGACGACCTCGGCGTCCAACGGCGCGGTCAACACCATGCACAGCAGTCTCAGCCCGTTGGCCGGCGGCATCGCCATGCTGAACATGATGCTCGGCGAGGTGATCTTCGGCGGTCTGGGATCGGGCCTCTACGGGATGCTGGTGTTCGTCATCCTGACCGTGTTCATCGCCGGGCTGATGGTCGGCCGCACGCCGGAATACCTGGGCAAGAAGATCGAGGCCCGCGAGGTGAAGATGGCGATCCTGGCCATCCTGTTTCCCGCGGCGTCCATCCTGCTGTTCACCGCCCTGGCCACGGCCACCGAGACAGGCCTGTCGAGCCGCCTCAGCGCCGGAGCACACGGCTTCAGCGAGATACTCTATGCGTTCGTCTCCACCACCGCCAACAACGGCAGCGCCTTCGCCGGGCTGAACGCCAACACGCCCTTCTACAACATCACGCTGGGGCTGGCGCTATGGATCGGCCGCTTCGGGATCATCGTGCCGGTGATGGTCATCGCCGGCAGCATGGTCGGCAAGACGGCCGCGCCGCCTTCGCCGGGCACTTTCCCGACCGACCAGCCCCTGTTCGTCGCCATGCTCATCGCCGTCGTGCTCATCGTCGGCGCGCTGACCTTCTTCCCGGCGCTGTCGCTGGGGCCGATCGTCGAGCATTTCCTCCTGCTGTCCGGGCAAGGGCTATAACCTAAATCACGGAGTAATGTACAGATGACTCATCAAACAAAGGTTCGACCTCTGTTTGACCCGCCAATCGCGCGACGAGCGGTCGTAGATGCCGTTCGCAAGCTGGACCCGCGCCTGCAAGCCCGGAATCCGGTCATCTTCGTCGTTGCCGTCGGAGCTTTGATGACTTCGATCATCCTCATCGCCGATCTGCTGCGCGGCACCACCGACGGCCTGCTTTTCAACTTGCAGATCACCCTTTGGCTATGGTTCACGGTGTTGTTCGCCAATTTTGCCGAGGCGATGGCCGAGGGACGCGGCAAAGCCCAGGCCGACAGTCTGCGCAAGACACGGAAAGAGATGACCGCTCGTCTGCTCGTCGGCGGGAACGGTTCTCAAAAGGAAGAGCTCGTTCCGGCATCGGAACTTAGAATCGGTGACCGGGTGGTCTGCGAAGCAGGTGACCAAATACCCGGTGACGGCGAAGTTGTCGAAGGCATCGCCAGCGTCGACGAATCGGCCATAACCGGTGAATCCGCCCCAGTCATTCGCGAGAGCGGCGGCGACCGCAGCGCCGTCACCGGCGGCACGCGCGTCCTCAGCGACCGGATTGTCATCCGTATCACTGCCGAGCAAGGCAGCACTTTCCTGGACAGAATGATCGCCCTGGTAGAGGGCGCCAAGCGCAAGAAGACGCCAAACGAGATCGCCCTGACCATCCTGCTATCCGGCCTGACGATTATCTTCCTGCTGGCCGTCATTTCGCTGAAACCATTCGCCGACTACGCGGAGGCCGAGTCGGGCCTGACGCGCACGGCGGTGACAATTCCGGTGCTCATCGCTCTGCTCGTCTGCCTTATCCCGACGACGATCGGCGGTCTGCTCAGCGCCATCGGCATCAGCGGCATGGATCGCCTCATCCAGCGCAACGTGCTGGCCAGGAGCGGCCGGGCCGTTGAAGCCGCCGGCGATGTGGACGTCCTGCTGCTGGACAAAACGGGAACCATCACCCTCGGCAATCGCATGGCCACCGCCTTCCACTCGGCCGCAGGCGTCGAGCAGGCGCGCTTGGCCAAGGCCGCCCAACTCTCCTCGCTGGCCGACGAGACCCCGGAGGGCCGCTCCATCGTCATCCTGGCCAAGGAGAAGTACGGGCTACGCGGGCAGGAGCTGGCCGCGCCTCAGGCCCAATTCGTGCCCTTCACGGCCCAGACGCGCATGAGCGGCATCGACTTCCCGTCGCTGAACGGCCGCCCCGCCCTCGCCATCCGCAAGGGGGCGGCCGACGCAGTGCGGAGCCACGTCGTCGCGCTGGGTGGCCACTATCCAAACGACGTCGACGCGCTCGTGAATCGCGTGGCCACAACGGGCGGCACACCGCTGGTCGTGGCTGAAGGGCATGAGGTGCTGGGCGTGATCGAATTGAAGGACGTGGTCAAGGGCGGCATGAGCGAGCGCTTCGCCCAACTGCGCCGGATGGGCATCCGCACGGTCATGATCACCGGCGACAACGCCTTGACCGCCGCGGCCATCGCCGCCGAGGCGGGCGTCGATGATTTCATGGCTCAAGCCACGCCGGAAGACAAGCTGCGACGCATCCGCCAGGAGCAAGCCGCCGGTCATCTGGTGGCCATGACCGGCGACGGCACGAACGACGCCCCCGCGCTGGCCCAATCCGACGTCGGCGTGGCCATGAATACCGGCACACAAGCCGCGCGCGAAGCGGGCAATATGATCGATCTGGACAGCGATCCCACCAAACTGATCGAGATCGTCGAGATCGGCAAGCAACTGCTGATGACCCGTGGCGCGCTGACGACCTTCAGCATTGCCAACGATGTCGCCAAGTACTTCGCCATCATCCCGGCCCTGTTCGGCGGAATCTACGCCGCCGCCGGGGCAACCAACGGCCCCCTGAGCGCCCTGAATATCATGCGTCTGGCGTCGCCGGAAAGCGCCATCCTGAGCGCCATCATCTTCAACGCGCTGATCATCGTGGCCCTCATCCCGCTGGCGTTGCGCGGCATCGCTTACCGGCCGCTGGGCGCGGCGGCCGTCTTGCGGCGCAATCTGCTCATCTACGGCCTGGGCGGGCTGGTGGTCCCGTTCATCGGCATCAAACTGATCGATATCGTCATCACGTCCCTTGGTCTGGTTTAACAGGAGCAAATATCATGTCGATAACCAAGAAACCCGCCTGGCGTATCCTTTTCATCATCGGTCTGGGCAGCGCGGCCGCGCTCTATCTCGAACCCCGCCTGCCGGTCGACTCGCAGGCCCACACCTGGCTCTTGCTGGCCTGGATGGTCCTGTTCTACGGCGGGGTGGCCGCCTGGACAAGGAGCAACAGTGAGGCATTGGAACAGGAGCCGCCCGCGCTGGATTGCGCGGGACGCCCCGTCATCGACGACGGCACGCCCGTGCCTCCCCGACAAGTGACCGCCGCTCAAACCAAAAATCGACATTACCGGCCGGACGCGGAATCGCGCTATCTCGGCTATCGACATTCAGAGGCAAATCGAAGTGTATAAACAACTGCGACCGGCATTGCTCATGCTGGTAATCCTGACTTTCATCACCGGCGTGGCCTACCCGCTGATCGTGACCGCCATCGCCCAAATGGAGTTTCCGGTCCAGGCCCACGGCAGCCTCCTGGGCGACCCGGAGCGGCCCACCGGCTCCCGGCTCCTGGGGCAAGCCAACGATGACCCACGTTACTTCTGGCCACGGCCGTCGGCCACCGGCTACAGCGCCATGCCGTCCGGAGCGGCCAACCTGGGGCCGACGAGCGCGACCCTGGCCGGGCTGGTGGCGGAACGGGCGGCCGACTTTCGCGTCGCTCATGGGTTGGGCGACGAAGACCCCGTGCCGGTCGAGATGCTCTTCGCCTCCGCCAGCGGCCTCGACCCGCATATCAGTCCCGACGCGGCTCGCCTGCAGGTCGGCCGCATCGCCGAGGCGCGCGGCCTGGACGAGGCCCGGCTGACGGCCCTCGTTGACGCCCATACCGAAGGGCCTCAACTGGGCTTCCTGGGCGACCCGCGCGTCAATGTTCTGGTTCTGAATTTGGCGCTGGATGAATTAGAATAGTCATATGCTCGATGAACATCGCCCCGATCCCGATGAGCTGTTGGCCTCCATCCAAAAACAGGAGGCGCAAGCGGAACGCGGCAAGCTGAAGATCTTTTTGGGGATGGCCGCCGGTGTCGGCAAGACCTACACCATGCTCAAGGAAGCACATCAGCTTCGGGACGATGGGCTGGATGTGGTCGTCGGCTATATCGAGACCCACGGCCGGCGCGAGACCGAAGAGCTGCTGGACGGGCTGGAGATCATCCCGCGCCGGCAGGTTGAATATCGCGGCTCGTGGCTGGAAGAGATGGACCTCGACGCCGTACTGGAGCGACGGCCCGCCCTCGTCCTCGTCGATGAACTGGCTCACACCAACATCCCCGGCGCACGCCATGCCAAGCGGTATCAGGATGTGCTCGACATCCTGGAGGCAGGCTGCGACGTGTACACCACG
>JAGOZU010000083.1 GCA_018058545.1 Promineifilum sp. | reverse complement strand
TCATGGATGATAAAAGCGAGACCTACTCTGTTGAAGCCGGGAATGCTGAGCTGCGGCACTATCTAGCCCGACTGGGACGAAAGTCACGCTGCTTTTCCCGGAGCATCAAAGCCCTGCGGTGAGCAATGAAGCTCTTTGTCTACAGTTGGAACCGTCGTCAGCTCTATAAACGGGATTACCCGAACTATCCTGCACACTTGGCCGATTTTGCATGTCCATAATTTTAGACACTCTCAAGAAATATTGCGCCTTTGCGAGAGGCTCTCCTCCTAATACTATTATTCGTCTCCGCGCCGGTGGGCTTCGATCAGCTCCAACAGATCGACCGTCCGGTCCAGGTTCTCCCACTGCCCCTCCACCACCACCGGCCGCCGCAAGCGCGCCACAAACAGGTCGCGGTCGATGAACATCTCCCCCGCCACCTTGTCATTCGTACCCTTGTTACGTCGTAACAACTCATTCAACGCCTCGCGGATTCCCTGCGTCGGCCTGGTCGGCAACTTGTCGGTCATCTGGCCCCTGTCACATTCCATTACATAAAATCGCCACCTGTATTGTACCTGCCGGCCAACAGGAGGGGCGTAAATTTTGCGCAACGTTCGGCCGTTTCAGGGGATTTCACTCCCCGTTTATGTCAATTATCCTGCCGGGTGACGACCCCCGGGTCATACCGGCGAACATGACCCCGACATGACTTCCGATAGATGTAAACCGGGCAGGATTCCTTTATGATGACGGCAGAGTATGAAACCATAGTAATCAAGTTGGGAGGTTACATCATGAAACACAAGATAAACGGCAGTCTAATCGGCGGGTTGATTCTGCTGATCGGTGGCATTCTGGCCCTCATCAGCCAATTTCTGTCCGATTCAATGAGCGAATTCTTTGCCACCTATATATTGCTGGGTTTGGGTCTGGTCTTCATAACCGCCGGCATCCTGACCCGCGAAGACGGCTGGTTCATCCCTGGCGGCATATTGACCGGCCTCGGTTCGGGCATCGTCCTGTTGACCGGACCTTGGGCGGACCGGCTGCCGGGTGATGAAGGCGGCTGGTTCCTGCTCCTTTTCAGCGCGGGGTTTTTCCTCATCACGATCATGACCGCTATTTTCACTGAAGAGACCCACTGGTGGGCGGCTATCCCCGGTAGCATCATCGGGCTGGTCGCGCTGGCCGTCCTCTACGGCGGCGTGTTCATGAACGCGCTGGAATGGCTCGGCAAGCTGTGGCCGCTGGCCCTCATCCTGGCCGGGATCGCCATTCTGTGGAAGATGCGCCACCATTCGACCGATGAGGACGAAAAACCGCTCGAGAAGCACACCTGAATCGAATCGGGATCAGTTATCCGCAGATTTCGCAGCTTATAGAGAACGACTCCAGGCTGTGAAATCTGCGGCCTTTCATCTCAATCTTTCCAAACTGCGGATAACACTGATCAGAGGCAAACCATGACCGAATCAATCCTGACCACCAAAGACCTTCGCAAGACATTCGGCGAATTCGAAGCCGTGAAAGGCATCTCCTTCAGCATCCTGCGCGGCGAGATCTTCAGCCTGCTGGGGCCAAACGGCGCGGGCAAGACCACCACGATCAACATGCTCAGCTGCCTCATCGAGCCGACCGGCGGCACGGCCGAGATCGCCGGCCACGCCATCCCCGGCGACACCCTCAACGTCCGTCGGGCCATCGGCGTCGTGCCCCAGGAGATCGCCCTCTACGACGCCCTGAGCGCCCGCGACAACCTCCGCTTCTGGGGCCGCCTGTACGGCATGAGCGGCCGCGAGCTGGACCGGCGCATCGACGAGGTGCTGGCCCAGGTCGGGCTGAGCGACCGGGCCAAGGATGCCGTCAAGACCTTCTCCGGCGGCATGAAGCGACGCATCAACATCGCCGCCGGGCTGCTCCATCGGCCGCAACTGCTGTTCATGGACGAGCCGACGGTGGGCATCGATCCCCAAAGCCGCCGCCGCATCCTCGACATGGTGCAGGAACTGCGCCGGGAGGGCATGACCGTCCTCTACACTACCCATTATATGGAAGAGGCCGAGGAATTGTCCGACCGCGTGGGCATCATCGACAAGGGGCGGCTCATCGCTCTGGGCACGCAGGACGAGCTGAAAAAGGTCGTGGGCGAGCAGGAGACGCTGCGCCTGCACCTGGCCGAGGAAGCCGCCGCGGCCGTCTCGTCGGTCGCCGGGAGCAACGGCGACGTTGCCCCCGAAAGCGGCGGACCAATCGCCCTGTTCAGCAACCTGCCGGGTGTGCTGGGGGCGTCGGCCGAGGACCACACGATTCTGGTCAACGTGGCCGACGCCGGGGAAGCCCTGCCGGGCGTCGTCGGCCGCGCCAACGA
Source organism: Promineifilum sp. (assembly GCA_018058545.1). Taxonomy (GTDB): domain Bacteria; phylum Chloroflexota; class Anaerolineae; order Promineifilales; family Promineifilaceae; genus Promineifilum. Next base: position 12,846 of record JAGOZU010000083.1, on the reverse strand, counting down.
CCTCGGCTTGCGCGTCCGCTCCATCGACATCCAGGAGCCGAATCTGGAAGCCGTCTTCCTGCACCTGACCGGTCGCGGGCTGCGGGACTAGGCGAGGACATCAACGAAACCCGAACGCACCCAACGACGGAAGAAGGTCATCATGAACAAGATACTCATCATCATGTGGAAAGACATCAGCCTGCTCTTGCGCGACCGCACCGCGCTCATCCTGGTCATCGCCGGGCCGCTGGCGCTGACTCTCGGCATGGGCCTCGTGACCGGCAGCTTCAACCGCTCCGACGACGCCCCGGCCGTCAGCGAAATCCCCGTGGCCATTGTCGACCACGACGACGGCGAGCTGGCCCAGCCCCTCATCGACCTGTTCACCGGCCCGGATTTGAGCGACCTGGTGTCGGCCGAGGTTTGGGAGGATGAAGCGGCGGCGCTGGAGGAAGTACGTGCCGGTCGCGTGGCGGCCGTCATCGTCATCCCCGACGGCTTCAGCCAATCCTTCGTGCCCGATATGACCACCGGCGACTCCCCTGCCCCGGTCGCTCTGCAGGTCTACGGCGACCCCGGCTCGCCCATCCGCGCCGGCATTGTGCGCAGCATCGCCGAGGAATTCACCGCCCGCGCCGAAACCGGCGTGACGACCATCCGCCTCAGCCTGACCGAGCTGGCCACGAGCGGCGCGGTGCCGCCCGAACAACTGCCGGATGTCGGCCACGCCCTGAGCGAGGGTTTGCTCACAGGCGACGCATCGACCTCGACCTCCGGCCTCATCCGCGTGCGCACCGAGACGGCCACGGCCGGCGACGACGACCAGGGCTTCAACCTGCTGTCCTACTTCGCCCCGGCCATGGCTCTGCTCTTCCTGATGTACGCCGTCACGCTGGGGGCGCGCACGTTGCTGTCGGAGCGACGCGAGGGCACGCTGGCCCGCATGCTGGCCGCGCCGGTCACGCCCGGTCAGGTGCTGGGCGGCAAGGTGGCCGGCATCTTCCTGGGCGGCTTCATCCAGATGGCCGTGCTCATCCTGCTGACGACGGTCATGTTCCGGCTCAACTGGGGCAACCCGCTGGGCGTGCTGTTGCTCGTCGTCGCCGCCGCGCTTGCCGCCACCGGCTGGGGCTTGCTCATCGCCTCGCTGTCGTCCAACGACAGTCAAATCAGCGCCATGGGTATGGCTCTGACGCTGATCATCGGCATCGTGAGCGGCAGCTTCATCCCCGGCCAGTCATTTGGCCCGGTCATGAACGCCGCCGCGCGCCTGACGCCCAACCGCTGGGCGCTGGACGGCTTCATGTCGCTGGCCGCCGGGGACGGCCTGGCCGGGATCGCCGCGCCCGTCGCCGCCCTGTCGGTCATGGCCGTCGTCCTGTTCGTGGCCTCGGCCATGCTCATGCGCCGCCGCCAGACCGACCTGTTGACCGGCTAGAATATTTATCGGCCAATCAGGCAAATCAAGCTACAGAGGAAATCATCATGCTAAACAAACTCATCGCCATCATTCGCAAGGACCTCGCCCTGCGCTTCAACGGTCCGACGGAACTGGTTTTCTTCCTCATCCTGCCTATCGTCTTCACCTGGCTTGTCGGTGGCGGCCTGCCGCAGGAGATGACCGACCCCCGCATCGTCGTGCCGGTGGTAGACGAGGACGGCGGGGCGCAGGCGGCCGCGTTTCTGGAGGCGCTGGGCCTCTCGGAGACCATCCGCCCGGAGACGCGCAGCCGCGACGAGGCCGAGAAGCAGCTGGACGGCAACGACATCGGCGCCTACCTCATCATCCCCGCCGGCTTCAGCGACACCCTGACGGCCGACAGCTTGCAAGCGGGCGACGCGGCCGAGATCGTCCTGCGCTCCGCCCCCAACAGCAACATCGGCCTGGTGGCGCAGCAGGAAGCCGCTCGCGCCGTGGGCCGGATCGCCCGGCCGCTGCTGGTGGCCCGCGAAAGCCTGGCGGCCGTTGAATCGGTGCATCCGTTTGCCGACGATGCCGCCCGCGCCGCCTTCTTCGAGGCGACGCTGGCCGCGGTCTCGGCCGATCCGCCGGCCGAGCGCGTCGAGTTCACCGTCGCCGCCGCCGGGCAGACCGAAGTCTACAGCCAGCGGGCGCAATCCTCGGCCGGGCAACTCGTCACCTGGGTGTTCATCCCTCTGCTGGGTGCGTCGGGCCTTTTCGTCATGGAGCGCGCCCTGGGCACGCTGCGGCGACTGATGGTGACCCCGACCCGCAAATCGACTTTCCTGCTGGGAGCCATCGGCGGCCAGTTTCTCGTCGCCCTGGTGCAGATGGCCTTGCTCATCCTGTTCGGCATCTATGTGATGAAGGTCCCCTGGGGCCAGGACCCGGCGGCCCTGGCTGTGGTGCTGGTGGCTTTCGGCTTGTGCGGGGTCGCCCTGGGCACGGCGCTGGGCGCCTTCGTGAAGACCGAGAGCCAGGCCTCCAACCTCAGCATCATGCTGGGCATGGTCATGGCCCTGCTGGGCGGGGCCTGGTGGCCGATGGAGATGTTCCCCGCCGGGATGCAACAGGTCGTCAAGGTGCTGCCCACAACCTGGGCCATGAGCGCCCTGACCGACATCACCATGCGCGGGCAGGGGCTGGCCGACATCCTGCCGGAAGCGGCCGTGCTGCTGGCCTTCGCGGCGGTGTTCTTCGTCGTCGGCGTGTGGCGGTTCCGGTTTGAGTAAGTGACGACTGGAAATCAAATAGAACGCGGATGACACGGATTTCACTGTTTAACATGGGCAGGAATAACCCTTGCAGGCGGGCCGAGACCGGGCATCCCACATCACACCCCCATCGCAGCCACCCGTCATATCCGCGTTCATCCGCGTCCATCCGCACTAATTCGCGTTCATTCGCGTTCATTCGCGTCCATCCGCACTAATTCGCGTTAATTCGCGTTCATTCGCGGTCCAATATTCTTCACGCGATTGCCCTCATGTACCCCGGTTTCCAGCCCCAAAGCCGTGGTATAATGCGGTCGAACTTATATCGCAGACCAAGATCAATTTCGCCGCTCGTTAAACAACACGCAATGGACACCACCGACGGCCGCCCGCCCGACAAGCCCCGCCTGCTGGAGCAAATCCGCGCCCTGTTCAGCGACAGCGAGCTGCGCGACCTGTGCTTCGAGCTGGGCGTCGATTACGAGGACCTGGCCGGGGCGGCCAAGGGGGATAAGGCCCGCGAGCTGATCCTCTACATGGAGCGACAGGCCCGCCTGCCCGACCTCATCGCCCGCGTGGTCGAACTGCGCCCCCACATCGGGCTAACGTCCAGCGCCTGGCTCGTCGCGCCGGGGCCGCCCCCGAGCAACAGGCCGAGCTGCAAAGCCTGCTGGAGCAGTTCCGCCGCTATAACGAGCAGATGGTCGAATGGAAAGAGCTGCACAACCGGCTCAACATCCTGCTCAACGTCTATGACTCCTTCGGCACCCAGGTGGAACGCATCGACGCCCGCGAGGAGCGTATCGACCCGCGCATGCTGCAGCTGGCCTGGCAGGCGGTCTATCAGACCATCTACATGCTGCTGCTGTTCGCCCGCGACATTCGCCACATCGGACGGCCGTTCAACGAGACGGCCGACGCCATCACCGGCCCGGAGTGGGCCGTGGAGCTGAGCGCGCTGCGCAACAGCATCCAGGCCCATCTGGCGCGGCGGCCGTCGTCGCCGGCGGCCACGGCCGATAACGCCTGGTGGCAAACCCTGCGCGAGGAAACGTCGCGGCTCGACGACGCCATCAAGCGCAACCTGTTTCTGGCCGACGAGGAGCTGCGCAAGACCGCCGGCGACCTCTACGACCTGTCGGCCGAATCGCTATGGAGCGTGGAATGACATTCTCGGCCCTCCAACAACGACATGAAGCCCTGCTGGCCCGCCAGAGCGAATTAACCGCCGACGACCTCCGCCGCCGAACCCCGACCGCCGGGCAATTGGCCGACGACGTGCGGCAGTTCATGGCCGACGTCGTCACCGAGAGCGAGAGGGTGGCCGAACCGCGCGAGCGTGACTTGCTGCGCGCCTGGCTGCGCTATTGGGCCACCTACACCTTCGAATGGAGCGGCGTCTTCCCCAAGACCGACCTGCGCCCGGCCGCCCTGACCGGCCAGAAACTGATTGACTATACGCAACTGGGACCGAAGACGGCCGCCCCCGGGGGCGGCCTTCCCCACTGGGCCATGTGGCTGGCCGCCGCGCTCGGTCTGCTGCTCCTGGCCTGGGCCATGACCCGCGTTTTGCCCGCTATCAACCAGGGTCATGCCGGTGACGCAACCAAAGTGCCGCCGGTGGAGACCGCCCTCCCCCCGACGGCGACAAGTGACGCCACTCGGTCTACGACCACCCCCACCCGTCGACCGCCGGTGACTTCCCCCGGCGAAACCATCAACAACAACAACGCCTCGCGCGTGCAGGAACTCGGCCGCGTGGATGCCCACAGCGGCGGCGCGTCGGCCGTGGCCTTCGACCCCGGCCGGAACGAGGTCGCCACGGCGGGGATGGACGGCGTGCTGCGCTTTTGGGAGGTGCCCTCGCTGGCCCTCCGCCATGAGACCGCTGACCAGCCCGGCTGGGTGCGCGCCCTCGCCTATTCACCCACCGGCGGCCGTCGGGACGGGTTGCGGATGATCCTGACCGGCGGCAATGACCGCGTCCTGCGCGCCTACGACACCGACACCCGGCAACTCTTCGCCGAATTCCAGCCGTCGTCCAGCAACAGCGGCTTCATCTTCGCCGTCGCCTTCAGCCTCGACAGCCGCCTCATCGCCGCGGGCTATGGCGACGGTCTGGCCCGCATCTGGGACGTGGCCGGGGGCACGGAGGTCGCCCGCGTACCCGCCGAGAGAGCCGGCTCGACATCGGCCGCAGTTCCGGCGGCGGCGACGGCGATCACTGACCTGGCCTTTCGCGAGGGCGGTGGTCTGGCGCTGGCGCGGGACGGCGAGCCGGGGGTGCTGGTGACCGACAGCACGTTCACCCAAATCCTCTGCGCCCCGCAGGTTGGCCTGGCGACGGCCGTGGCTTTCTCGCCCAATGGCGACATGCTGGCCGTGGGCACAGAGCGCGGCACGCTGGCGCTGGTCGCGGTCGACGGCTGCCGAACGATGCAAGAGGTGGTCGCCCACGACGGCGGTGTGGCCGATATCGCCTTCTCTCCCGACGGGGGCTGGCTGGTGACGGGCGGCGGCGACGGAACGATTCAGTTCTTCACCGCCGAGGGGAAGCTGACGGCCACGCTGAAGGCCGGCGCCCCGGTCACGGCCGTGGCCGTGGAGTATGCGGCCGGCCGGATAGCTTCGGTTGATGCACAGGGGCAATTGGTTTTGTGGGGGGTTCCGACGGAGTAGAACAACAATATGATTAACATCGACATCGACACCGCCCTCCGTTTCATACTGGGCAAACAAGGCTTGTGGCCCGGCCGCCGACAGATCGGCCCGTCGGGCGTGGCCCAGGCCATGGGCGACATGGAATACCTTCAACTCGACCCGCTGCAGATCATCGCCCGCAGCCAGGACATCGCCCTGCACAGCCGGGTGCTCGATTACACCCCCGGCCTGTGGGAGGCAGCGACCTATGACCGGCGCGAGTTCTTCGACTGGGGCGGCTGGCTGGCGGCGCGGCCGATGACCGAGCTGCCCCATTGGCGAGCCATCATGCGGCGTGAGCGTGATCACTCCGACGGCGTCGGCGCCATCGCCCGCGAGCACCCCGAGGCCGTGGCCGAGATGCGCCTCATCCTGCGCGAGCGCGGCCTGGTCAGCAATCGCGATTTCAAAATGACCGACCGCGCCCGCACGCAAAGCTACCGCGGCCGCAAGGACAGCGCCCTGGCCCTCTACTACCTGTGGCGCGTCGGCGAGGCCATGACCCACCACCGCGAGAAGTTCGAGCGCGTCTATGCCCCCACCGAGGCCGTCGCCCCGCCCCACCTGATCCGCGAGAGCGACGACGAAGCCGCCGGGCGCTTCCTGGCCCTGAAGGAAGTGGCTTTCAACGGCCTGTCCCGCTTCCGCCGCAGCAGCCTCGCCACCTACTCCACCGAACCGGCCCACACCGCCAAACAGCGCTGGGAGGGGCTGCTGGCCGCCGGCGATCTGGTCGAGGTGCGGGTGGAGGGCTGGAAGACGCCCCATTACGCCCTGGGCAGCGACGCGGCCGCGCTGGCCGAACTGAGCGCCGGACGGGTGCCGGAGGCCTGGCGGCCGCTGGGGCCAACCACAACCGAGGAAGTCGTCTTTCTGGCCCCGCTCGACCCCGTAAGCGCCCGCGGCCGCGCCAAACAGTTGTTCGGCTTTGATTACACCTGGGAAGTCTATAAGCCCGTCGACCAGCGTCGCTTCGGCTATTACACCCTGCCGGTGCTATGGGGGGACAGGCTGGTGGCCCGCTTCGACAGCAAGCTCGACCGCGCCGGCAACACGTTCGTCGTCCTCGGCTTTTGGCTGGAGGATGAATCGTTGGCCGTCGACGAGGCCTTTGCCGAGGCGCTGGCTCGCGGGTTCGGCCGTTTCGCCGCCTTCCTGGGCACGGATCGGATCGACGTCGCGGCTATCGATCAGCCACTATTGCGCCGGCGAATCAACCACCGGGATGGCTGACGAGGACCAGGTTTCCTGAGATTCCGGCAGCGCCGCCGGTTCTAGTCGGCGCGGATAATGTTGCGGTCGTCATGATCTCTCGCACATCCGGTAACTGAAAGAACGACGTCCGCAACTCATCCGGCCAAATTCGGCCGGACAGCCGCTCGATCTCGGCCGCGGCCTCGGCCCACAGCGCGCCGGCCGCGTCGAGGTTGCCGCGCGTCTCTTCCACCTTGGCCAGCGTGGCCAGGATGCGCCACAGATAGCCGTGCATCTCGTTGCCACGGGCCACGTCCACCGCCACCGCCAACGTCGCGGCGGCCTCATCCAGACGGCCGAGACGCACGAGGGCGCGACCCTCCACCCAGCGCGTGACCGGCATCCAGCCGCGGGATTCGGCCCGAACGAAAAAGTCAACCGCCGACTGGGCCTCTGTCAGAGCCTCATCGACGCGCCCCTGGGCCAGCGCCAGCTCGCATTGGGCCTGGGACAGCTCGAACCGCACAAAAATCTGTTGTTTTTCCTGCGCGCCCAGCGGATCGGCCAGCGCCTCGGCCGCCGCGTCAAGTTGCCCGCCGGCGATGAGCGCCATCGCCAGCCGCCCGATCACCATGCCGGCGAATTGCGGCAGTTGCGCCCGGCTGATCTCCAGCCCCGCGCGGGCCATCTCCTTGGCCGATTCCACCTCGCCCAGGTCCAGATAGACGCGGGACAGATAGGCCAGACAGATCACCCGGCCCCCCATGAACCCGGCCTTCTCGGCCAGCCGGATGGCTTGCTCAAGCTCGACCATCGCCTCGCCAAATTCCCCGGCCATGGCCAAGCCCATGCCGTGCACCCCGCGGCCGTAAGCCTCGCCCCAGACATTGCCCAGCCGCCGCGAGATTTGGATCGATTGGGTCGTCCGCTCCAGCGAAGCCGGCAGATCGCCATAGATGGATTCCCAGATGGCCCCGCTGGACAGACTGTCGGCCAGCATCGGCTCGTTGCCCAGCGCCTCCCACAACGACTGGGCCTCAATCAGCGCTCGCATGGCTTCGGCATAGTTGCCGGCCGTGGCGTAGATGTCGCTCATGTCGTTGAGCAGATAGGCCAGCTCCTCCCGCAAGCCCAATTCACGCGCCAGAGTCACGCCGCGCGCGCCACTGACGATGGCCCGGTCGAGCGAGTTGAGGTCGAAGCGGTCGATGTTGACCATATTCCACAGGATGCGCACCTCGGCCCGGCGGTCGCCGGTCAGACGGGCCAGCTCAATGGCCCGCTCCATCAGGGCGCGGGCGCGGGGGGGATTATAGAACAGGGTCACATTGCCGTAGAGCTTGCCCAGACCGAGATCGGCGGCCAGTTCCAGCGCCGGGTCATTCCGCTCGCGGCCCAGCTGCTCCATCGCCTCGTAATGTTTCTCGGCCTCGGCCAGACGCGCCGCCAGCTCCAGGGCGCGGCCGTACTCGGCGGTAATCTCCACCAGTGACGCCGACCCGTCGGGCAGGGCCAGGGCGATGGGCAGGGCGCGCTCGTAGTGGGCCGTGGCCTCGGCCAGGGCATGCAGCCGGACGGCCGTCGCCCCGGCCAGCAGCAGGTAGGGCAGCGCGCGTTGCGGGGCGTCGCCCTCCAGGAAATGATGGGCCAGCACGGGGGCGAAGGCCGGATTGCCGGCGCGGATCGACTCGATGACCTCGGCCGCGCGCAGATGCATGGCCCGCCGCTGCTTCAGCAAAATGGTGTTATAGACCGCCTCCTGCGTCAGGGGATGGTCGAACTGATAGCCCGGCTCCGGCACGCGGCTCACCTCGCGAATCAACTCCACGCGTTGCAGGTTGAGCAGGTGCCGGTCGAGGGCGTCGGGATCATCGACCAGCGCGGCCAGCGGCGAGCGCAGGAAATGGCGGCCGATGACCGAGGCCACCTGCAGCACGCGCCGGGTGGCCTCGTCCAGCCGGTCGACGCGCGCCGTCAGCAGAGCCTGGATCGAGTCGGGCAAGGCCGGAGCGGCCGCCGTGGGGGTCGCCAGCCACGTCCCGCCCTCGCCGCGGGTCAGATCGCCGCGCTCGATGAGGTGGCGCACGACCTCCTCCAGAAAGAGGGGGTTGCCTTCGGCCTTGTCCAGGATGAGGGCGGCGGGCAACTGGGGCAGATCGGCCGCGCCCAGCAGCCCGGCCAGCAGCTCGCGGCTCTCGCCGTCGTTTAGCGGGTGCAGGGCGGTCTCGGTCAGGCGGTGGGGCAGATCGCGGTCGGCGATCTCCTTCAGTTGCCAGCCGGGGGTGTGTCGCTCACGGCGCATGGCGCACAGGAACAGGATCGGGTGGGTCTCGACCAGCGAGAACAGCCGCGCCAGGCGGTCGGCCGACGACGCATCGAGCCATTGCAATTCATCGAGGGCCAGCACGACCGGCCCCTCGGCCATGCGGCCGCGCCACAGCCGATCGAGACATTCATCCAGCCGCCCGGCAAAGGCCTCGCCGCTGATCTCGTGGCCGTTGCCGGCCGTGACCACGCCGAACAGCGTCTGCAACAGCCGGGCGTCGTCGTCGTTGCCGGCGGCGGCGGCCACGCGGGCGCGAATCTGCTCTGCCGGGTCGCCGGTGGCCAACCCCAACAGCGGCCGCAACAGGCGCGCCAGCAGGCCGTAGGGGCGATTGGTCTCATAGGAAACGGCCGAGGCCTCGCAGAAGGCGGCCGGCGGGTTGAGCATGGGCAGCAGCCGCTCGGCCGCCTCGTCGATGAGGCGCGTCTTGCCCAGTCCCGCGTCGCCGGTCAGGTAGAGGATGCCGCCGCGCCCCGCGTTCAGGCCATCGAAGACGCGCTCCAGTTGCTCCCAGGCCATGCGCCGGTTGACCAGCGAGGCGCGCAACGAGCCGGATCGCCGCGCCGACGGCCCGCCGGTTCGCCGCAACACGCGCCAGGCGGCCACCGGCTGTTCCTTGCCCTTCACGGCGACCTCGCCCAGCGGCTCGACCTCGAACTGGCCCTCGATGAGGCGGTAGGTGTCCTCAGCGATACGCACCGTGCCGGGATCGGCCGTCTGCTCCATGCGGGCCGCCAGGTTGATGGCATCGCCAATGGCGCTGTATTCCAGCCGCAAGTCGGAGCCGACGGCCCCGACGACGACGAGACCGGTGTTGATGCCGATGCGCACATCCAGCCCGGCCGCGCTGGGGGGCAAGGTGGCGCGCCAGGCATGGATGCCCTCAACGATGGCCAGCCCGGCCAACACAGCGCGTCGGGGATCGTCCTCGTGGGCAATGGGCGCGCCGAAAAAGGCCAGCAACCCGTCGCCCATCAGCCGGGCCACCGTGCCCTCATAGCGATAGATCGGCCGCACCATCTGCTCGAACGCGGCGTTGACGATCTCCGTCCACTCCTCCGGGTCGAGTTGCCCGGCCAAAGCCGTGGAGCCGCGGATGTCGCAAAACAGCAGGGTGACGACGCGGCGCTCGGCCGCCGCGCCTTTGGCGGCGGTCAGCTTGTCCAGCAACTCGCGGGGAATGTAGCGATCGAGGGCGAAGGGTTGAGCCGCGGGTAATTCGTCATTCGTAATTCGTGATTCCCCATTCCTGATTCCTGATTCGTCATTCGTAATTCGTAATTCGTCATTCGAAATTCCCAATTCGTCATTCGACATTCGTAATTCGTCATTCGACATTCGTAATTCGTCATTCGTAATTCCCAACCAGGCGCGAGGGCCAAGCGGGCCGCCGCAACGGTCGCAGAAATTGGCGTCGGGGTCGGCCGCGGCCCGGCAGCGGGGGCAGACATCGTGAAGCAATCGGCCGCAGCGGCGGCAGAAGGCGGCTCCGTCCCGGTTGGCGGCAGAGCAGGCGGGACAAATCATGGTCACGCTCTCGGTTTCAAATGGCGAGACGGGGGCGGCCGCTGTCGCGCGGGTTCTCCAGGATGGATAGGCGTCTATGCCGCGGCGTCTTTGCCGATATGGGCGGGGATTGTATCACGATCTCACCAATACGATTGAATAACCGTGGATCCCATGTCGCCTGATTATACACCAGCTCGATGCCACACGGTATAATCTCCTTTAAACCGATCGAGGAGCGCGCCATGGGCGATTTCTATCAGAAAGCATTTGTAACCGGCGGCACGGGGTTCATCGGCCGCGCTGTCGTGAGGAAACTCATCGCTCGCGGCTATCAGGTCGTCGCCCTCGCCCGCTCGGAGCGTGGAGTGGCCATGCTGCGCGAGATGGGAGCCACGGCCGCCATTGGCGACGTCACCGATCGCGAGTCGATGCGCGAGGCCATGCGCGGTAGCGATATCGTCTTCCACATCGCCGGCGTCTACGACTATTCGCCCGAGGGACTCAGGCGCTGCGATTCGGTGAATGTCGGCGGCACGCGCAACGTTCTCGAACTGGCCCACGAGTTGAACATCTCGCGCATCATCCACACCAGCACGCTGGCCGTGTTCGGTGACACGCGCGGGGCGCTACCGGATGAAACCTATTTTGCTGGTGGCCCTTTTCTGTCGGAGTACGATCGCACCAAGTGGTTGGCTCACTATAACGTCGCCGAGGGGCTTATCGCCCAGGGCGCACCGATCATCATCGTCATGCCCGGGGCTGTCTACGGTCCCGGCGATTCAAGCTGGTTGACCGGGGTCATGCGTCTTTTCCATCGCGGTTTGCTGCCGGTCCTGCCCGGCCCGGAAACGACGCTTTGTTATACCCATGTCAATGATGTCGCCGAAGGCCATATCCTGGCGGCCGAAAAGGGGCGACTGGGCGAAAGCTATATCCTGGCCGGGCCGGCTGTTCCGCTGGGGGAGATGGTCGAGTTCTGGGCGCATCTGACCGGCAAACGCCCGCCCACCACAACCATCCCGGCTCGCTTCGCCCGCAACCTAAGCCCCGCCCTCGGCCGCGCAGGATCCGTCGTGGCGCTGCCCGAGGCCTTCAGCGAAGAGATGGTGCGGTTGCTGGGGGTCAGTTATGTCGGCCGTTCCGACAAGGCACGGGCCGAGTTGGGCTGGCGGCCGCGGCCGTTGCAAGCCGGGATGCTGGAGACGTTGGAATGGATCGCCGCCACCGACCCGGCCGACGCAGGTGTGCGCGAGAGACGCGCCGCCGGAATGATACTCCTCGCGGCCGTCGCTCTTCTTGTGTTCTGGCGATGGGGGCGGAATCGACGCCACCGGGCACAGCATCAGGCCGGTTAAGCCGCGGGCGTCGCGCTTTCCTGCTCCTCGGTATGATGTTCGCCGGCCATCATCAGGCCCAATTTCTTAGGCGTCGCCTCGCTGCGCGGCATCTCACCCATGATCTGGCCATGAAAGATGACCAGAATACGGTCCGATAGCGCCAGGATCTCATCCAGATCTTCGGAAATCAACAATGTAGCCAGACCCAGCTCGCGCTGTTTAAGCAGCTGCGCGTGAACGTATTCCATCGCGCCGATATCAAGCCCGCGCGTGGGCTGGGCGGCGACAAGTACCTTTGGTTGGCGAGAGATCTCGCGCGCCAGCACCAGCTTCTGAATGTTGCCTCCCGACAGGTTCTTGACCGGTGTATCCAGCGACGGCGTCTTCACGTTGAAATCCTTGACCAGTTCCTGGGAGTTACGCTGGATCGCCCCCGGGTTGAGAAAGCCGTTTCTGGAGAAAGGAGGCCGGTCAAATTCGCGCAGGATGAGGTTTTCCGAGACGGTGAAGGCCTTGATCATCCCGTCACGCATCCGTTCTTCGGGAATATAGGACAGGCCCAGCTCCATGATCTGGCGCGGGTTCATGCCGGCTATGGGCTGCCCGCCCACGTCGATCGTCCCACCGGTTAACGGCCGCAATCCGGCAATAGCTTCGGCCAACTCGCGCTGGCCGTTGCCCGATATACCCGCCAGTCCGACGATTTCCCCAGCCTTCAAATCGAAGGACACGCCGCGCAACGCGGGGTGTTCGCGATCGCTCAACGCCTCAACATCCTTCAGGCTCAGACGCACTTCTCCCGTTTCGACTTTCGCCTTGTCGGGTTGCGCCCCCACCGGGCGGCCGACCATCATTTCCGCCAACTGATGCTTGGTCGTGCCTTCCGTGGACTGTGTGCCGATCGTTCGGCCGTCGCGCAAGACGGTCACCCGGTCGCAGAGTTGCACGACCTCATGCAATTTGTGGGAGATGAAGATGAGCGCGTGACCATCCCGCTTCATCTGCTCCAGCGTGACGAAAAACTCATCGACCTCCTGTGGGGTCAGCACGGCCGTTGGTTCATCGAGAATCAACAGGGCCGCACCGCGATAGAGCGCCTTCAGGATCTCCACCCGCTGCTGC
>JAGOZU010000156.1 GCA_018058545.1 Promineifilum sp. | reverse complement strand
GCCTTCCGTATGGCCACGCGCGGTGTGGAGGGTGTCGAGACGCGCATGATCGGCCGCGACGCCGACCTGGAAACGCTGAAGAACACCTACCTGGACGTGATGGAGTCGGCCGAGACGCGCATGGCGGTCGTTGTCGGCGAGGCGGGGGTGGGCAAGAGCCGATTGCTGTACGAGTTTGAAAACTGGATCGAAATGCGGCCGGAAATGATCTGGTATTTCAAGGGACGCGCTACATCCAACGCGCAGAACGTGGCCTACAGCCTGTTCCGCGACCTGTTCGCCAACCGCTTCGAGATTCTGGAGAGCGATCCCATCGCCACTGCCCTGGACAAGTTCCGCCGCGGCATGGCCGGGGCGCTGGAGCCGGACTCGGCCGATATAGTCGGGTACTGGCTGGGCTTCGACTTTTCCGGCAGCGAGGCCGTCCAGGGCTTGCTCGGCGACTCCGGCCTGATGCAGTCGGCGCGGGCTTTCCTGATGCGCTACTTCCGCGCCCTGACCGCGGACAGCCCGACGGTCATCTTCCTGGAGGACGTCCATTGGGCCGACGATTCGTCGCTGGATTTGGCGGTCTATCTGGCGACGGCCTTGCCGGAAGCGCGTCTGCTTCTCGTCGCCGTCACCCGATCGAGGTTGTTTGAGCGGCGGCCGAACTGGGACGAGGGGCGGACGGTCTTTCGTCGTATCTCGCTGATGCCGCTGCCCAAGCGCAGCAGCCAGGCGCTGGTGGATGAGATTCTCAAGCGCGTCGACGAAGTGCCCGATAGCCTGCGCGATCTGATCACCGACGCCGCCGAAGGCAATCCATTCTACGTCGAAGAGATGGTCAAGATGCTCATTGAGCAGGGAATTATCGAGCGCGGAGGAGCAGTGGAGACAGGGAGCGGGGATGACTCTCTCTCCCCGGCTCCTCTGCTCCCCGGCTCCCCTGCTGCGGAAGAGAAATGGCGGGTGCGCGCGGACAAGCTGGCCACGCTCAAGGTGCCGCCGACGTTGACGGCGCTGCTGCAGGCGCGACTGGACGGGCTGCCGCGGCTGGAGCGCGAGGCGTTGCAGCGAGCGTCGGTCGTCGGCAGGCTGTTCTGGGACGGCGCCGTGGCCGACTTGCTGGAGGTCGAACGCGAGACTGCCACGCCGGCGCTGGAGGCGGCGCGCGGCCGGGAACTCATCTTTCGCCGCGAGCGCTCAGCCTTCGCCGGGACGAACGAGTACATCTTCAAGCATGTCCTGCTGCGCGATGTGGCTTATGAGACGGTGCTGCTCAATCGGCGGGCCGCCTACCACGGCCGGGCCGCCCGCTGGCTGGAAACCCACGCCGGCGAGCGGCTGAGCGAATACCTGACCCTCATCGCCGAGCACTACATCCAGGCCGGGGAGGGGCTGCGGGCGGCGGCGCTGCTGGAGCGGGCGGGGGATGAGGCGATGCAGGCCGGCGCGAACCTCGTGGCGCGGGCGACGCTGGAGCGGGCGTTGGCCTTGCGCGAGGCGGCCGGTGAGCGTGACGGCCCGGCCGTCGACGCCGCGCTGATCAGCATCGGCCGCGCAAGTCGGACTTTGGGTGACTACGCGGCGGCCAAGGCAGCGCTGGAGCGCGGGCTGGTCGGGGCGCGATCCAGTGGCAACCGCGCCCGGGAAGCCGAAGCGTTGGGCGGACTGGCTTATAACGCCAGGGTCCAGGGCGACTACAGCCATGCGCTGGCGCTGGTCGAAGAAGCGCTACGGTTGGGCCGCCCTCTAGGCGGGCGGTTACTGTTAATTTTGCTGGACACGGCGGCCCAGGTGTTGTCTGCCATGGGCGATCTGGATGGAGCCGAGAGCCGGGCTATGGAGGCGCTGACGGCCAGCCGGACTGACGGCGATCTGGCCGGCGAGCGTATGATCCTTTTTACGTTTGGCGCTGTCGCCGCCGAGCGCCACGAGCTGGAACGATCGAAGGAATATTTTCTGCTGAGCCTGGAGGCGGCCCGCCGGACTAACCATCTGTATGGCGAAGGCCTGGCGCTTCTCGGCCTCGGCGAGCTCGCCTACCAGCTGGGCGACTACGCCACAGCACGAACTTACGGCCGACAAGCCGAAGACCGGGTGCGAGAAATGGACATGCCGGTGCATATCATGAATGCGTTCGGCAACGTCGCCCAGGCTGAGCTGAAGCTGGGCGACGTCGCCGCCGCCCGCCGCGGCGCCTCCGAGGCCCTGCAGCTGGCCCGCTCGCTCGGCGCCCTGCCCGATGTCCTGTGGGCGGTCTTTCTCCACGGCCAGATCATGGCCGAGGCGGGCGAGAAGGCGCGAGGGCTGCTCCTCTTCGGCCTGGCCCGCGCCCATCCGGCGCTGGATTATCAGGTTATGCGGGAGATCAACGAGGAGATCGCCCGGCAGGGTCTGCCGCCGGAGGAGGTTGAGGCCGGGCTGGCGGCGGGGGCGGCGCTTGACCTGGAGACGGTGGTCGGGGAGATACTGGAGGGAAAGTGGTGAGAGTGGTATCATTCATCCGGATCAACGATAGACAGGTCATTCCATGACGCCATACGAGCTGGTCTACAGCATGATGACGCCATTTCTGCCGGTTCTTTACGGCAAGGTCAGGCGCGACGTGCGTTCATTATTGTCGGATTCCGCCGGGACACGGCCGCGGGTGCTGGATGTCGGCGGCCGAAAGTCGCCCTATTCGGTCGGATTACCGGCCGACATCATCATTCTGGACATCCCGCGTGAATCCGAAGTCCAGCGCGTGCTGAACCTCGGCCTGACGGATGAGATTCATCGCGAGTTGAGTCAACGGCGAAGCAATATCACCGAGGTTATCCTCCAGGACATGACCCGTTCCACCTTGCCGTCCGACACATTCGACGGCATTCTGTGCGTGGAAGTCATTGAGCACGTCGTTGAAGATGATGCTTTCATCAGGCAGACCGCTCGCGTCCTCAAGCCGGGCGGATGGCTCTACTTGACGACTCCCAACGGCGACTACATTCGCAACGTCCCACCCCATTATAATCCCGACCATGTCAAGCATTTTCGCCGCGACGAGCTGCACGACTTGCTCTCGCGACACTATGACGAAGTCGCGGTAACCTGGGGCGTCAAGACCGGCCCCCATCGCGTGCGGGGCATGGCATCCTTCTCCCCGCGCCGTCCGTTGACCACGGCCAAGGCGATGGCCGGCAATCTCATCAACCGTTGGGAATCGCGCGGACTTGACGAGCAACCCTCCCGCACCGCCCACCTTTTTGCAATCGCGCGCAAGGCTAAATAGGCCACCCGCTGCGGCTATGGATGATGATCCGGCGGCCGCGATAGCTATCGCAGTCTGGCGTCATCGGTTCCTTGTGTGTAAGATGATAGAGGAGGTCGCCTTTCCGCAAGGGCAGGCCTTCAAATCATATGACCGGGAGATAGTAGCGAACATGGACGAAAAAGACCCCAAGGAGCCGGAAAACAAGCAAGCGGCCTATCTGAGCATGGGCATCGCGCTGGGGATTTCCCTCGGCGCGGCCTTTGGCGTGATCATGGATAACCTCGCTCTGGGCATCGGCATGGGGCTGGCCATCGGCGTCGGTCTCGGCTCGGCCCTCGGCGCGAAGAATAAATAGCCCTCGGGTGGCTACGAGGCAGGCACGCGCCACCCGGAAATCACTGGTTTCTTGCCCCCGGCGCCCAAACAGGGTAAACTAGTTCCTTACGCATCGGTTCGATGCATCCATGGCGGGTGTGGTGTAGGGGTTAACACGTCTGGTTGTGGCCCAGAAGATCGTGGGTTCAAATCCCACCACTCGCCCTGAAAGCTGATGGGGCGTCTCGTCAGCTTTTTTTGCGCCCGTAGCTCAATCGGACAGAGTACTTGGCTTCGAACCAAGTGGTTGGGGGTTCGAGTCCCTCCGGGCGTACTTTTCGATCAGTTTCAGAGACGACGCAATCGGCCGCGCAATCGAGGGCTGGCGCGCCGCCGGCGCCACGCATATCAGTTTGAATACGATGGGGGCGGGGTTTGGGACGGCTGAAGAACACCTTGCAACGATACGCTTATTCGCGGAAAATTCGTTAGGTTAAACAGGTGATCAATCATGAGCAACTTGACCGTTGAATTAGAGGCCGCAAAACTGGAGACGGTGATAGATATGGCACGGGGATTATCCCCTCTTGAGAAGGTACGCCTGGTCGAGGAAGTCATGACCCTGCTGCATGGGGATTTAACAGAATCCAAACCCGGCCCAAAACGCTCTCTCTATGGGATATTGCCAAACACCGGACTCACGGACGAAGACATCGCGGAAGTGCGCAAAGAGATGTGGGGCAACTTCCCGCGCGAAGATATCTAAATGATTGCCGCCGCCGTTGATACTCATGCCCTTATCTGGTACCTGTCCGGTGATCAACGACTCTCGGAATCCGCCCGGCAGTTTTTGAGCGCAATTGGTGGAGAAGGAAACCAGGTTGTGGTTTCATCGATTTCGCTTGTGGAAATCGCCTATCTTGCCGAGAAAGGACGATTGACCGCCGAGTGGCCGGCAACAGTTTTCGGATTGTTCGACAATGCCGACACGATCTTCGTCGAGGCACCCGTCGATCTTGAAATCGCCAAATCACTAACTTCGCTCGCAAATTCGGGAATCGCCGATATGCCGGATCGAATCATCGCTGCAACCTCAACATTCTTTAGCGTCCCCCTTATAACGAAGGACCGCATCATCACAAATTCATCAGTCGAGACTCTGTGGTAGCATGGAAATCCTCGGCGGCCCCCTCTTCTCCGTGGCCGGGGCGGGCGAATCCCACGGCCCCGGCATCGTCACCATCGTCTTCGGCTGCCCGCCGGGACTGTGGCTCACCCGCGACACCATTCAGGATCAACTCGACCGGCGGCGACCCGGCAGCACCCGCCACGGCACACCCCGCCACGAGGCTGACCGCGT
>JAGOZU010000021.1 GCA_018058545.1 Promineifilum sp. | reverse complement strand
ACTGCGCGAACTGCACGGCCGGCGCACCACCCTCTTTGTCGACGAGGTGCACCGCTGGAACAAGGCCCAGCAGGACGCCTTGCTGCCCCACGTGGAGAACGGCACGATCATCCTCATCGGCGCGACCACCGAGAACCCCTACTTCGAGGTCAACAAGGCGCTCGTCAGCCGCAGCCGCATCTTCCAGCTGCGGCCGCTGACCGAGGATGATTTGCGGGCCATCGCCATTCAGGCTCTTGGTGACGCCGAGCGAGGATACGGCAATCTGAAGGTCGAGCTGCAACCCGGGGCGCTGGATCATCTGGTCGATGTGGCCAACGGCGACGCCCGCGGCGTGCTCAACGCGCTGGAGCTGGCCGTGGAGACAACCCCGCCGGACGCCAACGGCGTCATTCGCATCGGTCTGGACGTGGCCGAGGAGTCGATCCAGCGCCGGGCCGTGCTCTATGACAAGGACGGCGACGTCCATTACGACACCATCTCGGCCTTCATCAAGAGCTTGCGCGGCTCCGACACCGACGCCGCGCTTTACTGGATGGCCAAGATGGTCTATGCCGGGGAGGATCCACGCTTCATCTTCCGGCGCATGGCCATCTTCGCCGGGGAAGACGTGGGCATGGCCGATCCCCAGGCGATGGGCGTCGTCGTCAACTGCTGGGAGACTTTCGAGCGCATCGGGATGCCGGAGGGGCGCTATCCGCTGTCGCTGGCGGCCATCTATCTGTCAACCGCGCCCAAATCCAATTCGGCGTTCGCCTTCTTCGACGCGCTGGGCGTGGTGGAGAAGGAGCGCGAGGCCGACGTGCCCAACCATCTGAAGGACGGCAGCCGCGACAAGGAGGGCTTCGGCCACGGCGAGGGATACCTCTATCCCCACGCCTATCGCAATCACTGGGTGGCCCAGCAATACCTGCCCGACGCGCTGCAGGGCAAGGTGTTCTACCAGCCGGGCGATCTGGGCTATGAGCGGGCCATCCGCGATGACGTGGCCCGGCGGCGCGAGGCCCAACTGGCGGCGATGGTCGAGGGCGAAGCGGGGGCCGCGCCGGCCCATCTGGAAGTGCTGACCACCAGCCCGACCAACCGCACCAAGGACGCCTGGCTCCAGCGGACGGTAGCCGGCAGCGGCCGCCTGATGGGCGCGCTGCGCGACCGGCTGTTTGAGGCGGCCGGGCTGCAGCGCCATCACCTCGTGCTGGACGTCAACGCCGGGAGCGGCCTGCTGACCTGGGAGGCGGTGCGACGCGCTCCGGAAGGCGGCGTGTGGGCATTGGCGGCCGACGAGGCGACGGGCGAGGCGCTGCGCCAGCAGGCGGCCCGGCTGCCGGAGATCGAGCGCCCGGCCATTCTCGTCGGCGACCCGGCTGAACTCGCCTACCTGTTGGCCCTGCGCGGCGAGAGCGATGTTCGATTTGACATAATCATCGGCCGCAATGTTCTCTCGTCGTCCAAACCTGACGGGTTTTCCGAAACCTGCCAGGTTTTAATTGCGCATCTGCTGCCCGGCGGCCGCCTCGTCTTCTCCCAGGCTATCCCTCGCCACACCCAACGCCTCCACGACCTGATCGACTGGGGGCGCGACCACGGGCTGCGCGACAAGGTTATCGCCGCCGAGGAAGCGATCTATGCTGATGCGACCGACCCGATGGTCAGCTGGGGCGAGCGCGATCTGGCTGCCGCGCTGGAGGCGGCCGGCTTCGGTGACACGCGCCTGACGGCCGAGGAACAAACGGAGGAGCGGCTCATCACCGTCGCCCATCTGGAGCGCTGGTTCGGCGCGGCCGCGGCCGACGGACGGCCCAGCTACCGGGAGCGCCTGGCAGCCGGAGGATTGACGGAGACAGAGATGGGGAAGATCGAGAAATTGTTTCGCGATCAACTGCTCGACCGGGCGGTGAGCTGGCGCTCGCAACTGGCCTGGGTTCGGGCCGAACGACCACAGGGCGACCGATGACGACCTGGCGGGCGATTAAACCCTGGCATGTCCATTACGCCGACCCGATCCGCGGCGCGGCCGGCGACCGGCTGGCCCTCGGCCGCCGCGACGACGAGTACCCCGGCTGGGTGTGGGCCACGGCCGCCGACGGCCGCGCCGGCTGGGTCCCCGAAAGCTGGCTGAACGTCGAAGGCGAGAGCGGCGTCCTGCTGCGCGGCTACACGGCGGCCGAGTTGCCGCTGGAGCCGGGGGATGTGGTTCGTGGGGAGCTGGTGGAGAGCGGCTGGCTGTGGGCGACCCATGAAAGCGGGCGAGACGGGTGGGCACCGCTGGATTGCCTGATAGCCGCGCATCCTCCAGTTGAGCATCCATAGATGTTGCCAATAGGCACACAATGTGATACATTATGAACCGTAACTTCTATTGGAACGAAGACAAGAACGATCTCCTGAAGAAGGAACGTGGTGTTTCTTTTGATCAGATCGTGACCCACATCATGCTTGGTGATTTGCTCCGGGTAGAGGAGCATCCAAACCAGGAAAAGTACCCCGGTCAAAAATATTTTATCGTTCGTATTGACGATTACGTGTATGTCGTGCCATTCATCGAAAAAGATAATGACGCGTTTCTGAAAACTATCTATCCCGGTCGAAAAGCGACCCGGCAATATCTCAGGAGACCAAAATAAATAATGGACGACGACAAAGTATTCGACGTGGAAATGGATGCGGAAGAGCGCGAAATCCTTGAAGCCTTCGAGCGAGGCGAAACGGTTCCTGTTCCTGATATGGAAGCCAAAATCACCGAATATCAAGAGGCAGCCCGGGTGTTCCTCCGCAAAGAGCAACGCGTCAACATTCGCATTACCAATCAGGACCTCTTCGCGCTCAAGGAAATGGCGTTCGAAGATGGCATCCCCTACCAGACGCTGATGTCCAGCATCCTGCACAAGTACGTCACCGGTCGCCTGATCGAGCGCCCTCGAACCTTTGCCGGTCAGGCCGAGTACGCGCTGCATGAGGAGCGTCAATCCTATGACGATCCGTCCGACCAATCGACCCCATGACGGGCCGGATCGACTCTGATCATCCATGCAACCGGGCCGGCATTGATGCCCGGATTGTGACCGTGGGATTGGGCCCTCCAATGCGAGAACGACGTGTGTCACTGTCATTTCGCATTTCAATTTTCCATGTTATTATTTCTCCCTATCACCATTAGGAGAGGGGATTAAAAACGAATGCATCGCGAACATCATCGCTGGTACAGCCCGTCGCTCGGACGGGAAATGGAATTATTGATAATCGGTCATGCTGGAGCGCGGCTGCTGGTCTTTCCGACCTCGATGGGTCGCTACTACGAATGGGAAGACCGCGGCATGTTCAACACGCTGAGCGACATGATCAATGCCGGGCATCTGCAGGCTTATTGCGTTGACAGCGTCGATCAGGAGAGCTGGTATGCTCGCTGGAAGCACCCCGGCGCGCGCGCCTGGCGGCAGATCGAATACGATAACTACCTGGCCAACGAGGTGCTGCCCCTGTCGCGCCAAAAGAACAGCAACCCGTTCATGATCACCATCGGGGCCAGCTTCGGGGCCTACCACGCCCTCAACTTCGCCCTGCGTCACCCCGATCTCGTCGGCCGCGCCATCGGCATGAGCGGCATCTATGAAATCAGCCGCTGGACCGACGGCTATTACGACGAGAATATCTATTTCAACAGCCCCATCGACTTCATCAATGGCGAGCATGACTGGCGCCGCATCAACCAGTTGCGCAATCAGGATATCATATTGGCCGTCGGCCGCGACGACGGCTTGCGCAGCAGCAGCGAGCAACTGTCGACCGCGCTGTGGAACAAGGGCGTCGGCAACGCCTTGCGCCTCTGGGATGGCTGGTCCCACGACTGGCCCTGGTGGCACAAGATGGTGCGTCTTTACATCGGTGGGCATGATTGACCGGCCGCCGGGCGCGGTTTGGTCGGACTATTTATCAATGGTTCGTCGTCCGAAGTCAATTTAGGAGAGGTATAACATGACATTGAAAGTCGGGCTTATGGTGGGGCGGGAATGGTCGTTTCCACCGGCGTTCATTGAAGAGGTGAACCGGCGTAACGAGGGCGTTACGGCCGAATTCATCAAGCTGGGCGGCACGAGAATGAACGAGGCGAGCGAGTATGCGGTCATCGTCGATCGCATCTCCCACGAGGTGCCTTATTACCGTTCGCACCTGAAGAACGCCGTGCTCCAGGGGACGACGGTCATCAACAATCCGTTCATGTGGACGGCCGACGACAAGTTCTTTGAGGCTTCGCTGGCCACCCGGTTAGGCGTGGCCCACCCCAAGACGATCGCCATGCCCAATAAGGATTACGTACCCGGCATCGTTCATGATGAGAGCTTGCGCAATCTGAAGTATCCCCTCGATTGGGACGAGCTGCTGGATTACGTCGGCCTGCCTTGCGTGCTCAAGGACGCCCACGGCGGCGGCTGGAAGGGCGTCTACATCTGCCACACCAAGGAAGACCTCTGGCACGCCTATAACCAGTCCGGTCTGTACACGATGGTCTTGCAGGAGTTCATCCACTGGGACCATTACGTGCGCTGCATGTGCCTGGGCCAGGAAGAGGTATTGCCGATGAAGTACGACCCGCACGGCCGTCGCTATGTCGTCGATCACGCTCATCTGTCGCCGGAGCTTGGGGAGCGCATCGTCAGTGACGCGCTGAAGCTGGTGCGCGCCCTCGGCTATGATATGAACACGGCCGAATTCGCCATCCGCGACGGCGTGCCCTATGCCATCGACTTCATGAACCCGGCTCCGGACATGGATATCAACTCGCTCACGCCGATCTACTTCGAGTGGTGCGTCAAGCATATGGCCGATATGGTCATCGACCTGGCCAAGAACCCGCGGCCGCAGCTGACCGAACTCAAGTGGAGCGGTCTCTTCAACGGATAAAGTTATTTGTCTGCGGATTGAGTCGATTACCGAAGTTTAATCGGCCCAATCCGCGGATTGCTATTCCGGCAGGTGTACCATGTCCCTAAGCGAAGCCATCATCACCTATCATGATTTGCTGGTCGACGAAGTGGCGATTGAGTCGGGCGAGAAGCTCAATGAACAGTTGCGTTCGCGCGGGCTGTTTTTTGGCGAGCGGCCACTCTGTTCCGTGTTGCGGCCGCGCTTCCTGACGCCCGAGCAGTATACGTACCTGCGGCGAGCGATCCGGCCGCTGTCGCGAGCCTTCGAGAAAATCTCCCACTACGCCGTGGCCGACGCCGATTTTCGCGCCCAGTTCGGCTTGTTCGATTGGGAGGAGCCGCTCATCCAGATCAACCCCGGCTTCAAGGTCCACTCCCCGCTCAGCCGGCTCGACTCTTTCTTCATCACCGGCAGCGAGAAGATGGAGTTGAAATTTACCGAAAACAACGCCGAGGTGCCGGCCGCGTCGGCCTATAACGACGTGCTCAACAGCGCCTTCTACGGCCTGCCGGTGATGGGCGAGTTTTTGAAGCAATATTCCGTGCGGCCCATTCCCACGCGCCACAGCGTCATGCACGTGTTGCTCGATTGCTGGCGGCAGTGGTCGGGGGTGACCCGAGGCAGCCGCAAGCCGCAGATCGCCATCCTCGACTGGGCGGAAGTGCCCACCCGCAGCGAGTTCGAACTGTTTGTGGCCTACTTTAAGTCACAGGGGCTGACCGCTCAGATCGTCGATCCGCGCACGGTGGAATACCGCGACGGCGCGCTCTACGATGGCGATTTTAAGTTCGACCTGATCTACAAGCGGGTGCTCATCACCGAGCTGATCGATCGCATGGGCCTGGATAACCCTATCGTCCATGCCGTCCGCAACGGGGATGTGTGCATGGTCAACCCGTTCCTGTGCAAGATGCTCTACAAGAAGGCCAGCCTGGCCGTGCTGAGCGACGAGCGCAATGCTCATCTTCTCACCACCGACGAACTGGCGGCCGTTCGCGAGCATATCCCCTGGACACGGATCGTGGAGGAGCGCATCACCACCTACAACGGGCTGGCGGTTGATCTGATCCCGTTCATCACCAAATATCGCGAACAATTTGTGTTGAAGCCCAACGACGATTACGGTGGTCACGGCATCGTCCTGGGTTGGCAGACCAATGCCAGCGGCTGGGAGGCGGCGCTCCGGGTGGCGCTGGAGACCCCCCATGTCATTCAGGAACGAGTCAGCATTCCCACCGAGCCGTACCCCAGCATACTCGACGGCAAGCTGCAGATCTACAACCGGATGCTGGACACCGCGCCGTTCACCTTCTATGGCGAATACGCCGATGGCTGCCTGACGCGCCTGTCAACCGATCCGCTGCTCAACGTTTCGGCCGGCGGCGGCTCGACAGTGCCGACGTTTATTGTTGAAAAGAGAGACTAAAGCAAGAGGGGAGAATCTTCACGGATGGGCTGAATGGCGGCCGCGACCGGCTATGCCCATCCGTGAAGATTCGTTGGAATTCTTCGTTTAGAATCCGAGGGGACTGCCGGGGACGATCAGCATCGACAGGATCATGCTGATGACGATCATGACGCCGACGATGATCAAAATGATCCGGATCCAGTCTGTTCTCTTCTTTTTACTGGCCGCGCCCTTTTCCGACTGATGCGTCCTCGTGGTCGTGGTGCGCCGCTTTGGCTGTGACTTACCCATTTAATTCCTCTTTCTAACAGTATTGACGCGCCAACCGGCGCCCATGCAACGTCTGATTATACCAAAAACGGGTTTGGGTGGCATGAGTTGTGGCAAATAAAAGCCCGGCGCGTTTGCTAAAAAGGGTTGATTTTGCTACTATATTCGTTTGCCTATAGAAATTTCCGCAGCCGCGGCCGGATGATGAACTCCAACTGGTAGCCCGGGTCTGCGATTCTTTGAATATCAGGAGTCTGTGTCGATGAAAGTGTTGTTGAAGGAAGACGTTGACAATCTGGGCTATGCTGGTGAGGTCCACACCGTGGCCGATGGTTTCGGTCGCAACTTTCTGCTGCCCAAGGGTTTGGCTGTCAAGGCCAGCCCGGATGTGATGAAGCAGGCCGAAGCGTGGCGCAAGCGCGCCGAGACGCGCCGGGCCGAGCTTCGGGCCGAGTACGAGATTTTGTCGGATCGGATTCGCGCCGTCGAGTTGTCTTTTACGGCCCGCGCCGGCGATAACGGCCGTCTGTATGGCTCGATCACGACCCATCAGATCGCCGACCAGTTGAATGAAGTCCTGGGGACCGAGATCGACCGCCGTAAGGTTGGAACCGAACCGCTGCGCCAGGTGGGCGAATACATGATCCCCGTGCGCCTCAGTGGTGACTATCACCCCGAGTTTCGCGTGCTGGTCCTGGAAGAAGGCGCGCCGGTGGTGGCCAAGGTGACCGAGGCAATCGAGGATGTGGCCGCCGAAGCTGAAGTTGTTGCCGAGGCCGTCGAAGAGGCCGTTGAGGAAGCGGTCGAGGCCTGATTTGCGGTGAATGCCGCTGACCGGTGGCGGCCCTAGTCGGCCGCCCCGAAGGAACGATCGACGCCCAAATGGACGAGATCGGCCATCTATTGCGCGAAGCCCGTGAAAACAAGGGGCTGACGCTCGAAGACGTACAATCCAGTACCCGCATCAACGTGCGCTATCTGTCGGCGCTGGAGAGCGGAAATTACGACGCATTGCCCACGCCCGTTCACGTGCGTGGGTTTCTGCGTAACTACGCCCGCCACCTGGGGCTGGATCCGCAGCCGTTGCTGGATCGATATCTTGCCCTCCAGGGGCAGGACGCTCGCGCGTTTGTACACGCCCAGGAAGAGATCTCCCCCGATAACCCTCTCGTAGAGCGACAGGATCAGCCGTTCTTCGACCCTGTCAATATGGAAGTGCAGGGCAAGGGCTTTGATTCCGTCCATAACGGCGGGTCGAGCGGCAACATGCTCCAGATCGCCATTATTATTGCGATGGTTGTCGCTCTGGCGCTCATCGCCAATCGTTTCATCCCCATCCTGATGGGGCGGGGCGGCGACGGGAACGCGGTGCAGGAATTTACCTCGGCCGTTCAGGAAGTCGTGGCCGATGTGACCGGCGCGACGCCGACGCCCACGGAAGAGGTCGCCCCCCAGCAGCCCGCCGGCTCCAGCCTTATCGTCGAGGGGACGGAACAGCCCATCGCCGACACCAGTCGCAATAATCCCGGCGCGGTGGGAACGGCGACCCCCACGCGGCCGCCTCTGCCGGCCACGCTCGACGAGATCCGGCTGAAGCTCGATATTTTGGAGCGCACCTGGGTCGAGGTGACCATCGATAGCGCTGTCGTTTATAGCGGCATTGCCAAAGCCAACGACACCTTTGAATGGACAGCCCAATCCGAAGCCAAGGTCATCACCGGCAACGCCGCCGGCGTTTTCGTCACGATCAATGAAATAGAATTGGGCCGGTTGGGCGGTCGCGGCGAGCGGCACGAAGAGGTCTGGCGAGCGACCCAATAGAGAGCGGGGGGAACCGGCGACGAAAGCCGGCGGATAGCGATGAGTAAAGCCAAGCAAAAGAAACAGTTCTACTTGCTCAGCCTGGGTTGCAGCAAGAATACAGTCGACTCGACCAGCATGGCCGATCTGCTCATGCGGGCGGGGTTTGACGCGACCGGCGACCCCAACGATGCCGGAGTGATGATCGTCAATACCTGTGGTTTCATCGAGGGCGCGCGGCAGGAATCCATCGGCGCGCTGCGCGAACTGGCCGAGATGAAGGGGCCGAACCAGTTGCTTATCGCCGCCGGTTGCATGGCCCAACGGTATGGCGATGAGGTGGTCGAATGGGTGCCGGGGATCGACGGCGTCATCGGTACGCGCCGCTGGATGGATATCGTGCCCTTTGTGCGCCAATTGCGCCGCCGCAAACACCCCGAACCGCTCTATCATCTGCCGGATGAGGCCGAGACCGTCGGCCGCGACGAGCGAAACGTCCTGCGGGCCACGGTTCAGGGCACCAGCGCCTATCTCAAGATCGCCGATGGTTGCCGCCGGCCGTGCGCCTTCTGCGCCATCCCGCAGATCAAGGGCACGCATGTCAGCCGTCCCCCCGAGACCATCGTCGCCGAAGCGGCGCGCTTGCAGACCGCCGGCGTTCGCGAGTTGATCATTATCTCTCAGGATACGACCGATTACGGCCACGATCTGGGGCTGAAGAACGGCCTGGTTCATCTTCTCAAGGAGATCACCAGGGCCGCGCCCGATATCCCCTGGATTCGCCTCATGTACGCCTATCCCGGCTATGTCACCGACGAGCTGATCGAGGCGATGGCCACCATGCCGCAGGTGCTGCCCTACCTGGACATCCCGCTGCAGCACGCCCACCGCGAGACGCTGAAGCGCATGCGGCGACCGGCCAACATCGAGTGGGTGTACGGCACGGTCGAGAAGCTGCGCGCCGCCATGCCCGATATCGCCATCCGCACCACCTTCATCGTCGGCTATCCCGGCGAGACGGACGAGGAGTTCGCCGCGCTGAAGACCTTTGTGCGCGACCTGAAGTTCGACCGCGTCGGCGCGTTCACCTATTCCTACGAGGCATCCACGCCGTCGGCGGCCGTCTCGTGGCAGGTCGATGAGGATGTGAAGCTGGCGCGGCAGGCGGAACTGATGGAGCTGCAACAAGCCATTTCGCTGGCTCGCAACCAGGCTCAGGTCGGCCGCACGCTGCCGGTTCTCATTGAGGGCCACGGTGACAACCTGAGCGTCGGCCGTACCTACCGCGACGCGCCGGAGATCGACGGGCTGGTACTCATCCCCGGCGAATTGCCGTTGGGCGAGTTGGTGCCGGTGACTATCGATGGAGCCATGACGTATGACCTGACCGGCCGGCCCGCTCATGCCGATGCGGCCGCTCCGGTTGCGACTATCTCCCTCGATAACGTTCTCATCCCGGGTTAGGCCATGCGTGAGCGGCTCGAATGGATCGCCCTCATCGCTCTGGCCGCTCTCATCGGCTCCGGCTGGATCGTTCTCTCGCGCGAGACGAGCGGAGATGCCGGCCCGACGGTCCTCCACACCGCACCCTATGTCGGCAATCTGGCCCCTGATTTCACGTTGCCGGCCATTGACGGCCGCTCGATTACACTGAGCGATTTCACGGCCGGCGACGGCATGCCAGTGGTGCTCAACTTTTGGGCCACGTGGTGCCCACCCTGCCGGGTGGAGATGCCCTACTTTGAGAACGTCGGCCGCCTTTATGACGGCAGGGTCGCAGTCCTGGGGTTGAATCAGGCCGAGTCGGCGGCGACGATGGATGCCTTCGTCCAAAAGCACGGCCTGACCTACCCGATGCTGGTCGATGAGGATATGCGGGTCAATAATCTGTACGGCGTCCTCAATCTGCCGACGACCATATTCATCGACAGGAACGGCGTCGTTCGCGAGGTGCTTATCGGTACGATCAGTCAGGGAGTGCTGGCGGATCGGATCGAGAAGCTGCTGGAATGAACCCCGGGCAATTGCCCGATTGGAGTTGTTGATGCGCAGAATCCGCTACCAGGTCGCATGCAGTCTGGATGGATACATCGCTGATTCGGCCGGTAAAACGGGCTGGATCGTCGATGAACCCACGATAGACTTCGGTGCATTGTTCGACCAGTTCGACACCCTGCTCATGGGACGCCTTACCTACGAGGGGATGGTGAAAGACGCCGACGGATTCTGGGGAAAGAAGACCTGTGTTTTCTCAAAGACGCTTCGGCAGGAAGATCACCCTCAAGTTACCGTCGTTTCCAAAGATATCCCGGCTTTTCTCGATCAGTTGCGTTCAGAACCCGGCAAGGACATCTGGCTCTTCGGCGGCGGCGAACTCTTTCAAAGCCTGCTCGCTTTGGGCTATGTCGATACCGTGGAACCGGCCATCGTTCCTGTCTTGCTGGGTGGGGGGCGCCCTTTTCTCCCGTCGCCGGCGATGATCCAGCTGCTCGACTTGACCTCCCACCGGGTCTTTCCCAGCGGTATCGTATGGCTTGAATATACTGTGCGGCCGCCCGATGAATCCGACGCCGAGTAATACCTGGAAGGGCTGCATAAACATTTTATCGATGATTTCCTGATGTTTCCTTACCTCAATATCGGGCCTATCGGCCTGCCGACAGGCCCGCTGATCTACCTCTTTGGCATATGGCTGGCGCTCTATGCCGTTGATCGGGCGGCCCGACGGCTTGGCCATGATCCTGAAAGTTATTATGCGCTCGCGTCGGTGGCCCTGCTGGGCGGTTTCGTCGGCGCGCGGCTGGTCTTCGTCCTGTTGCACTGGTCATCCTATGACGACAACCTGCTCGGCATCATCTGGCCGCTGACCAGCGGCTACCATGCCGCCGGGGGCATGGTCATCGGGGTGGCGGCGGCCTTCTTCTACGGCCGTTGGCGACGCCTGCCGCTGTGGCCCGCGCTGGATGTGTTGGCGCCGGGCGCGCTGGTGTTCCTCATGGCGGTCAGCCTGGCCGACTTCATGGGTGGCGCGGGGTATGGTTCGCTGACGTCGCGGCCGTGGGGTATCAACCAATACGGCGTGCGGCGGCACGCGGTGCAGCTCTACGAAGTTTTGGCAGGCGCGGCCGCGCTGGTCGCGTGGTGGGCGGCTACCTCGTCTCGCTTCCGTGGGATAGATGGCCGGCCGTTTCTGGTGACCGCGGCCGTCTATGCCGCCGGGCGGCTGTTTGTGGATGCGTTTAAGGAGACGACGCCGCTTGTGGGCGGAGGGTTTCACGTGGTGCAGATCGTGGCTTTGGTCATGCTTATCGCCACGCTCTTGATTCTTGCGCGTTTGTCGATGTTGAAAACAGTGGAAGAATCCCCGGTCCAACTCTAAACATGAGAGGGGATTTGTCATCCCTGGTTGATGTCCTCCCTCGCATGGATGAATTTCGAGTATAATTATCTCAAACACGCCTCAAAATTTGTCTTCAAGGGACTATCATGGAATTTGATCGCATCACAACGAACCCCGACCGCCTGAACGGGCAGCCATGCATTCGCGATCTGCGATTGACCGTCAAGCGAGTGCTTGAGCTATTGGCTCTTTACCCGGATCGCGAAGAGCTTTTTCGGGAGTTTCCTGAGCTTGAAGGTGAAGACATTCGGCAGGCTCTGGCCTTTGCTGCAGCCAATCTGGATGATCGCATAGTGGTCTTTTCTTATGAAGTTGCTGCTTGATCAGGGATTGCCTCGATCGGCGGCTGCTTTACTTCGTTTGCACGAGATAGACGCGGTTCATGTTGGCGAGATGGGACTCTCCAACGCTGATGACAAAACCCTCATCCGTTTGGCTAACCAGCAAGATCGCATCGTCGTCACCCTTGACGCTGATTTCCATGCGATTTTGGCTCTATCAGGTTTATCCAAGCCCTCTGTAATTCGGATCCGAATTGAAGGACTTAAGGCTGAGTCATTGGTATCTTTGCTTCGGGCCTTGTTGGCAGAAAGAAGCATCGAATTGGGTGATGGAGCTTTGGTAACTGTCCAACCCAAAAGGGTTCGTATTCGCTATCTGCCTACTATCCGAGCCAAGTGATCAAGCTGATTCATTGTCCCGCAGCACGCATAACATCTGCCGAATCTCCCCCAGATGATGGGCTGTGTGGACGACGATCCCTAGCGCGCCGCCGATGCGGTGGTCGTTGTCCCATGAGTCGAACCCTTCCATGAGCGCTCGCACGCGGGTGTAGCTGTCGCGCAACTCCGCCTTCAGGGCATCCCATTCTTCGGCCGTGACCACGCCTATCTGCCAGCTTGAGGCCCAGTCGGCGCGTTCGGCCTCGGCCTCGGTCATGTACTTCTCCAGCACGTCGAGATAGAAGCGGGTGTGGTTGACCTGCGCAGCCAGCGTGGCGCAGCGGCCGTTGGTGGATCGCGAGGCCTGCTCGGGGGTGATGTCGGCCAGTGTCTCGAACAGGGATGTGCCGCCATCGAGGTAGATGCCGTAAACGCTTTCGAACGTCTCGGTCAGCAGGGCGTAGAGGTTATTGGTGAACAGTTCGGCCGAAATGTGTTGGGTCATGATGAATCTCCAAGTGAGAATGGTTGGGATAATGCGTCAGGAGCATATCACAGACCGATGGATTAAAACAAATGTTCTGTGAGATTTGCTACCGGTATTGGGGTCTGTCTGTGAGTGCGCGCCCACCAGGGCTTGTGTGATTGTCTCCTGTCATACGCTATAATTTGCAGGCTTAATAATTTAATTTCTGCCACTGAAAATAATGATTTGTTGACGGCAAGAGGAATCCATTGGACTCAATCTTCGTTTCCTTACTTCCTTTCATCATCGGCGGGGCGCTTGTCCCGGTTCAGATCATCATCGTCATTTTATTGCTGACCGGCGAAAAGCGTGGACCGCTGAAGGCCATTGCCTTCGTGCTGGGCATGACCCTGGCGCGTCTGACCCAGGGCATCCTGTTCCAGCTCATCATCACCGGCGGCAGCGGCGATCCGGCCGACGCAAGCGGGAACCTGAGCGCCATCAAGTCCACGCTCTTGCTGGTGCTCGGCCTGTTGCTGCTGACCACTGCTTACAAGAAGTGGGCCAAGGAGCCCGATCCCGACGCCCCGCCGCCCAAGTGGCTGACGATGCTGGACGGGTTGACTCCCTTGCGCGCCCTGCTCTTCGGCGCGGGCTTTATTCTGATCGCGGTTAAATTGTGGGTTTTCACCCTGGGCGCGCTCAGTGTCATCGATGGCGCGCAATTAGGGATACGGGAGACCTTTCTCGTGTTTCTGGGGTATATCCTGCTGGCCCAATCCTTGCTGATCATCCCCATTCTCATTCGCCTCATTCTGCCCAATCGGGCCAAAGTCTGGCTTAAGTCGTTTGGCGGCTGGCTGGAGATCCATAACGACCGTATCGTCATGGTCGTGTCGCTGGTGTTTGGCTTGCTGTTTCTCTATCAGGGTATCACGGGGCTGTTCTGATTTGGATCTATTGAGGCGATCTGCTGTCCTGCTAACCTTGGTAAATATTGCAAGTCGAGGACAATTTACCGATTGTCTTCATGGTAAATTATTACCCATGATTTCATCTACGTCTGCCGCTCTATAGGTATGAGCACCGAGGATGGATCGGACGATCCCGATTGGCGCGACTCGGCCGCAGGTAGAGGCGATATTGGTCACGCTTACTCATCGCTCTTCCAATCCGCCGGTGCGAAATCCTTGCGATAGAGGGTGATATGCTCGACGATACGAAAGCCGGCAACCTGATAAAAGCTATAGGCGCGATCGCGATAGTTGTCGGTCTGCACAAGCACTGTTTCTGCGCCCATCCGGCGCAATCGGCGAACAGTCTCGGCCAGGATAGCCCACGCCAAACCGTGCCGACGGTTTTCCTCGCGAACGCCAATCGGTTCGATCTGACCGACACGCGATGACCGACCATCGACCATTATCGGCTGGTCCATGAGCCAGGCGATGCAAAAGGCCGCCAGCTCGCCGGATTGAGCCTCGACAACCAGGTCAAGTTCCGGCTCGTAGGCGGGATGATGGATGATTTTATGCCGCCACCCTTCGGTCATGTTGGTGCTATGGAATACGGCGCGGTGCAGGGAAACGTAAGCTGGAACTTCTGCTTCGCCTCGTAGTTGCCGGAGCCGGTAGCCGTCCCTGACTGGGCAAGGCGGCAGGACGACGTCCGCGGTTAGTGCCAGCGTGACTTGAGACCATGGATTTTCCACTGTATCCTGCGGCCGGTAGCCGAAAGCCTCCAAGGTCTGCCGCCGCCCTTCATTCCCCTCTGGTACAGGAACGAACCACGCCGGACGGCCATAAGGTGTATCAAGAAGCGTTCGAGCCTGCGCATCACCCCAGTTCAGGATGACGGCGAGGGCGTCAGGCGGCGCATCCGTGTGAAGCCCGTATTCGAACGTCCAAAACGGCGGCTGCAGAACCGCCCAAGCCAACAGACGGCCGCGTTCATCCTCCCATAACCCAACGTTGGCAGGGTTATCGAAAGCCCACGAACAAAGGCGATACGGCAGGTCAGCCACGTGAGCGTGACCCTCAGGATGTTCGCGCGTCAGGGCGAGCATACGCGCGTTGTCGTTCCGACCCTGGTAGTGCATGGGGTGCATAAATGTATTGTCCATAATCTGGAATTACATGATAGCGTTGGCTTTTTAACCGGCACGCTTGCTAGTTGCGCTACCCGGCCCATCGACCACTCGCCCCGGCATGGCTCCCGTGTGCTCGCCGTCGCGCAGGACGGCCACGCCGTTGACCAGCACATCGCGCACGCCGGTGGCGTACTGATGCGGCCGATCGAAGGTGGCGTGATCCTGAATCGTCTCCGGGTCGAAGATGACTACGTCGGCGAAATGGCCGGGCAGCAGGCGGCCGCGCCGGTCGAGTCGCAGATTATCGGCCGGGAGCGCCGACAGCCGCCGCACCGCCTCCTCCAGCGAGAGCAACTTTTCGTCGCGTGCGTACTTGCCCAGCAGTCGGGCGAAGCTGCCGTAGGCGCGGGGATGGGGATTGGAGCGCAGGAAGACGCCCTCCGGCGCGAGCGAGGCCGAGTCGGAGCAGAAGCTGACCCACGGCAGGCCGATCTCGCGCCGCACGTTCTCTTCCGACATGGTGAAGTAGACGCAGCCGACGCGGCTGTCGTCTTCGATGACCAGGTCCATCGCCGTCTCGATGGGGTCGGTCCCCCGCAGGGCGGCGATCTCGCCCAATGACTTGCCGGTCAGCGGCTTGAGCGCGTCGTTCCTGAAGCTAACGCACAGCACTTTCGATGCGTCGCCCGCCTCGTGGTAGGAGTTCTCCCAATCGGCGCTGGGCAGGGCGATCTCGCGCTTCAATCGCTCGCGCACGGCCGGATCGCGCAGCCGCTCCACCCAGGCGTCATGGCCGCCCTCCTGCACCCAGCCGGGCATCATCGCGTCCAGCCCGGTGGCCGAGGCGTGATAGGTATACATGTCGGCCGTGACGAGCAGCCCCGCGGCCCGCGCCTCCTCGACACGGGCGATCGCCTTCTCCAGCTTGGGCCAGTTTCGTCGCCCCGATGCCTTCAGGTGATAGATTTCGCCGCGGATGCCGGACGTGACCACGATGGTCAGGAACTCATCCAGCGCCTCCAGGAACGTCTCGCCCTCGCTGCGCAGATGGGCGGCGAACAGGCCGTCGTATTCGGCCGTGGCCGTGGCCAGGGCGATCAGTTCGTCCGTGTTGGCGTAGCTGTCGGGGGCATAGATGAGCGCCGCCGACAGGCCGACGGCGCCCTCAGCCATCGCCTGCCGGACGAGCGTCTGCATCCGCGCCAGCTCGTCGGGCGTCGGCCGCCGGTCGGCGAAGCCCAGTACGTTGGCCCGCACGCCACCCGCGCCGACGAACGAGGCCACGTTGGTCGATACGCCGCGCCGGACGAGATACTCCAGGTACTCACGCAGGGTTGTCCACTCGATATCGTAGCGGATGTCACCTTGCAGATCCTTCGTGTAAGCCTTGAGTTCGTCGTTGAGCGGCCCCATCGACCAGCCCTCGCCCAATATTTCCAGCGTCACCCCCTGGCGGATGTCGGATTGCGAGCGGCCGTCGTGGATGAGCGACTCGTTGGCCCAGCACATCATATTTACAAGCCCAAACTAATACCAATAGGCTTATCTTGTTTGTGGGGGAATTCCCACTGGCAGAGCGGGGGGCGGCAACGTGATATAATCAAGGAAAGAAAGGCCCCAACAATGTAGAAGCATTTTGGGGCATGGTCAACCGATGCGGGCGGCTGACATGAGTAGTATAGCACACTCAAGGCCGTCTGTGACAATTCAGGCGGCTTTTTGTATGGGGTGTGTTGTGTACGAAGCATTGAAAACACTGAATTTAAATGAAGCGAAATGGGCGATGGAACGGGTCATACTATGGGCCGTCGGCTCATTGGCTCACTTTGACTATACTATTACGGAAATCGGGGATACGCGCAAATACAGATTTTTTTTGGATGGGTGGGTGTTCTATGATGTTGTTTTATCGCCGACGATGACAGGCGGTCAGTGGGGGTACAGCCTCAAGCTGATACCGGCATACGACGGCCAAAACAGCGAGCGGCTTGCGGCTTACAAGAAGGCAGTCATGCAACTACCAGAATGGCAGCGAGAGCTTTACAGCGAACTCCCGGACTTCACACACATAGCCCAACAGTTAGATATGCGCTTACAACAAGAGTGGGGCGGGCTTGTAACGGCAAAGCGGGATAGCGCGGCCAAGGATGAGGATGAGGCGATTAAGCGGCCTCAAGAGCATCCAGACAGGGCCGCCATTGAAATGGATGAAAACGCCTTGGGAATACGTGCAAGGCGGCTTGGGATTAGGCCATCACGCTTGGAACGATGGGATAAAATCATAAAAGACTACATTCCCAAAGGACTAACCCAAGCGAAAATTGCCGAAGTGGAAACAGTGTCAATTGAAACTATCAGAAAAGATTTTAACCATATGAGAAAACACGAGCTACTACCGACAAAAGAGGCTACCCCTAAGACTACCCCTTAACCTACCCCTTTCGTTACTTCCAATCTACCCCTTGAATCGGCCATGATACTGTCATGGCCGATTTGTTTTTAACCCAAAATTTCAGAAGGATAACCATTACGCTGGCGGCCGATGAGCGTGAGGCTTTGCGGATGCTGGCACTCAGAGAGCGGCGGGATGCCCGCCAGCAAGCCGCCATGCTCATCCGGCAACAACTGGAAAAAGAGGGGTTGTTAGCCGTTGGGCAACCGGCTCATGCCGGGGGGGCGGGCCAATGACAATAGGGGATGATGGCCGAAAGTTAACGGCCGAGGAACGGGATACCCAAGAGCGGCGGCTATTGGCAAAGGCCTTGGCCGTTATCCTGTCGCCTGATTGGGGGCGAATATCAGAGCGGCCGAAAGACGGCCAGGAGGGGCAACATGACAGAAAATGAAAAGCCCGGCGGCAACCGGACGGGCGGCATAGGCGGACGGCCAAGCCGCTTACAGTATACCACAAGAACGCGGGCCGGGGGCATCCCCATCTACGTAGGCTCAAAGACGGTTGGGGCCGTCAAGGGCGATTGCTTCTTCAAGCGGGTGATGGCCTCGGCCCATTTTCTGCGAAAGCCGCCCGCCATCGCCTTTGATGTATCCACATTGCGGGATGCCGAGGCGGCCGGGGCCAAATGGGTTGAGGTGACGGATGCCGAAAGCGGCCGGGTTTATCGGGCAAGTATGGCAACCGTATGGGAACGCGGCAAGGGCTTTAATCGGGGGTATGGGGCGCAATGGTTCCTTCCCCTCAATGAATGGAATCGGCCGCAAACGCCCACCCAAGGGCGGCTTTTTCAGGGGGTGGATTGATGCCATCATTCAAAATCGGCGACGTTGCAGAAAACTGGATTGGCATCCCAATTGAAATTCTGGACATCACGCCCGACTATTACATTGCCAAATTTGGCAAATGGGTTGAACGACGGGAAAAGGACGGCCGCATTATTTTGCACCCGTGGCGGGAAGGCGACAGCAGCGGCCCGTGGGCACTTCCAACTACAAACGGCAGCGGCCCGACAAACGGGCAATTGCCGCCCTCATCCCTGCCAAGGCCCATGAGCGATTTACTGGCCCACCAATTCAAGCCGCAAGAGTATTTGGTAGATGGCTTGATTGCCAAGGGGCATCTTGGCATCTTGGGCGGGCGGCCAAAGAGCGGCAAAAGCTGGCTTGGGCTGCAACTGGCAATGTGCATCGATACGGGGGCCGATTTCCTCGGCCGGGAAACTACAAAAGCCAGGGTGCTATATTATGCGCTTGAAGACGGGGCGCGGCGGGTGCAAGCGCGGGCCAAGCTCATCAACTGGCAACCCGAAAGCGCGGCCGTTTTATTCACTATCCCATATCTTGACGACGGGCAAGGCGGCATCGGGCCGGGGGCCGTGGAGGTCAACGGCTACGCCGAGGGCTACGACCTAATCATCATTGATACCCTCATCGCCGCCATGAGCGGTCGCACGGATGAGCGCGACAATAGCGCAATGGGCAGCCTCGTAAACGCCTTGGCCTATATCGCCCACAATAAGGACATCGCTATTGTCATAGTGCATCATACGGGCAAGGCAGCCAACCCGGATGATATTTTTGCCACCATTCGGGGGGCCTCGGCCATCCGAGGGGCCTATGATATGGGCCTCATCCTTGAGCGCAAGCCGGGGGAACGTGAAGCCATCCTACACGCCGAAAGCAGGGATTTGGACATCCGCAATATGACACTCAGACAGGCCGAGGAAGGGGCCGGGTGGGTGTATGTCGGGGATGCCTACGAGCTAGAGAAAATACGGGCGGGCCGCAAGGTGCTTGAGGCGATGCTAGAGAATGACACAGAGGGGGAAGGCATGACGGCTAAGCAACTGGCAGAAATCCGCAAGGTGACGGAAGCGACAATCGGCCGCCAACTGGCACGGCTTGAAGTCGACGGCTACATCTGCCGGGATGAGCAGCCATCAACCCAAATGGGCAAGCGGCCCGACATTTGGCGGGTGAAGGCAGAATTCAGGTAGTCAATACACAAAATAGTATATTTGGTTTAATTGGTTTAAATGCGAACAATGCCAGCCCCTTCCAGGCATACCGCAGCAAGAAAATGTATCATGGGCGGCCCGGCAACCGTCGCAATTAACCCCATTTAAACCAATTAAACCAAATATACTTTTGTGCATAATGGCTCAAAATGACGCAGGGGAAAATTATGGAAAAACTAACCGCAAAACAATCCAAGGCAGTTGAGAAGCTCTTGGAAGGGCGCAGCATCACGGCCGCCGCCCTTGAATGCGGCATAGGCCGCAAGACGCTTCAAAGATGGCTTGGCTTGAATGAGTTTCAAGCCGCCTTGAAGGCAGGGAGCGATGGGGCAATCCATTTGGCGGCCGTTAGGCTTGCGGCAATGGTTGACGCTTCACTAACGGCAATTGAGGAAATCATAGCATCCCCCACCACGGCCGGGGCGGCTATCCGCTTGCGGGCGGCCGATGCCCTGCTAGGCCATGCCCTCAAGTTGCGGGAAAATGTCGAATTATCCGAACGGGTGGCAGAGCTTGAGAGGCGATTCAATGACACTACGAAGTAGGCTTACCCAACTGGAAAAGAAAGCCGCCCCACCCGATGAAATGAAGCCACTTCTCACCATGAGCTACCAAGCCGGGGTATATCACAGCAAAGGGCGGGATTACACGGCCGATGAGGTGAATGAACTTCAAGAACATTACCAGCTCATCATCATTTGCTATAGCGAAGATTGCCCGCCGGGCGATGGTGAAGTGATACAGATGACTTGGGGTGATGAGCCGCAAGAGGGGGATACATAATCCCGATTCTATTATTTTCTTTTATTTTTATAGGAATTTTATAGGCCCAGGCGATTTAGCGACCATCGCCCGGCGGCCGCCGACCGAAACGGTACACGAAAAAAAAGAAAGCGACCGGCAACGATACGACCGCCATTTTGAGAGGTGGCATTGCCGGATGATTGCCGCGTTGCGGCGGCCGCGTTTCATGCTCTTGGCGGCCTACCCCTCGTATGCGCTCTCTAAAACATGAAGCCAACATGAAGGTGCCGTTTTTCTTTTTTGGGGTCGAGACACCTCGTACACCCCCCATGACCGGCGGCCGCCGACCGAAACGGTACACGAAAAAAAGAAACGGCCGCCGGGATGATAGCCCCTAACCCGCCGGCGACACGAGGGCGGCAGGGACATAGTGAAACCTAAAAAAGGCCAATATTGATGCCTTCAAAGGCTTGCAATCTGCCTTGCAAGAGGTTATAATGAGTATACATTATTTATACAAATGTACACTAATAAGGATAATCCCATGACAATGCAAGCCCTAACCCATAACCCGCCCGCTTCACTAAGCATCCTTCAAAAAGCAGGTATGATTGCCAACATGGCCGCAAGCAAGAGCGTATTTGCCCGCTATCGGGAAAAGCGGGCCGAAAACACCTTAAGCCGTCAAGCGCAAGATTTGGCCTTATTCGGCCGCTATCTTGAAGATGCCGGGCTTGAGGTGGATTGCGACTTCCAGGGCAACCCGGATTGCTGGCAGGGTATCACATGGGGAATTGTTGAGGGATTTGTAGCATGGCAACTCAAGCAAGGCTATGCCGTTTCCTCGGCCAATGTGCGCTTGTCAACCGTAAAAACCTATGCCCAATTGGCGGCCAAGGCCGGAGCGATTGATGCCCAAGATTTGGCCCTTATCCAGACGGTCAAAGGGTATTCACGGAAAGAGGGCAAGCGGGTTGATGAGAAGCGGCCGCAAGCCCGGCAGGTGGGGGCCAAGAAGGCCGAGGCCGTCAACCTGTCGGCAGAGCAAGCCCGGCAGTTGACGGCTCAACCCGATAGCCCCCAAGGGCGGCGGGATGCCCTCATGATGGCCCTCTTGCTTGAGCATGGCTTGCGGGCGGGGGAAATCGCCGCCCTTACCCTCGGCAACTTTGATATAACGGCGGCCGAATTGCGCTTCTATCGGCCCAAGGTGGATAAGGAAACGGCCCATCGGCTAACAGCCCGAACGCTCAAGGCCTTGCTTGCTTACCTGCCGGATGCCCCACAAGCCGGGCCGCTCTTGAAGGCAAGCCGCAAGGATGGCAGCCTGATTGATAGCACGCTCAACCGGCTCACCTTGACGCGGCGGGTTAGGGATTTGGGCAAGGCCATAGGGATTGACGGCCTATCGGCTCATGATTGCCGCCATTATTGTGCAACCGATATGGCGGCCAAGGGCTATAGCGTCAAGGAACTTATGGAATGGTTCGGATGGGCAAGCCCGGCGATGGCAATCCGCTATATTGCCGATAATGAAATATCCGAACGGGATAAGGGATAATGATATTTGCAACGGGCGGCCGATGGGTTATACTGTCAGTAACAGAAAGAAAACGGGCCAGAAAGGTGCTGGAAACACCTAACTAGCCCTAACCCCAAAGCCGAGGTAAGCGGCAGTGGAGCTAAGCGAATTTTAGCCACCAAACGCTTACCCGGCAAAAGGGTAAGCGTTTTTTCGTTTCCAAGGGGGTTGATTATCGGAAAGCAATCAAAAGCAGAGCAATAGCAGGATAGGGCCGGGCCGCCCCACCCTGCCGGATGAGAACGGCCCGTAAGCAATGCCGCCCCTCGGCCCGTAGCAGGAAAGGGGGCGGCCCACCTAAAAGGATTATAACGATGTTTACCAATGATGAGAATGATACCTTTGATTTGAGCGGGGATGCTACCAGAGGAACGATAGGAACGGCCGCAAGCTGGCTTGGATGGGCTTTACTCTTGGCTCTTGCGATTGTAACGGCCATTCACGCGGTTGCCATCACCCGTGCTTACACTGGACTAAACACGGCCGGGGGTGATGTATTCTCAATTATCCGGGTTGCAGGGGTTGCGCTTGTTGAGCTTTTTGCCGTTTCAACGGCCGTTCTACTGGCAACCCATCAACTCAAAGCGCGGCAAAAACCTGCCGCAATGGCCCTAGAAATCACTTGGGCGGCCTTTGCGGCCGTCAACCTTATCTCATCCTTTGCGGTTGAGCATGGGGGCGATTTGCCCGCTTTCGTGGCCTCTTGGGTACGATATGGCTTGCCCGTTAGTGCCTTGATTGTCGGCATTCAATTCTACGTGATGCTAAGGCTCAACCCGGATGCCAAGCGGGCCGATGATGAGGCAGAGCTTCAAGAACGCTTCACGCGGATTAAGCATGATGCCCGCCTTGAAGTGATGGCAAGCCCGCAAATGAAGGCCGTCATTAGGCAAATGACGTGGCAACAATTGCCGCCCGTTGTAGGCCGTCAACTCAACCTAACGGATGCCCAAATTGCCGCCCTAACCCGGCAAGCCCCTCAACTCTTGGATTTGAATGGCGACGGCATAGCCGACATTGCCGAGGGCCAAGCGCGGCGGGCAAGCCTTGAAGATTTGGCGGCGGCCTTGGCTCAATACCTGCCGGATGAGGATGAGGGCTATGAGGCGGTTGCCGTCGCTAACCCGCCCTTGGCCAATGGGCATAAGGATGGCCGCCCTTTATGAGCGGCCGGGGATACCATGTGAAGCTATGTGCGAATTGCGGCAAGCGGATGCATGGCGGCCCCAAGCGGCTTTATTGCAATCGGGCTTGCCAGCAACAAGCCTACAGAAAGCGCAAGCGTGATAGTGCCATGCAACCGTCACACTAGAGAATTAGGCCGGGTGGGATGATGATACTCATCCCGCCCGGCAAGCGGGATTAAGACAATGAACGCGGCAGTATATGCAAGGGTAAGCACTAGCGAACAAAAAGACAGGGGCTATAGCCTCGGCTCTCAAGTCAAGGAATGTCGGGCCTATGCAGAGCGCAAGGGGTTCAACATCATTGCCGAATTTCAGGATGATATAAGCGGGGCCACCCGCCTTGATGAGCGGGAAGGCGGCAAGGAATTGATACGGTTGATTGAAGCCCGGCAGGTGCAAGCCGTTATTGTCTATCGTATTGACAGGCTATCACGGCCGCCCGAAGATGAGGCAAGCCGCTTGCTAACAACCATTGAGCATTTTGCCCGGCATGGGGTGACGCTTCACGATTGCGAAAGCGGCCCTATCCGCAACGATATGGCAAGCATCTTTATAACCTTCTTCAAGGGGCTTGCGGCAAGCCAGGAGCGGGCGGCAATCAAGGAACGCTCAATGAGGGGCAAGAGGGAAAAGGCACGGGCGGGGAAATGGGTAGGGGCTTGGGCCCCTTTCGGCTATCGCAAGGTGGGCAAAAGCCGGGAAGCTCATCTAGTCATTGATGAGGCCGAGGCCGCAACCGTAAGGCGCATTTTCAACCTTTACACGGGCCGCTATGGCGGCAAGCCCTTAACCCTTAACGCGATTGCCCGGATACTATCCGATGAGGGCATCCCTACACCCGGCCGGGCAATGGGGGCGGGCAAGGTATGGCTTGCCTCAACCATAACGGAAAGCATCATAGACAGGCGGGCCTATATCGGGGAATTTTCTTTCGACGGCATCAAGGCGCATTTCCCGGAGCTTGCCATTATTGATAGTGAAACATGGCAAGCGGCTCAAGTGCAAAGGCTTCATAATAAGGCAAGGGCAAGGCGGCATCGGCCGGGCGAATGTTACCTAATGTCGGCAAGGATGCTTTGCACTTGCGGCGGGGCTATCAATGGCTCATCGGTTAAGGGGTGGAAAGGGCGAATATATCGATATTATCGATGCTCACGCGCCCGCCATGACGGGGCCAAGGCGGGCTGCACATTGGGGCGGCTTAACGCGGATGAAATTGATGCCAGGGCATGGGCTTGGCTTGTCGGGATTATAGAAAACGATGCCCGGCTTGATGAGGTGATTGAGGATATGGCCGCCCAAGCCCAAAGGGATATTGGCCCGTTCCAACTGGAATTAGGTGACGTGGCCAAGATGCTGGATAAGGCCGAGGGCAAGATAGCCCGGCTCATCAAGGGCTTTGGGGATGCCGATGATGATGTAATTGCCTCGGCCATCAAGCGGGAAATCAATGATACCCGCAAGCTGCAAGGGGCCTTGGAACGGCGGCGGGATGAGCTTGAGGCCTTGATAGTCAATACTGACATAAGCCCGATGATGAAAGACGAAATCAAGGCCATTGCCCGGCAAGCAAGAAGCCGGATTAGGGAAGGGGGAACGGCAGAGAATAAACGGGAATTATTTGAGGCCTTGGATTGCCGGGGGCAACTGATTAGGGATGATAGCGGCAGCCTCAAGGTTAGGATTAGTTGCGGTCTCGGCACTACATCCGATTTAATTAGTATTGATTCTACATCATATTGATGAAGCCGGGCGACACGGCCAGTCCATCGGCGTCGATCGTCAGGCGCGCACGGCCGTCGATGCGGCCGATCTCGACGATAGTGTCATTGGCGATGGCCAGGTCGGCCGTATAAGGTGACTTGCCGTTGCCGTCATGGATGAGGCCGTTACGGATGAGAACGTCGAACATAGTGGTGCTCCTGCTAAAGAAAACGGCCGCCGTAGTTATGACAGGCGGCCGAATAGTGTTCGTGTCAGGTTGGCTTCGCAATTTCGATAAAGTCTATTTCCCTTTGCGAAACCCGTGAAATCTGCGCTGCCTTCTTCTTCTAAAAATCCGGCATCCAGATGGGGCGCAGATCGAGTGAAAAGCCCGGCAATACGGGGTCACCGGCGATCGAGTCAATGTTGCTGAGCAATTCGCCTTCCTTACCCGGTTGGTACACCATGACGCTGCGGGTCTCCGGCAAGATTAACCACCCCAGTTGCACCCCATTGACGATATATTCTTCCATCTTGGGCTGGAGTTCGGATTGCCGGTCACTCGGAGAGGCAATCTCAATCACCAGATCAGGCGTGACCGGAAGGAATCGTTCTTTCTGGGACGGCGTTAACTTGGCCAGGCTGCTCCGGCGCACCCATGCTGCGTCCGGCGCGCGGACGGCCTTGTTCGCCAAGATAAAACCGGTCGAGGAATCAAAGACGACGCCATGTCCATCTTCGTTTGCCCATTGCCCTAAAGCGATAATGACTTTCGCATTGCGTGCCCCTGTGGCCCCTCCGGATGGCGACATAAAGACAATCTCTCCTTCAGCGGTTAACTCGGCGACCAGATCAGGATTGAGCGCGCAAAACTCATAGAAATCATCGGGCGTCATGGGATAAAGCGGCCGAAATTTGACCACCAGGGGCATGATTTCTGATGTCGGTTTTGGTGGTGCAGGCGCTTCGATCATTGTTGCACTTCCTCATCGGTCGGCGTAGTTCAGCAAGAACATTATAGCACAGTCAGATCGAATCATCGGCGTGAGTGAATAAAAAGCCTGCCCGCGCCGGCGGATTCTTATGCTGCCGTGTCCTTTAACGTCCGCCAATAAATACCCTTCTCGCGGGTCATGTAGTCACTGTCTACTAAATAACGCCGCAGCGTCGCGTAATCCTCATGAAACTGCATCAGCCATTCGCTGAACTCTCTCTCCGTCCAGCGTCGATCGGCGGGAATCTGATCGGCCAGCCAGCGGATGACCACCTGCTTTTTCTTTTCCTGGGCAGGAATGTCGATGATGCGGCCGTCCTTCACCCAGGTGCGCAGGACGCGCTCCTCGTCGGTCATCTCGCTGCGTTTCACCAGGGCGGCCAGGTTAGGCTGCGCAAAGATATCCTTGCTCATGGATTCCAGGGCCTTTGCATTCAGCCGATAGATGCGCATCGTCCCTTTGGCGCGAACGTCCACCAGGCCGATGCCTTTCATTTCAGATAAATGATGAGATACCGTAGGCTCTTTAATTCCAAGGAGGTTTGCCAATTCGCCCACGCTCTTCTCGCCATTGGCCAAATGACCGATGAGCTTGAGCCGGCTTTCATTGCTGAACACCTGAAAGAAACGCAGGAGTTGGTCGAACTGTTCTTCGGAGAAGTTCTCTTTGTCGATACGGGTCATTTCGATAAGCCTCTAATTAGATACAAATCTATTTAGAGAATACCCTAAGTATGATCTCTCGCCAAGAGTCCACTCATGAAGTTTAACCGGGAGCGTAAATCCTGTTACAATCAGATCGGCTTGGCGTGAATACCCGGCGATGAGCCGGCAGCCCGCCAAACCTGAGGTATGACCGAACATGAGTGAGATACCCACGTCTTCAGATGCCGCGCGACTGCTTACCCACCTCGCGCAAGCCAGACCGGGGCACCGGGTCACCGTTGACGCTCAGGAGCTGTCCCGGGAGCTGATGCTTTTGCGATCGTTTCAGGCCCAGCGCCTGGCGACGACACATGCCGATTTGCTCGCCAGCCCGCGCTACAGTCCGGCAACCCATTTTTTCCTGCAGGACGTCTACGCGCCCCGGGATTTTAGCCAGCGCGACGCCGACCTGTTGCGTTTCTATCAGGGCATCAGCAAGGTGCTGCCCGAAAAGGCGGTGTCGATCCTGGCCGATGTGGTGGCCCTGTCCAATCTGACCAACGACCTG
Organism: Promineifilum sp.; assembly: GCA_018058545.1. GTDB lineage: Bacteria > Chloroflexota > Anaerolineae > Promineifilales > Promineifilaceae > Promineifilum. Next base: position 13,867 of record JAGOZU010000021.1, on the reverse strand, counting down.
GATGACCAACTGTGCCGTGCCCTCATTGACGAGGTGGGCGTGACCGATTCGATTTCGCCCCAGCAGTACGCCGCGGGATACCGCGTGTGCGATAATTACGACGACCGCTTGCATCAGATCAGGATGATCGATCGGATCGGTCTCGGCATCGACCGGCTTGTCCGCATCCCGTTCGTCGGCGTCACACTGCGTTTGGCCCATGCGCCGGCGATGATGACCGGCTGGGCCGACCTGCAACTTTTTCTGGAGCGAGGCTTTAGCGCGTTCAAGCATATGAAGGGCGCGGCCGAGTTCCTGGAGACGGTCGACCGGCGCGAGACGACCATCCTGGATCGCATCTTCGACGGCAACCCGGAGCCGTTTGATCTGATCCTGTAGCGTGGGCCGCAGCCATTGACTGTTATGCGCTTTCTCGTCACCGGCGGGGCCGGATTTCTGGGGGTTGGGCTGGCCAACCGATTGGCGGCCGACGGCCATGTCGTTCATGCGCTGGATGACTTGAGCAACGGCGACGCCACGCGCCTTGATTCGCGGGTTGCGTTCACTCGGGGCGATGTCGATAATATCCCCCTTCTTTGGTCGTTGCTCCAGGACGTCGATTGTGTCTACCATCTGGCGGCGCGTGTCTCCGTGCCCCAATCGATCCTTTACCCTCGCGATTACGAGCGCGTCAACGTTGGCGGAACCGTCAGCCTGATGGAGGCCATGCGCGATACCGGCGTCGGTCGGGTCATCCTGACTTCCTCGGGCGCGGTCTATGGCACTCAGCCACGCCAGCCGGTGAGAGAGGACGACGTGCCGAATCCCGACAGCCCCTATGCCGTCAGCAAATGGTCGGCTGAACAATATATCCACACCATAGGAACGCTCTGGGGACTGGAGACAGTCGCCCTGCGGATTTTCAATGCCTATGGCCCCGGCCAAAGCCTGCCTGTTTCCCATGCGCCGGTTGTGCCGCGGTTCCTGCAACAGGCGCTAACCGGCGGCTCCATCATGATATTTGGCGACGGCCAACAGACGCGCGATTACCTGTTCATCGACGATGTTGTCGAGGCGCTGGCACGGGCGGCCATCGCCAAAGGCATCGACGGCGCCATCATCAACATCGGCCGTGGCCAGGAGACGACCGTTAACGAGCTTGTCGATCAGGTCGAAAAGGCCACCGGCCGTCATGTGAATGTGATCAGGAACGCGGAAAAGGGGGGCGGCGTGTCGCGGCTGGCGGCCGATATCAGCCGCGCCGGGAAGTTGCTCGATTTCCGGCCGCAGATCGATCTGGCCGCCGGCCTGCGGCTAACGATTGAGCGGGATCCGCGGTTTAGCCCGCGCCAGGCTTGATCAAGAGTAGCGGTCAGTCTCTTTTATGGAAAAGTGACCTGGATCTCGGATTCAGCATCGACCTGAGCCAGCCTCAGCCGCACAAAGACCCACGGCGCGAAATAGGTCACCCAGGACAGGAGCAGCAGATAGCGCAGAAAGCGGAACGGCAAGGCCAACCAGAGTGGCTCGGTCGGGAAGACGGCGCGCAAACCGGCCCAGATGCCGAGAGCCACGACAATGCCCAGCAGGTAGCGGGCGACACGTTGCCAGGCCGGCCCGTCAGCTCTGAAGCGGATGCGGCTGCTCTCCATAATAATGCCGATGCCGAAGCCGAACAGCCCGGCCAACGAGGAGACGATCACCTTATAACCGTCAAGCTCGGCCGCGGGCACAAATGACGCCCAGGGCACATTCATGTTTGGCGCGCCGATGATGAGCAGCCCAATCAGGTAGGCGATAGCCAGAATCAGGGGGACGAGCAGGATTACCAGCAGGCGACGACCGAGGATCTGCCGGTTGAAACGGTCCAACAGCTTGATCTGCCACACGACAAAAAGGCCCAGGATGATCAGCCCGACCAGGAAGCCAGTGACGGTGTCCTGGATGAAATGGACCCCCAGATAGATGCGGCTGATGGCCATCAACAGGATGTACAATAAGACGACGATCCAGGCCCAGGTGCGCCGTAAATGAGCCGCCAACAACATGAAGACCACCGTTGCATGTTGCACATGGCCGCTTGGCATGCCGTATCCTTCCACGTCGCCGCGCTTGATGGCCGGCTCAAGCCAGAACGGCCGCGGCTGGCGAATGAGGTTCTTGAGGATGTTATTGATGAGAGCGGAGAGGAGAAAGAAATAGCCCAACTGGCGGCCGAGTCGTTTGTCGATCGACCAATAGATGGCGGGCAGGACAACGAGGAAAAACTCCTCTTCGCCCATGGCCGAGACCGCCGACATGAAGCCATGCAGTTGCGGGTATGACGCCTGAAGCCAGGTCGTCAGGGCGATGCTCAATTGGTATAGTACTTCCATTCCTGTTTCCCGATTGGTTAGGCCAAGTGGCCAATGGGTGGGAATTGTAGCCCAGGCGCGGAGGATCAACAATGATAGGAATATGGGACAAGCCCTGAAAAACTCCGTCCCGTTGTTGCCGGAGCCAAGCTTGGATTATAATGAACGGGAATGAATGGAACTGTGCTGGAGGTACAGCTTATGTCGTCAACAATTCTGGTTGTCGAGGACGAAGAGAGAATCCGACAATTTTTGCAACGCGGTCTCAGCTTCGAAGGTTATCGCGTCGAAGCGGCCGCCGATGGCCCCACCGCCCTGGAACTCGCGCGGGATAATCCGCCCGATCTGGTTCTGCTGGACTTGATGATGCCGGGAATGGACGGGCTGGAGGTTTGCCGCCGGATACGCGCCGTCAGCGATGTGCCCATCCTGATGTTGACCGCCAAGGAAGCGATTGACGATCGCGTGGCCGGGCTGGATGCGGGAGCCGATGATTATCTGGTCAAGCCGTTCGCCTTCGATGAATTGATGGCTCGCGTGCGAGCCTTGCTCCGGCGCGCCCAGCCGGCCCAACCACAGGTATTCCGGTTTGCCGATCTGGAACTGGACACCGGCACGCGGCAGGGTCGTCGCGGCGGAGCCACATTCGATCTGACCGCCAAGGAATACGAGCTGCTGGAGTTGTTCATGCGCCACCCGCGTCAGGTCCTGACTCGCGATATCATATTCGACCACGTCTGGAATTATGATTTCGGAGGCGAGAGCAACATCATCGAGGTCTATGTGCGCTATCTGCGCCAGAAGACCGAGCAGGGTGACGTGCCCCGGCTGATTCATACCGTGCGGGGAATCGGATACGTCCTGCGCGAGGAGTAAAAACCTCTCCTTGTCCATTCAAAACCGGCTGCTGTTGGTTTACGCGCTGATCTTCAGCTTCGTCTACTTCCTGTCATCGCTGGTCGTATACATACTGCCGCGCAACCAGTTGCTGGCCCAGATCGACGGCGATCTCTACTCGCTGGCGTCCGAGCTAATGACGGGCAACATCGAGGTGGGGGCCGGCGGCATCATCCGCATGCCCGTACCCGACGATCTGGCGACGCTGAAAACCGCCTCCACCTTTCTGACCATCATCAACAAGGACGGCGAGAGCGTCGTCCAGTCCAGCAACCTGGCCGGCTTTGATTCACTGCTCGATCCGGAGGGCCTGGGTCTGACCGAGACCTACCGGCTCGTACCCCACGAGGATACCCTGCTGCGAGTTCTGACCGTACCTGTGTTCGACGGCCGCCAGGAGCTGATCGGCTATATCCAGGTGGCCCGACTGCTCGACAACTTCGAGATATTCAACCGGGTGCTCAGCCGGGCGTTGCTCATCAGCATGGGGGCGGCCCTGACATCGCTCATCGTTCTGGCCATATTGACCTCCACCTTGTTCCAGCCGCTGGAGGATATCGCCACCGTGGCGCGCCAGATCACCCGGGCCGACGACCTGAGTCGCCGCGTGCCCCATAGCAGCCGCACCGACGAGATCGGCGATCTGGCCCGAGCCTTCAACCAGACGCTCGAACGGCTGGACCGGCTCTTTCGCAGCCAGCAGCGCTTTTTGGCCGATGTGTCCCATGAATTGCGCACACCGCTGACCAGTGTGCGCGGCAATCTGGACCTCATGAGTCGCTTCGGTCGCTACGATGAGGAGTCCATGGCGGTCATTCAGGACGAGATGGAGCGCATGAGCCGCTTGTTGGGCGATCTGTTGCTGCTGGCGAGGGCCGATACCGGCGGCTTGCCGTTGCGTCATGAGCCGGTTGAGCTGGATAACGTCCTGTTTGAGGTCTATCGGCAGGTCAGCCGGATCGAAAGCTCGGTGGCGGTGGAGTTGACGGACGTCGATCAGGTCGTGATTCTGGGGGACGAAGATCGGCTGAAGCAGCTGATACTGAATCTGGTGGATAACGGTATCAAGTATTCCCCGGCGGGCGGCACGGTGCGACTAAGCCTGGCCAAGGATGAGCGCTGGTCCTATCTGACGGTCAGCGATACCGGCATCGGCATCCCGCCCGAAGATTTGCCCCATATCTTTGACCGCTTCTATCGCGTGGACAAGGCTCGGAGCCGGGCGCAAGGCGGGTCGGGCCTGGGACTGGCCATCGTCAAGTGGGTCGTCCAAGCCCACGGCGGCCATATCAAGGTCGATAGCGTCGTCGGGCAGGGAACGACATTCCTGGTCACCTTGCCGCTGCATCAATCGACCCGTCAATTGGCGAGCGGGAACGGCGAACTGGAGGACGTGGAAACAAAGACATGGCCGGGAATCCGCGTCCGCGCGCTGCCGGGATCAATGCGGCGCAATAACCCGCGGCCGCAAGAGAAAGAAGAGACATAGGAAAAAGACCGGCCAAGTCTCATGACTTGCGCCGGTCTTTTATTTTGGCGATGAAACACCCTGATCAACGGGTGCGCTGGAAGAGATAATAAATCCCCACGGCGATCAGGGCTAACGGCCAGATATAGCCGGGCAAGTGACCGATCTGTCCCAGCAGGAAGAATGCCCCGAACAAAATCAGGATCACCCCGACGGTCGCCGACGGGCCAAATCGCGTCTTGTAGGCCGACGGCTCATCGCTCCCGTCCGAATTCATGATCCGTATCTCCGGATCGACTTGCGACTCGGCCGGCATGACGAACCACAGAACGACATAGATCCCCAGGCCAACGCCACTGGCCAGGAGCAGGATGACGAATGCCAGCCGCACCAGAACCGGATCGACGCCCAGATAGGCGGCCAGCCCGCCACATACACCGGCGATCATCCTGTCTGTTTCGCTGCGCATCAGTCTTGTTTGCTGCATGGCGAATACCTCCACGATTAATCTTTGAACACCTATACGCCTCCTGCCGTGCAAAGTTGCAGCCGGTTTTCATCGGATCAGGACTTTTAACCCATATGAGAGGCCGATAACGGGGATAGGTTCACCTATGGAATCGATGGGTGTTTTTGTTATACTGAGAGATTGAAACGCCGATGAGCAAGTCCCGCGGCCGACCGGCGGCAAGGCTGGACTGAGACCAAAATGTGAACGCGCAAATGCCCGAAGCCTGGAAGGTGAGACTCTCTCGCCTGGTACGTCGCCGCCCCTTCAATTTTTTGTTGGCGTTGGCGGTCAATTTGATCGTTCCTCGGCAACGGCTGGGAGCCGCTTTGGTCACGTTCAATTCGGATGAGGAAGTGCTGTTGTTACGCCATGTTTTCCGGCCCGCCAATCCCTGGGGATTACCAGGCGGCTGGCTGGATCGCAACGAATCGCCAAGCGACTGCCTGAAACGCGAGTTGCTCGAGGAGACCGGCCTCCAGGTCGACCTCGGGCCGCCGCTCCTGGCCAGTTATATATCGCCGCCGTCGCATGTTGTCATCGCTTATCTGGGCTGGCTCCGGCCCGGTCGGATGAATTTCAGCGGCGAGATCCTTGAGGCGTGCTGGTTTCCTCTGGATCGACTGCCGGAACCGCTCTGGCCGTTTAACCATCAGGCCATCGCCGCCGGGCTGGATGTGATTCGCTCGACCCCGCAACGCGCGGCCGCCCGGATGGACGAAGGACGGCAACCGGCATGAATCGCAACACCACCCCCGGGCTAGGGCAGTGGGTCACCGTCTCCCTGATGGTGGCCGTGTCGCTGTTTCTGCTCTACAAGCTGTACCAGTATGCCGGAACCCGCACCGAGTTCCCCACCGGTCTCACCATCGGCGGGGTGAATGTCGGGCAGATGACCACCGAAGAAGCCACGGCGGCATTGACGGCCGCCTATATCGACGCGCCGGTGACGCTCTTTCATGGCGAGAACTCCTTTGAATTATTGCCCGCTCAGGCCGAGTTCAAGCTGGATTTCGACACCATGCTCTCCCAGGCTGATAAAGAACGCATCCGCCAGGACTTCTGGTCCGGCTTTTGGGGCTTCTTGTGGGGGCGGCCGATCGAGGTCAACCCCGTTCCCCTGGCGGCGACCCACAATCGGGAGTCATTGCGCAACGTGCTGGAGGAGATCAAGAGCGTGGTCGATCTGCCGGCGCAACCGCCGCAACCCGTGCCCGGCAGCATGAGTTTCCAGTACGGCACACCGGGCTTGGCGACCAATATCGAAGCCAGCTTCGCCGACGTTGAAGCCGCGCTTTATCGCTACAATATGCGCGAGGCGCGTCTCATCGTCGAGCCGAAAGACCCCGAACGGCCGAACATTAACCTGCTCTCCCGCTTGCTTGTCAATCGTTTGCAAGCTTTTGAGCAGGACACGGGGGGCATGGCCGGCGTCTTCATTATGGATCTGTCCGCCCCGAATGAGGTCAACATCAATAGCGACGTGCCTGTGACGGCCATCGACCTGATGAAGGTGCCCATCGCGCTGGAGACGTATCGGGTTCTTGACCAGCTGCCGACGCTGTCGCAACGCCGGCTCATCTCCGACACCCTGGTTATCAATCCGGACAACACCAGCGCCAATGAGCTGTTGAGCTTTATTGGCGGCGAGGAAGGGCCGTACAAGGGGGCGGAGATGGTCACGACAACCATGCAACGCCTGGGTTTGACCAATACTTTTATCATGGCTCCCTATGATGGGTTGATGCCGTCCGGCAAACAGGCTCCGAAAACCCCTGGGAATTCCGTCGAGGGCCTGCGCACCTCCCCCAGCCCGATTATGCAGACGACGGCCGAGGATATCGGCACGCTGCTGTCGATGCTCTATTACTGCGCCACCGGTCAGGGCGGGGCGATTGTTGCCGCTATCCCGGCCGATGACTGGCAGCGAGAATGTCTGGAAATCCTTGATTACATGGAGCACAACAAGATCGGCAGCCTGATTGAGGAAGGCGTCCCCAGCGACGTCGCCATCGCCCATCGTCATGGCTGGATTGGCGACACCCACGCCGATGCCGGGATCGTTTTCAGCCCGGGCGGTGATTACGTCATCGTGGTGATCATGTACAAACCCGAATGGCTGGAATGGGAGTTGAGCGCGCCGCTCATCGCCGATGTCTCCCGCGCCGCCTACAACTACTTCAATTTCGACAAGCCGTTCCTGGGCGAAACCAACGCAGCCAATAACTGATCGATCCGATGTTGAAGATTCTTCGTCGAATTTTGCTGATCGCACTCCTCCTTGTTGGGGCTGCTTTCCTCCTCTACCAGGGGTTTCTCTTCTGGCGGGCGATGGACAAGCTGCCGGCCAGCACCGTCATCGCCCATGTGCCCGTGGGAGGGATGACGCTGGACGCCGCCCGCGAGGCGATCAACGAACGCTATTTGTCGCCCATCATCGTCTATAACGGCGAGGTGCGCGCCGCCGAACTGGTGCCGCAAGATGTCGGGTTCTCCATTGATACAGAGGGGATGATCGCCGACGCGCGAGCCGAGTGGGACAGGCAGGAGCTTTGGTGGCGCTATGCCGAGTTCGTCATCGGCCGCTCGCCGTCGCCGATCGTGGTTCCCATCCGGGCCAGACATGATGACGCTGCCCTGACCAAACAGCTTGCTTTGATCGCCGACTTCATCGACAAACCGGCCAGAGGGCCGCAACTGCTGGTAGACAACGGCACGATCATCGAGGGGCAACCCGGCCTGGTCACCGACCGCGACGCGAGCCTTTTCCGGCTGCGCTCGGCGCTCTATAGCCCCAATGAAAGACAGGTGAGCCTGACGCTCATCGATGAGCCGGCGCCTGAGTGGGATCTCCGGGTTTTGCAGGAGGTCATCGAGAAGCAGCTGACGGCGTTTGACGGGTTTGCCAGCGTGTTCATCCTCGATCTGCAAACCGGGGAAGAAGTGCGCATCAATTCCGACGTGGCCGTGTCCGCCCTCAGCATCATGAAGATCGCCATCTTTGTGGAGGCCTATCGCGCGCTGGATAACCCGCCCACCGATTTTGAGAAAGAACTGTTCCTCAGCACAGCCACGGCGTCGAGCAACCATAGCGCCAATCTGTTGCTGCATCTGATCGCCGGTGAAGAGAACACCTATGAGGGCGCGGAGCAATTGACCAACGGGATGCGCGAGATGGGCATGGTCAACAGCTTCATGGCCATCCCGTATGACGCGCCCATCGTTGCCAACCGCCCCAGCACCTATTCGACCCCGGCCAACGAGAACCCTTCCATCGATACACGGCCCGACACAACCATGCAGACGACGGCCGAGGACATCGGCGGGCTGCTGGCCAATCTCTACTATTGCGCCAAGGGGGAGGGCGGATTGCTGGCTATCTATCCGGGCGAGCTTACCCAGGAAGAATGCCAGGCCATCGTCGATCTGATGATCCTGAATGTCGAGGGCAATCTGATCCGCTTTGGCGTGCCCGACGGCACCCCCGTTTCCCACAAGCATGGCTGGAGTTTCAACGAGCACGGCGATGCCGGAATCGTCTATTCACCTGGCGGCGACTTCGTGATCTACATCTTGCTGGCCCAGCCGGAGAGTGACTGGCTCTCCTCGGAGTACAGCTTCCCCTTCATGTGGGAGATCTCCCGCGCCGCCTACAACTATTTCAACCCCGACAAGCCCTTTGAAGGCCACTCCAAGGAAGAACTGGAGCGGCGGGAAGAGATTCGCGCCGGCGGGAATTAGGGAGGCATCATGGAATATCGTCGTCTGGGCCGCACCGGCCTGAAGGTAAGCAGTATCTGCATGGGGACAATGCAGTTCGGCTGGTCGACCGACGAGCCGACGGCCCATGCCGTCATGAGCCGTGCCGTCGAGTTGGGTATCAACTTTTTCGATACGGCCGACGTCTACACGCGCTGGATTGAGGGCAGTTCGGGCGGTATCTCCGAGACGTACATAGGCAACTGGTTGGCGAGCGGCGCCGTCCGGCGCGATGAGGTGGTCATCGCCACCAAGGTGCGCGGCAAGATGGGCGAAGGCCCGAACGATAAAGGTCTCTCGCGCTACCACATCATGAACGCCGTCGAGGCCAGCCTCCGCCGCCTGCGAACGGACTACATCGATCTCTATCAGACCCATTCCCCGGATCATGAGACGCCGCTGGATGAGACGCTGAGGGCGATGGATGATCTCGTGCGTTCCGGCAAGGTGCGCTACGTCGGCTGCTCCAACTATCCCGCCTGGCTGCTGGCCAAGTCGCTCTGGATCAGCGATATCCACAAGCTGGCTCGCTACGACAGTCTGCAACCCCATTACAGCTACGTCCATCGGGCTGAATTTGAGCGGGAGTTGCAGCCGCTTTGTCTGGATCAAGGCGTCGGCGTGATCCCTTACAGCCCGCTGGGGGCCGGCTTCCTGACGGGCAAATACCGGCGTGACGGCTCCTTGCCGGAATCGAAGCGGGCCGGAACGGTGCAGCAGCGTTACATGAATGAGCGCGGCTTCGCGGCTGTGGACAAGCTGGAGGAGACGGGCAGCGCCTATGGGGCTACGATCGCCCAGACGGCCATCGCCTGGGTGCTGGCTAATCCGGCGGTCACGTCGGCCATCATCGGCGCGACCTCCATCGCCCAACTGGAGGACACGATCAAGGGGGCGGATGTGACCCTTTCGGTCGAGGACAAGGCGGCCCTCGACGCAGTGACGGCTTGGGGAGATGGAGGCTGATCGCGGCCTGTCGATCAGCCTGGTGGCAGAGTATCACGCTGAGCGGGGGAAGGCCTGTGTTAGTCCTCCGGCCGAAGCACCAGGATATCCTGGGGCACATCCATCTCTATCCCGCGCTCGGAGAATAACTCCCAGATACGCAGTCGCACGTCGCTGCTGATGTAAGGCCCGCGCATGGGACGGGCGATCCAGAACTCCAGATCGTAGCGGATCGTTTGCCCCTCCAGTTCAGCCAGAAGGGCCACCGGGCCGGGCTTTTCCAACACCTCGGGATGTTTGGCGGCTTCCAGCAGGGTAGCCTGGACGTCTCGCGGGTTGGTCTCCGCGCCGGCCGAGACGCCGATGTGGATACGCATCTCCGGCGAGTTGTGGGTGAAGCTCGTCACCGTGCTGCCCAGCAAGTGGCCGTTAGGGATGATCAATTCGACGTCGTCGGGCGTTGTGATTTGCATCGTCCGCAAGCCAATCTTCTGCACCGTGCCGACGTTCCCGTCCACCTCGATCACGTCGCCGGGGGCCAGGCTGCGCTCCGTCAGCAGGATGAAGCCGCTGACGAAGTTGTTGATCAACTCCTGGAGGCCAAAGCCGAGGCCGACCGACAGACCGCCGATGATGACCGTCAGGGCGGTGAGATTGACGCCCATGACCGACAGGGAGAGCATGAACCCGGCCACGACGATGGCGTAGCCGGTGAAGGTGGTGATGACCTGATTGACCGCCGGTTCCACGCCCGCGCGCGGCAGCAGCGTCTCGCCCAACAGGCGGCGTGCTACGCGGTTGACGAACAGGAAGAACGCCAGGACGATGACGCCCAGCAAGACCGATTGCAATGTCAGCAGGGCGTCGCGGCTGGTGCTGAGGCGGAGATTCAGCACGTCGTCGAGCAGGCCGGTGACTTGCAGGAAGATGAGCAGGAAGATCAGCGGCCGCAGGATTTGCCGATGCCACACCCGCGCCCGCTCCGGCCTCATGTTGAGGTCCATCAGCGTGCCGGCAAAGCGATATAACGCCCACAGGCCGAAGACGGGAATGGCCCACTGGAGAAAATCGGCGGGCCGATTGGAGGCTCGCAACGCGCCGGCGGCTCCGGTGCCGAGCAGAAAGACGGCCAGCGGAAAGGCGGCCGCGCCGAGGGCCACCAGCAGGTCGACCGTCCAGGGGAACTGCTCCATGACGATGCCCTTTTGCTTCAGCCGTTCCTGGAGCTTGTCCACCTGCTTGCGGATGACCCGGCGCAGGAACCAGGCGACCAGCAAGGCCAGCAGGAAGATGCCCGCCTGGAGCAGGAAATCAATGGCCAGCAGTCGCTGCGGCAGGCCTTGAAGGAAGGTTAGAATATCGTTCAGCATATCGTCGATCCTGAAATGGATGTTGTCAACCACCGGCTTGGCGGATATCCTGCCTATTATAGTGGGTTTCAAATGAAGTGCAGCGAATAGGGATTGACAGGGACGCGGGGGGGGGTAATATGTAGGCAGAGGGAAGCGGTTGTTTATCGTGCCGTCGAACATTACCGGCCGTCGGGTTTATGTTCGATCATGTGGCCTATTCGAAGGAGGGCCATAGGAGACCGGGAACATGTCATACAGAATTATTGTGATTGGCTGCGCGTTAGCGCTATGGCTTGCCGCCGGGCTGCTTGTCCTTGAAGCGGGGACGGCCTCATCGGGGCCTGTTTCAAACGGGGTGGCGACGGAACCACCACCAACACAACTGTTTTCGGCAACGGATGGGTCGCCTACTATGCCGCCGATGCCGTCACCCCTGCCGCCGACCGTGTCACTGGGGGATCCGAAGTACATGGCCTTCGCGCCCCTTGTGGTTGATATGGTTTCGACGCCGGAGGTGCAGCCGACGGATGGGCCGCCTACTATGCCGCCGATGCCGACTGTTCCATCTGTGACAGAGGGAGCGCCCACTGAAACACCGGAAGCGGGGCCGACGTAGACACCGGGATCACTACCGCCCCCGCCGACTCTGCCATCACCTCAATCAATGGAGGAGACGCCATAGCCGCCGCTCAACAAGCTGTCTAGCTTGAGGGTCGACGACAGCACGACAGGATTGATACTCTCTTCAATTACGCTTCATCCCATTCTTGAAACGCTATTTCGCCAAATGAGCGACGTTAACCATTTTCACGTAATATTTGCGCTGATCACCCTGAGAAAGTAAAATGCAAGATGAGTATTAGATAAAAGTTGAGTATTTATTACTATTGTCGATTCCTACGGATAAAGTTGTATAATTGCTTTTTACGCGCGGGTGTCAGTTCCATCCACCCAGGTGTAGCGTAGTCCTGAACAAGCTCAGAAGATTAGCAATTAAATACAACGGAGTTCCTGACAACATGCAGGCTCTGATAGGTTCGTTCAAATTTCCAAGACTTAAGCCTACTTGTGCGTGCACAAGTAGGCTTATTAAAGTTGAACTCTGAAAGATGATTTATCAATTAAATTTGAACGACAGCAAGGTGGAGGATAAACACATGAATTGTCGTGGAAATGGCGTAATTGGGGGGTGATCTATGCCAAAATGGATATGGTATTTATCCATCGCATCGGTTAATGTAATCTTTGCATTTTCCGTTTTGGTATCAACTTTAGGAAATGGCGCTATAGGAGCAGGCTAAACCATAATAATAGGCATTAGCCTCAATCCTTAGCAGTTTCAAAAGGGCGGCTGTTTCAAAAGAACGCCGCCTTTTGTGTGAATGGATTCATTTCAATCGTGCAAGAAAACCAAAAGACTTAAAAAATCGATAGTTCTTATAGTTAGATAATATGGAAGCAGTGTTTAAGTTTCTCTCTGAGAATCCGCTCTTAACAATTATTCTTATTGCTATCTTGGTAATCGTGGTATTCACTCTCGTTGTTGCGGCTATTCAAGGAAGAAAAGTTAAGTTTTACCCTCCTGAAATAGGACCGAAGACAAGTGATTATAAATCCAAAGCTAAGACCGATAGTCCCAAGTTCTCTAAAAAATCAATCTCTGAAGAAGAGTTAGAAGATTTATTATTTCAACATTCATCAAAACGATATGGCGTTGGCTACAAGTCAATGTTGTGTGAATGCGAAATTAACAATGACGGCACAGCTACTTTTAAACGAACAGTCGAATTGATTGCCGAATCGGATATAGGACATCTTGATGCAAGTTTGAATATACCGACACCAAAGGACGGCAAGTGGGATCTTGATTTACTACAAGTTCATTCAACCACACCAGGCCGTGTAGTAAGTGTTGATCAAGAAAAGACGGAATCTAACGTGCAATCGGTTCAACTTAGTTTTTCTCCGACGCTTCACCCGAAGAATGAAGCAGGCTATATTCTCGCGGAGAAAATCCGTGAACCCTTCTACTCGTTCGTTCATACTCGTCATGAATTGAAGGACACCAGGGTATTCGATGATATTGCTGGTTATAATGATTATTTTGCTTGGCATATCAACAGACCCACGAAGCATTTGAGGCTGAGAGTAACTTTCCCTGAATATTGGAAACCAAGCCGAACAGATTCAAAAGTGTTTATGGCCAAGGCTTCCGGGTTTCCTGCCAGCAATGAACAGCGCGAAGAAAATCGTCGAATCAAGTTTAACCTCGTTGGCCCGGAAGTCGGCAGATACTATTTAGAATTGGAAGTAAGCTATCCGATGATAGGTCTTATTTACTTCGCAAGTTGGGAACCCATTTTTTCAAAATTATGAACGCCAAAGTCAATGGTAAAAAAGGGAATTTACAAACCTTGGAATCTGCTCACGCTTACAGAAAGCTCATAATTCGGTTCCCACTTGAACTGCGTTATTTGTACAACTAACCTTCTTTCTTAACAGTTTCTTGAAACAGATTGACGGTATCAATCGGCCGGCGACCCATGTTGCGGTAGCCACGATGTGGTCGCTCGGTGTTGTAATGAGCCAGCCAAGTATCCAGATC
>JAGOZU010000155.1 GCA_018058545.1 Promineifilum sp. | reverse complement strand
TCTGGCCAGCCTGTTCGGTACCTGGCAAGCGCGGAACCTGAATCCCTTTTATGAATTCCTGGCGCTGCTCGTTCAACCTATGGCTGCCTCTCCATGAGATTCTTTTCTGTTAACGTGAACAGTTACGGGGCGGAAGCGTGTTGGCATCCGATCGTCCTTGCGTTATAAACAGGGGCTAATCCGTTCGAATGGGTACAGTCTGATATGAGCGGAGCGGGGAACCACATTGAATATTGACGGCGAAACAATCGTAATCGGTCTCATCGGCTGGCCGGTCGGCCATAGCTACAGCCCGGCCATGCACAACGCGGCCGCGGCTGCGCTGGGCCTTAACCTGGTCTATGTGCCCATGCCCGTGGCGCCGGAGCGTTTGGCCGACGCGCTGCGTGGGCTGCCGGCGCTGGGTATCCGCGGCGTCAATGTGACCGTCCCGTACAAGGAGGCCGTGCTGCCCCATCTGGACGCCGTCTATCCCGCGGCGCAGATCATCGGCGCGGTCAACACGATCGTCGTCGGTGACGGGCGGTTGACCGGGTTCAACACGGACTGGTCGGGCTTCCTGGCCGATTTGGAGAGCTATCGCCTGGCACTCTACGGCCGCGATTGCCTGATCCTGGGGGCGGGCGGATCGGCGCGGGCGGTGGCCTATGCCTTGCTGCGGCGGGGTTGCCGCATCACGATAGCGGCGCGGCGGCCGGAGCAGGCCGAGAAGGTGGCGACGGAGATGAGTCGGGCGTTCCCCGAGGCCGCGACGGTGGCGGCCGTCGCCCTCGATGAAGTCGTGACGACGGCGGCCCATCTGGACGCGCCGATCCTCATCAACACCACGCCGCTGGGGATGGCCGATTCCCGGTCCGGGGAGTGGGCCGCGCACTCGCCCTGGCCCGACGGCGCGCCGTTTCCGGCCGGATCGTTCGTCTACGATCTCGTCTATAACCCCTCGCCGACGCGGTTGATGACGCAGGCTCGCGATGCCGGTTTGCGCGCGGCCGACGGGCTGGGCATGCTGGTGCGGCAGGCGGCCGAGGCGTTCGAGGTCATGACGGGCCGACGACCGGAGGTGGAGGTGATGCGCGAGAGAGCCGGATTTTAAATATTGACATTTCGATCCGCGATCGGCTATCCTAATTCTGTCCTTTTCAACTTAATATAGGCCATTCAGTTGGCTCGACACCGTTATTCTCAATTGGAGCGATCTGATGAAGAGCACCGAAGCAAAGTCGACCAAGCGCGGATTTGTCATGACCGGTGGGGGGGCCAAAGGGCTGTTTGAGGCGGGCGTCATCCATGCCTTTCACCTGTGCGGGCTGGAGTTCGACGTCATCACCGGCTCGTCCATCGGGGCGATCAACAGCATCGTCTACGCCGAATACCAGTGGCTCAAACGGCACCTGCCCGCTGAAACTCTGGCCGATCCGATGAAAACCATCGAGGCGATGGATCCCTACGTATGGGCTTCGCTGCATGCGTGGTGGGACCTGCCGCGAATGAACATCATCGACGACAGCGCCACCGGCCCCATCGGCCTGCTGAAGGATGACTTGCTGGGACTGGACATCGGTCTGCCCAGCATCGTGCGCCTTATCTGGTGGTATACCGATCCCAACAACGATCTGGTTCCCGACCTGGCGGTGCTGGCCGATATTTCCAGGATCATCAACGAGTTGCCGGAACGGCTGGCCGGCGGCCAGGGCGTGCTGGAGACTTGGAAGCGCTGGCGCGACGACAAGCTCAACCCCTTTGACGCGGCCGTGCGCACTTACCTCAATCGATTCGGCATGGAACATGCTCTTGTGCCGGATGACAAGGCCGACAATCTGCGCCAATTCTTCACTCAATCGATCGTGCCGTTGCGCCGGGAGCATCTGGACGATCCCGCCGCTGTCCTGCCGGAGATCAAGCCGGTGCCGCTCATCCCGCCCGACCGGACGTTGCGTGACTACCGTGAGTCCGGCGTTGAAGTCAGGATGACGCGCACCAACTTTCGCACCGGCCGCCTCGAAGTCTCATCCTACAATTCGGCCGAGCAGTTCGCGGCCTTCCTGAAGAAGCATTGGTACCGTTTCGACAATAAGGAGGGCTTCCTTCCTGCGCTGGGCAATGCCCGGTTGCAAACCATCGGCAATCCCAACGCGATCAACGCCGCGCTGGCTTCCGGTCGCTTCCCCGGCGTTTTTTCCCCCATGCCGATCGACAAGATATACGACCTGACGGAGGCCGAGGACACCGCCAACGTGCTGTTTTCCGGGTTGCTGGCAAGTTGGCTCAATGACGAAGCCGTTCGATCCGCGCTGCAGCACCCGGACGGAGATGGCACGGAACCGAAAGTATCCGTCTCGGACGAACTGCTGCGGACGTGGCAGGAGTCCGAGGAACTGGCGCGGCTTTTCCCCCGAACCGGCGACCACTATGTCGACGGTGGGGCTATCGACAACATGCCGACCAACAGCGCCATCGACGCCATCAAGGACTGGATCGACGAGAACAACGCCGGCAATCGGGATGTTCAGCTGGACCTTTACACGGTTTTCCTGCACCCACCGCCCGATCCGGGCGAGCTGGTGACGGAGATGATCCCGTCGTCGGTCGAGACGGTTCAACGGACGCTGGAGATCAAGAACGCGGCCGTGCTCGATTCCGACGCCGCTCACGTTCGCTTTGTCAACAAGACGGCGCAACTGGCCGAGGATACCAGCCGCACGATCATCAGCCTGGCGACGGCGCTGGAGGAGATACTGGCCAAGGTGCCGGACTCCCCGTCGCTGCAATTGAGCGAGGAGCAAAAAGTGACGCTGAAGGCGGCCGTCGAAGCGCAAGTCTCGGCCGTGCTGCCCGCCCGCAAGGATAAGGATATCGCCGGGCGTCTGGCAGGGATTAAGGACCAATACGAAAAGATCATCGATGAGAAGCTGCCGCTCCATGTCAATCCGATAGAGATCCATCCCGAGGAAATGCCCATGAGGACGCTGCAATTCACCGAGCGCCTGGGATTCAGGAAGGAAAACGCCGTCAGGATGATCACCAGCGGCTGCTACAGTACGCTGTGGTCCTTGCATGAGTATCTCTCGGACAAGCTGGAAAACAGCCCCGACGAGC
This sequence comes from Promineifilum sp., assembly GCA_018058545.1. Lineage (GTDB taxonomy): Bacteria > Chloroflexota > Anaerolineae > Promineifilales > Promineifilaceae > Promineifilum. Next base: position 1,873 of record JAGOZU010000155.1, on the reverse strand, counting down.
GCGACGAGCAGGCGCTTCGGCTGGCGAAGCACTGGATGGGACTGGATATGGCTGAAATGCCGTCCGACAAGGCGGCGCTGCGCAAGGCGTGGCGCTGCAGCCGCGTCGAATGTGTCTTTCACGCCAGGCATTGCCGTCACGGGGCTGACCCTGCGCTGTAGGCCGGAGCGATGATTCCGATGTCCTGACCTGATCGGGATGGTGCGCTGCTGATGCAGGTAAACAAATTAATGCGGTATAGGGGTAGGGGCGAGGCAGCGGCGAAATCATCACCGTTTTGCAGAACCACTCTCATTCGCCGCTGCCTCGCCCTCTTCTCTTCGTAGAAGGGTCAGGCAACCGGGAAGGGGGGCAGCACGCTTCCATGCAGATAGTTGCCCGGTTGCCTGACCCCTACCGTACCCTTGATTAATTTGTAAAAATGCAATAGCGCGAGAGTGATTGCGATAATGGAATGAGGGAAAGTCGTTCTTGCGGTTGTTGACGAGGTAGAATATCTGCCTTGAGGCAACCAATGGTCTACTTTCTCATTCGAATGGCGATCTACACGACGGCCGCGGCGATTGTGATGAACGTCGTGCCGGGGTTACGGCTCGATCCCTATCCCTATTTAGGCGAGCCGTTCACGACGATCAGCGCCTACGTCATGATCGGCTTGATCTTCGGCACATTGCACACCTTTGTCCGACCCATCATCCTTTTCCTGACCGGCCGGCTCTATATCTGGTCAATGGGCCTCGTGGCCCTCGTGATTGATACGTTCATCTTCTTGCTCCTGTCCTACCTCGCGCCCACTGTGTGGCAAGTCGGCGGTACAAGGGTGCTGTCGGCCATACTGGGCGCGATGCTGATGGGCATCATCGTGCTTGGCCTGGAGGCTCTCTTTGGCTTCGATGGCCCGCGACTGCATGATACGAGCAAGTCCGCTTTCTACTGGCGATGGCTGGGCATGCTGCCGACGGGGCAACGCAATCGGCTGGTCGAGAATCTGCGTACCCAGCAAATGGTCAATATCATCCAGAGTTATGCTATCGACACATTGGTTGGCCTCTCGCCGTTTCGCGGCTTCCGACGCGCCATGCAAGAGGTGCTATATCGGGATCGGCCGCGCCTGATGGAAGACAATCCGGCCGTCAAACTGCGACTGATGTTGCAGGACCTTGGCCCGACATTCGTCAAGTTCGGGCAAATGGCCGCCGGTCGGGTGGAGATGCTGCCGGCCGCCTGGCAAGCTGAACTGGAAAAGCTGCAAGACGACGTGAAGCCATTCGCCTATACCGAAGTCGAGCAAATCATCCGGCGTGAACTGGGAAGGCCACCTGACCAAACTTTCGCTTCATTCGATCCGCGACCCCTGGCGGCCGCTTCCACGGGACAAGTCCATGCGGCCACGCTCCCCGGTGGCGAAGAGGTCATCGTCAAGGTACGACGGCCCAATATCGGAGTCACAGTGAAGGGCGATCTCAACGTCATGCAAGACGTTATTGACACGACCGAGCGACGTCTGAGCTGGCTTCGCCGGTTTGGTCTCAGCGCTTTGTTCCACGAATTCTCCCAGAACATCCTGATCGAACTGGATTACACCAACGAGGCCTATCACGCTCGCCTGTTGCGTCACAAGATGCAAAAGCTGCCCAATATCCACATCCCCATGGTTTATGACGACTGGAGCACGACGAGCGTCCTGACGCAGGAGCGCGTGGCGGGGGTAAAAATAACAGACGTGGCCGCCATCGACGCAGCCGGCATTGACCGCGAAGAGTTGGCGCTCAACTTCTTCCGGGCGCTGCTCCAGCAATTGTTATTCGACGGCTTCTTCCACGCCGATCCGCACCCGGGTAACGTGTGGGTCGAGATTCAAACCGGCCAGATC
>JAGOZU010000082.1 GCA_018058545.1 Promineifilum sp. | reverse complement strand
GCTACTCCACTTGGCTTACGGTGTGTTGAAAACGCGCCTGCCTTTCGATCCTAATCACACCATCAACATGCAACCTGTGTGATTTGAGTTGACTTTTAACACGATATCTGACAGGTTGCGCCACAGCTGACAGACTGTGCCACAGTTGACAGGTTGCGCCACAGCTGACAGACTGTGTCACAGTAGACAGGTTGCGCCACGGTTGACAGGTTGCGCCACGGTTGACAGGTTGCGCCACGGTTGACAGGTTGCGCCACAGCTGACAGACTGTGCCACAGTTGACAGGTTGCGCCGTGCCGGTTATCCCGCTCCTGGGGGAGGCAGATAGGGTATAATGCCAATGATTGATTATATCCGTGAGGAGCTTTCGAATAGTTATGTCTACTTCAAGAAAAATTGCGACTGTTTTGGTTATGCAGATCGCCGTGCTGGGGGTCATCCTGTGCGCCATCTTCATTTGGGCGTCGTGGGCCTATAACACCCGGGTGACCGACTCGCTGGTGCGGGTGACGGCGGGGACGGAGCGCGCGCTGACGGCCGCCGAACGAGGCATGGCGATGGCCGACCGCACCCTGAGCACCGCGCTGGGAGCGGTCAACACCATTGACGGGGCCACGCGGGCCATGGGCGAGCGCATCGTCGAGACGAATCTGGCCTTCTGGCTGCTGGAGCGGACGATGGGCGAGACCCTCTTCCCGCGCGTGCTGGCGGCCCAGGAGACGGTGACGGCCGTGGCCGATACGGTCATCGGCATCAATGACGCGCTGGAGGCGGCCAACCGGCTGCCGTTCGTGGAGGTGCCGACGCTGTCGAACGAGTTGGGTATCGTGGGCGGCCGACTGGCGGCCGTGCGCACCCGCGTGGACGAGATGCAGGCGGCCGTTCGCGACGTCAAGGAGCGAAAGATCGCCCGGCCGGTGTCGGTCATCACCTCGCGCACGGGCAGCATCATCACCGATCTGGATTCGGTGCTGACGACGCTCGACACCACTAGGACGCGCGTCAACGTGACCCTGTCCCAGCTGGCGAGGTTGCGAGTCAACCTGCCGCGGCTCATCGACCTGCTGTCGGTCGTGATCACCCTGACCATGCTGTGGCTCATCGGCACGCAGAGCTATGTCTTCCTGCGGGCGTATGAGAACCTGGCCGGGCGGCGGGTGGATTGGGGCGGCCTGCGGGCGCGTCTGCGGCGCGGCGGCGGCGAGGGAGAAGCGACGGCGGAGCTGTAGCCGTCTAATCGGAGACCCATCATGACCGATCAAACCCACCTGCCGACGAGATTGGCCGCGCTGGTCGCCTTTCTGCCGCAATTCGAGGCGCCGGGTAACGGATCGTTAGGCCGGCCGATTTACAATCTCAGGAGGTCATGATGCGCCAACTATTGCTGCGATTTTGGCAATGGCTCGGCCGGTTGCTGGGGCAAGAGCCGCGCTACGACGACGAGAAGATGGAGTCGATGGAAACGCCGGCGACGAGCGGCGAACCCGGGCAGGTTACCCCGGCGACGCCACCGGTCACACTCCCGCCGCCGTTGCCGCCGCAATTGGACATTCACACGGGCGAGACAGCACAATTCGGCCGCAAGGCGTCACTACTGACCCGCAACGAGGAAAAGCTCTATCACTCCCTGCTCCAGGCTCTGCGCAGCGACTATCAGGTCATGGCCAAGGTGCGGCTATGGGACATCCTGTGGCTGATCAATGAGCCTCCCAACCGCAAGGAGCATCTCGGCCGTTTGTCGTGCCGCCATGTCGATTTTCTGCTATGCGAGCCGGGGACGCTAAAGCCGCTGCTGGCCATCGAACTGGACGACCGCAGCCACCAGTCGCCCTATGCCCAGGAGAGCGACCGATATAAAAACGAGGTATTCGCGGCCGCCCGGCTGCCCCTGCTGCGCCTGCCCCATTCCAGCTTCCCGCCGCGACAGCTGCGCAACCGGGTTGAGGCGGCGCTGGATGGAGAGTAAACGGCGATCTCCATATGGAGCAGCCGGAGCAATCGCTTGCTCGTTGCAGATCGGCCCGTTGCCCAGGCCTAGAAGCCGGGATCACCGAGGTGGGCCGAAGCCCGGAAGCCCAGGGTGTTGAAGCGAAACAGCGGCTCCACGTCGATGCGGTATGTGACGCGCAGGTTGCCGGCCTCGCTGGGCCAGCCGCCGCCGCGGGCTACTCGCGTCCGCGCCGCGCCGCCGCGTCCGTCAAACCACGAAGCCGTCCACTCCCACACATTGCCGGCCATGTCGCCCGCGCCGAAGGGGCTGTCGCCTGACGGTGAGAACTGCCCGGCCGGGGTGGTCGTGCCGTGGCGCATGGCGAAGTTGGCCCGGCTCGGCGACGGCGCTTCGTTGCCCCACGGATAGAGACGGCCGTCGGTTCCGCGAGCGGCTTTCTCCCACTCCTTCTCGGCCGGCAGCCGTAGCCCGGCCCATTCGCAAAACGCCTGGGCGTCCAGCCAGCTGACGCAGACGACGGGATGATGCAGCCGGTTGTCGATGGAACTGCGCGACCCCTCCGGCCGTCGCCAGTAGGCCCCTTCCACGTCGAGCCAGCGGCCGCCGGCGCGATCGGACGCCCACACCCGCGAATAGCCCTCTTCCTCGGCCGTCGTGCGATAGTGGGTAGCCTCGACAAAACGGGCGAACTGGGCGTTGGTCACCGGACCGCGGCCGATCCAGAACTCGTTGAGGTTGACCGACTTCTCGGCCGCTTCATGCTCGGCGCTGGGTCGACGCGCGCCATATATAAACTCGCCCGCGGGCACGCGAACCATCTCGATTCGCGACCGCTCGTGAAGTCGCCGGTCGGAGAACAGCTTCATGGCCCGGTCGGCGCCCTTGCCGGCGGCGGCGTTTGACCCGTTGCCGGACCAGGGGCGGGGTGGCTTGCCTTGCAAACGGGCCAGCAAGTGGTCCAGCCCGCGGCCGTAGTCGTGGAAGGGCACGCTCTGGTAGGCCGTCCACAACGGCGGCGGGCGGCTGGGGGCCACGTCGAGGGGGATGAAGCGCATCGCTCGCTGGTGTTCCATGCTGATGGCCACGTTGGTCTCGGTCACCACCCAGGGCGAGGCGGCCGCGGCCGGAGTCTGCACCAGCAGGTAGGTCCCGCTCTCCTCCAGGCCGCGATTGATGGCCTCCACCCACGTCTCTCCAGCCATGATACTGTCGGGCGCCATCCACACGGCGAAGCCCGACCGCCGCAGGTCGGTCGACAGGCGATGGGCGAAGGTATCGTCCTCGTGGGCGTGGCTGATGAACACCTGGTTCTTGTCGCGGTTGCGGGGCACGGGGATGCGCGGGATGGGCGGGGATTTTTGGAACTCGCGCTGGTAGGCTCGCGGTTGCTCGCGCACCAGCACGGCCTCCAGATCGGCCAGCCGCCCGGTTCGCTCCATGTGCAGGATCAGTTCGCGCGCCTTGGCCAGTTTGGTGTCGCCGGACAGGTTGTCGTAATCGATGAACAGGTTGAAGCACAAGGTTCTAAGCCCGTCGAGGGTGTAGTGCTGCAACAGAAACTGGTGGAGGGAATTGCGATCTTCGGCCATAATCTTGTTGTAACGTTACAACAATTGTGCCTCAGCCCCGCGCCGGTCGCAACCCGTCGGGGGATCTTTTTACATTGGTCCGCCATCAAGAAAGAAGACCGGGGGCGCATGGTTGTCCCATGACGCCCCCAGTCTTCCTTATGTTCCTCGCGGCTTCCGCCGTTATTATACACTAAGCATGCGCCGGGGCGACAAGCGGTTTCAGACCGGCCTCGATCGCCGCCCGTCGCGGCTCCAGAAACGGCGGCAGGGCCAGCTTCTCGCCCAGATGCTCGGGATCCTCGTCGGCGGCGAAGCCGGGGTCGTCGGTCGCCAGCTCGAACAGGATGCCGTTGGAGATGCGAAAATAAAGCGACTTGAAGTAGAACCGGTCCACCAGACCCGAGTTGGGCAAACCCGCGCGATTAAGTTGGGCCGTCCACTGGCGATGTTCGGCCGCATCGGTCAGCCGGAAGGCGACATGGTGGACGCCGCCACGCCCCAGCCAGGCTCGCTTTTCACCGGGCTGCACCAGCACGTGGACTTCCTTGCCCGGCCCGCCGCCGTCCATCTCGTAGATGACCATCTCCTCAGCCGCGTTGTCGGGATTCGGCAGGCGCTCGGCCTCGGTAAAGTTCAGGATGCGGGTCAGGATCATGCCGACCTGGTCCAGCGCGGGCACGCTCAGGGTCACGCCGTGGAAGCCACGAATGGCGAACGCCTCGGGGATGTCCGGGCGCTGCCAGACCTCGCCCTCGAAGGGCGCGCCGCCGTCGTCGACCAGGATCAGCCGCTGGCCTTCGGGGTCCTCAAAGCGCAGCCGGTCGCGGCCGCGGAACGATTCGATCGACCCCACGCGCAAGCCCTCGGCCGTCAGCCGGTCGGTCCAGAAGTCCAGCGCCTCGCGGCCGTTGACGCGGAACATGGTGTTGACGATGCTGTCGGTGCCGCGGTTGTCCGGCCCGGTCTGCGGCCAGTCGAAGAAGGTCATGTCGGTGCCGGGGCTGCCCAGCTTGTCGGCGTAGAACAGGTGATAGGCCGACACGTCGTCCTGGTTGACCGATTTCTTCACCAGGCGCAGGCCCAGCACGCGGGTATAAAACGCCAGATTGGCCGGGGCGTCGCCGGTGACGGCCGTCACGTGATGTAAGCCGTGGAGTTGCATGTCTGTCTCCTCAGGGTGGCATTTGCCGCCCATCTGCAAATTAGTTTGATATCAAATAGTTTAGCATCAAAGTTAATATTGTCAAGGGGATGTGGATCATGGCCTCCGGGCAGATTGTTGCTATCATTAGCCGGCAGTCACTTTTGTTTTTGGGAGCCAACCATGAAGATTGTTACCGATTCCGCGGCCGACTTGACCGCCGAAGATATCCTTGCCCATGACTTATCTGTCGTGCCGCTCTACATCCAGTTCCCCGAAGGCGAAAAGCGGGCCGGGGAGATTAGCCCCGACGCGTTTTATGATCGCCTGGAGGCCATGCGACCCAATGTGCCGACCACCGGTCAGCCGTCGCCGGAGGATTTCGCCACGCTCTACCGCCCTAATTATGATGCCGGGCAGGAGACCCTTTCCATCCACATCTCCTCCGGGCTGAGCGGGACGGCCAACACCGCCCGCGTCGGGGCAGCCCAGGTGGGCGAGGGATCCATCCACGTCGTCGATAGTCTGACGCTGTCCGGCGGCTTGCGCTATCAGGTTCTCGCCGCCGCTCGCGCCATTGATGCCGGGCTGCCCACGGCCGACATCCTGGCCTTGCTGGATCGCGTGCGCACCTCCACCGAAGTGATCTTCACCCTCGACACGCTGGAATACCTGGCCCGCGGCGGCCGCATCGGTCGGGTGCAGGCGCTGGCCGGTTCGGTGCTCAACATCAGGCCGATCATCAACGTCTCCAAGGCCGACGGCCGATATAACACGGTCGGCCGCAGCCGGACGATCAACCGCGCCCTTAGCGATATCATCGCCCATCTGGCCTCGGTCTTCGGCGACAAGGAGCCGCTGTGGGTGTCGGTCATCCACGGCCGCTTCGAGGAAAAGGCCAGCCAACTGACCCAACTGGCCGAAGCGGGGCTGCCTGTGGCGAAACTGGAGCTGTTGCGCATCTCCCCCGTTCTGGGCGTCCACACCGGGCCGGGGGTGGTGGGCATCGCCGCCATGCCGATGCGATTGTTTGACGAGATTTAGCCGGGACGCACTGGAAGTGTGGAGTCAGATAGTCGGGAGGACGCGGACGATGGTTGGCTTCCCGGCGCCGACAGGGCCAATCAGAACTATTCTGGATCGCTCATCCTAGGATGATGGATGAGCGATCCGAAATACCAATAGTTAGCGTGGCACAAGCCTGATCGTCGCGGCTCGCGCCCCATCCGTCACGACCGAGTCCACATAGGCGGCCGGATAGCTTCGGTACTTGCTCCAGTAAGCGGCGTCGATCCGATCCTGGATGGCGGGATCGGATTCCTCCACCATTACCACGTCCTTCACCACGCCGCCGGCCGAGATGCGTCCCTCGTGTCGCGTCAAAACGCCGGAAAACCAGCCGCTGCCTCGCCCCTTGTGGGAACGGACGTAGAGATCATCGCCGACTCGGACGACCCAGATCGTCACCGCTTTGAGCAGCGAGCCGTCCGCCCGCATCGGCGCGATGTCCAGTTCTTCGGCCGTCCCAATCTTGTCCAGTTCGTCATTCATCCAGTTGGTCATTGGATTATCTCCTTTCTGGTATTGCTCCTCGCTGACATGTTCCAGCCACGTCACGACCTGGCCCTCGAAGGCCTCCTGGATGGCGAGGTGGCTCATCCCCGTGGTGGCCGTCGCCCCGTGCCAATGCTTTTCGCCCGGCGCAAACCGCACCACATCCCCAGGATGCACTTCCTCGACCGGCCCATCCCAGCGCCGCACCCAGCCGCAGCCCGCGGTGATGACCAGCGTTTGGCCCAGCGGGTGGGTGTGCCAGACCGTTCTGGCCCCCGGCTCAAAGGTAACGCTCGCGCCGCTCACATGACCCGGCTCTACTGCATCGAACAGCGAATCCACCCGCACCGCGCCGGTGAACCATTCGGCTGGTCCAACGGCCGAGGGTGTCGTTCCAATTCGTTTGATTTCCATTTCATGTCTCCTTAATCTCTCGCGAAGACCGGGACGAGTTCGAGTGTCGCCCGCGACGACCCGGCCCGGTCGATGCTGCGCTGCCTACTGCCGTGATACTTGGCGCGGTAAGCCTGCTCGATAACGTTCTCGTCGATGTCCGGGGCGTCGTGGAAGGCGACCGCCACCTCCCCGCCCGAGTACCGGAACCGGCTGGCCCCGTGGGCCCTCGCGGCGCGGAACCAGGGCTTGTCAGGTCCGTCCGTCGATCGGACGAACACACTGGCCCCAACGACCACGGCCCATATGGTCTGGCCTCTCGTGTACGAGCCGTCGTCGCGCCGCGACGACACGTGTACCTCGCCGGTGCTTTGGATCTGCTCGAGTTCGTCGGCGGTCCATGGGCGTTCGCCCGGTAACTTCGTCTGATTGGTGGCTGGCATGGCTGTCTCCTTCGACTTTCAAATTATGTGTTGAGTCTGGCCTGGCCCATTCATTTCGAAGCGACCACAGACGCTGCCGGCTATACCGGAGGCTCCGTGGCGGCATCGGACTGACCGAACAACACCTTTTCGACATCCGCAATTTCAGGCGCGCGCAGCAGCGTGCCGTCCGGTGTCAGCACGACAGGAAGGTCCTCGACGGACAACCCCAATTGCGCGAGCGCTTGCTGCGTGCCTGCGGCGCTGGCGTCACCAAGCTTCGTGCTTAGCCCCCGATTCCCCGCCCATTCCCGAAGCTGTTGGGCTTGCGGGTCGCCGGCGAACGCGAAAATGCACAGGTCGGCCGCCAGTTCCCGGCCGATGACTTCTCGCATCAGGAAAGCGCGGGTCACCAGGTCGCGCAACTCAACATCCCCGCCAAGCAGGGCACGCAGCCGGCTGGCGGGAACGACCACCACCTCGCCAGGCCGGATGACGACGGCCGTCCGGATGACGGGCTGGTCGCGGAACAGATCGAGCGCCCCCAGAAAGCGCCGCGCGCCATGCACCCGGACCACGCGCCGCCCGGAACCGCCGACGTAGCCGACGACCGCCACAGCCCCGGAAACCACAATGTGGAGGTCATAGCCAGCATCTCCGGGCTGATACAGGGTATCGCCACGGGCCACCCGCCGGCGCTGGCCCACAGCCTCAAATCGAGCCAGTTGTGAGTCGTTCAACCGGGGATGGTCGCCGCGCTCAGGCGTCTCCGGAAGGTCCTCCGGCAAAAGGGGCATCTCCTCATCCGGGTTCCATGCTTTCGGCCGGGCGAGAACCGGCGCCGGTTCCCTCTCCTGTGAGGAATAGCTCAAACCGTCGCCGGCGGTTGCCAGCAGGGCGACCGCCAGCGATTCGGCGTCGTGGGCCCCGGTGTGACGCTGACCGTTCACGAAGAAGGTGTGGGAATCGTCGACGCCGCTGGCCAGTCCCGAAGCGACATCCTGCTCAATCCGTCGCCGGTACTGGCCGGAGCTCAATTCCTGCGCGAAGCGACCCATGTCCAGTCCCAGGGCGTTCGCGTGGTCGATGAGGTCGACCGCAGTTACCCCGCCGTACCCATACAGCCGGTCGTGCATCTCCCAGAACTGGCCCTGCGCCCCGGCCGCCTCCGCGGCTTCGGCCGCCAGATAGGCGTTCAGGCGCTCGGCGTTCGGGAAATGGCGATAGACATAGCGAAGCCGGTCGCCGAAGCGTTCGCGCAGGTCGGGGAGTATCCCCCAGCCCCGGAAGGGCGCGTCGAAATCACCGAACCCCACCAGGGTCAACGGCGCATCCACCGGCCCACGGATGTGGTCGCGGGCCACATCGACCGCGGGCTGGAGCGGTAACGAATGCGTTTTCGGCTTCGGCGACCGGCGCTCCGCCAGCCACAACACCGCGAACCCCGCCAGCGCCGCCAGCAGCGACGCGGCGAGAATGCCGACACGCGCCTGGTTGGCGAGTTCCTGGTCGGACACGGAAAGATCGACTATCAACATCGAGATCGTGAAGCCGATGCCGGTCAACACGGCCCCGCCAACTATATGCGACTTGGTCAGACCCGGCGGGAGGTCCCCCAGCTTCAGGCCTACGGCCAACGCGCAGCCCAGCAGGATGCCCAGCGGTTTACCGATCACCAGCCCGGCGATCGCCCCGTGGGTGACCGGGGACGTGGCGGCGGCCGCCAGCGAGGTCGCGCTCAGCACAACGCCCGCGTTGGCCAGGGCAAACAGCGGGACGATGACGTAATAGGTCCACGGCCGCCACATCTGCTGTAGCCGTTCCCCCACGGGCACAGAACGCTCGATCGACAACCGCGCCACATTGGCCGATGCCGGTTGCGGGTTCTGCAGGTAGGCGCGGGTTCGCCGGGCGGCTTCGGCAACATCGGCCCGCCGGACCAGGTACGCCGGCGTGATCAGCGCGATGACCACCCCGAGGAGCGTGGCGTGGACGCCGCTCATGTAGAGCATGACCCACGACGCGACCGCCAGCACCAGATAGGCCGGACCCTGCCAGCCTTTCAGCCACCGCAGGCCATACATGAGGGCCACGCCCAAAATGGCCAGCGCCAGAAACCCGAATTGCAGGTCGTCGGTGTAGAAGATGGCGATCACGCCCAGGGCGCCGATGTCGTCGACAACGGCCAGCGCCAGCAGGAAGACACGCAGGTGGAGGGGGCAGGCCCGGCCCAGCAGCGCAATGACACCGAGCAGGAACGCAGTGTCGGTGGAAATCACCATGCCCCAGGCGGGAGCGGCCTCCCCGCCCCGGTTAATTAGGATGTAGATCAGAGCGGGCACGATCAGGCCCATGACGGCGGCCGCGATCGGCACCATGGCCCGACGCCGGTCGGCGAGTTCGCCCAGGACGAGTTCGCGCTTCACCTCCAGCCCGACGATGAAGAAGAACAACACCATCAGGCCATCGTTGACCCAGTGTTGCAGGCTCATCGACAGCTCGGCGCCGCCCAATCGCAGGGCGAACTCAGTGTGCCAGAATGAAGCATAGCTGTCGCCCCAGGGCGAGTTGGCCCATGCCAACGCCGCGACTGTGGCCAGAAGAAGGAGCGCGGCCGAGATAATGTCCGGGTTTAAGCGGTCGCTGTTCAGCCATGTCCGCAGGTTGCTTCTCGTTGTGGCACTCATCGGGATTGTCCTTAATATGATTTACGAAACCTGTTTGTCGGTCGGCGTGTTGCCGAAGATCATTCGCATGCAGCCCAATCCCAGGGCCGAAACTTCCAATCCGCTGTTTCCCAAAATTCGCCTTTGCATAGCCATCTTCTTTCAATCCTTCTTTCAATCCACTCTATCGGGTGGGTTCGGTTACGTTTGTCAATCTTGCAGCTGAAGGAATGACTGCTCATTCTTCAATAGAGCCTGCTCATAAACCTCGATCTTGTGGTCCAGCAGGTCGAGAGTCCTCTGCAGTTCTTCCATTCGGGCGGCAAGCTCTGCCCGTTGGTGTTTCAGGATGTCCTTTCGGGCCTCGGCCGTGCTGTCGCCCTGCTGAACTAACTCCATGTATCGGATGAGTACTTCAATGGGAAGCCCTGCGCTGCGCATGCATTTGATGAATTCAACCCGCCGGCAATCAAGGTCGCTGAATTCGCGGATGCCGCTTTCACTGCGGTTGACAGCCGGCAACAAGCCGATGCGTTCATAGTAGCGCAGCGTATCGACCGATATACCCAATTGTTTGCTGACCATAGCTATCTTCATTCTTGCGCCTCCAATTATCAATTGTAATACCTGGAGTTTACTCCAGGTCAAGGGTCAATTCGATTGAATTTCCTTGCAGGAATGGGCAGCCCGTGCCGTAATAGCCGACTGCACCGGTAGGCGGCTGCTGCGGTCGGTTTGCTTTTCAATTTCGGCGTCACGGCTGTTCTTGATACGGACATCTCCGGCGCCGTGCATAATCGTTGCCCGTATTGTGAGTCCCCGAAGCTCAAATCCTTGCCCGGTAGCAAAGCAGCGACTTTATTGCCTCGACAACCTCTTTGGGTCAGAATCCATCCCGCATGAATGAATACCTCGATTTGCTGCGCCACAACCGGAATTTTCGATATCTGTGGCTGGGCAGCGTCATCTCCCAATTTGGCGACTGGTTCAACGTCATCGCCGCGGCCGAGATCATCACCCGGCTGACCGACAGCGGGGTGGCCCTCAGCTATCTGTTTATCTCGCGCTTCCTGCCGCTGTTCCTGTTCAGCCCCATCGCCGGGGTGCTGGCCGACCGCTTCGACCGCAAGCACCTCATGATCCTCTCTGACCTGGTGCGCGGCGTCACCGTGCTGGGCTTTTTGTTCATCCACGACCCGGGCGATCTGTGGCTCTTCTATCTGTTGACCATCGTCCAGTTCAGCTTCAGCGCCCTGTTCACCCCCGCGCGCGGGGCCACGCTGGCAAGCGTTGTCCGGCAAGAGGAACTGGTGGCGGCCAACGCCCTCGACAGCGTGACCTGGAGCACGATGCTGGCCTTGGGGGCGTTCACCGGCGGCGTGGTGGCGGCCTTTTTCGGCGCGGAGACGGCGTTTGTGGCCGATTCGCTCTCGTTCCTGCTTTCGGCCTATATCATCGCCCGCATCGTCATGCCTCGTGGAGCGACGACCGCGGCAGGAGAACCCGGCCTGATGGAATCGGCCCCGGCTCAGCCCGAGCTGGCTCCGGCCTTTGCCGAACCGGCTCCGGCGCGTCGGTTCGCCTTCCTCGACGGCTTCCGCTATTTGTTGCAGGAGCCGTTCATCCTGGGCATCGCCCTGGGCAAGGCCGGTGGCTCGCTTGTCTGGGGGGCGATCAATGTGCTGGAGATCACCTACGCCAACGATCTGTTCCCTCTGACCGGCGCGACCCGCTTCGGCATCTCCGACCCCGGCACGGCCACGCTGGGTCTCATCTATGTCTTTAGCGGGCTGGGCACGGGCATCGGGCCGCTGGTCATCCGTCATTGGTTGGGCGATGCGCCAAAGCGGCTGATGCTGGGTACGGGGTTGGGCTTCGTCTTCCTGGCCGCGGGGGTGGCCTGGCTGTCCCGGGTCGACGCGCTGGGCACGCTGCTGGCGGCCACGACCGTCCGCACGATCGGCACGGGCACGCTGTGGGTCTTCACGTCCGCGCTGCTGCAGACAATCGTGCCCGATCGTTATCGGGGCCGCGTCTTCTCGTTTGAGTTCGCCGCCCTGACGCTGACGCAATCCATCTCCGTGCTGGTCGGTGGCTATCTGCTGGACACGGCCGGGCTGCCGATTCAGGGCGTCATGGGGGTGACCGCGGCCGTGGCCGTCGTCATGACCGGGCTGTGGGTATCCTTCCACCTGCGCTATCTGCGCCCGCTGCGGGAAGGCCGCATCCCGGTGCGGGCCGGGATGGGATCAACCTGAGCCGGATTCGGCGCGTTTTGTCTTCGCCCACTGGTAAAGCGGCCGAAAATGAGCCAAAATAGATCGTGGCGGGTCGGCAGGTTTTAATTCAACCCAATTATTTCATGGAGGTGGATCAATGGATATCATGCGTATCGGACCGGCGGGCGGTAGCGGAGGCGCGCCGTTTGACCATTATGACATTCCCGAGGACGCGCGCATCACGGCCGTCCATATCCATGCCGGTTGGCTGGTTTACGCGATCCACATCGACTACGAGCGAATTGACGGCTCGGCGTGTGGCGGCATGTCGACCATCGGCGGGGCGGGCGACGAGAAGGACGTCGAGCATCACGTCTTCACGCTGGACGAGGACGAGTTTCTGGTGGGCATCAGCGGCCGCTCGGGCTGGTACGTCGACTCGCTTCGGCTGCACACCAACAAGCGGGTGTCGCCCAAGTACGGCGGCGATTCCGGCGACCGCGACTATCTCTTTGAGGTTCCGGCCGGGTATGAGGTGTTTGGGATGTTTGGCCGCGCGGGCTGGTATATCGACGCGCTGGGCATCACCGCCCGGCCGCAACTGGAGTTGGACGACGAGCATTTCGACGACGATGAGACCTGGCTGACGCCCGTCGACGAAGGGGAGTCGATCCCGGTGCGGGTGGTCGTGCGGCGCGAGGTGGTCAATTCACCGGAGGAGCTGGACGAGCTGGAGGACGCGGCTCTGGCCGAGGCCATCGCCGACCTGTCCGGCGACGAGGGCACGGCCGACGCGGCCGTCTATACCCAGGTTCTGGAAGACACCGATTCGCGGGGGACCATCGCCGTCGTCATGGCCGTGGCCGGAGAAGCGGGCACGGTTGAGGTCGTGGGCGACGAGCGCGGCGAGGTGGCGGTCATGGTGACCGACTCCGTCGAGTCGGAAGAGGACCTGGCATTGCTGGAAGAGGAAGCCGTCGAGGGCGCGGTCGAGCTGTTTATGGAGGAGTCGGGCGGCGATCGGGACGAGGTCTCGGTGACGATCTTCTCCGGCGTGACCGAGGACGAGGAAACCGGGCTGGTCTACGGCGCGGCCGTGGCCCTGGTGTCCGACCCGGTGGAGAGCGCCCCGTCGCGCACCAGGGCGGTTGAAGTTTTGGCCAAGCACGAGGCGCGGCCGAAGGACCTGGAGCTGGTGGAGGGCATCGGGCCGAAAATCGCCGGGTTGCTCATCGACCACGGCATCATGGATTTGGCCGATCTGGCTGCTGCGCCGGTGGAACGGCTGCGGGCCATTCTGGACGCGGCCGGCAAGCGCTTCCGGCTGGCCGACCCGACCACATGGCCGGAGCAGGCGGCCCTCGGCGCGAGCGGCGCGATGGAAGCGATGAAGGAGCTACAGGCGCGGCTGAAAGGCGGCCGCAAATGATGGTCTGAAAGCTACGGTTGGCCTGCCCCACGCAGCCGGCTCCACTCGCTCCATGAGCCGACGTAGAGCCGGCCGACGGGCAACCCGGCGCGAGCCATGGCCACCAGATTGACGCAGGCCGACACGCCGGAACCGCAGTAGAACACCGCCTCCCCGGGAGCGACCGGGCCGAGCTGCTCGGCGAACGCCTCCCGCAAGGCTTTGCCGGAGCGCCAGCGGCCGTCGCTCCAGTTGGCGGCGTAGGGGCGATTGATCGCGCCGGGGATATGCCCGGCGACGGGATCGATCGGCTCAACCTCGCCGCGATAGCGTTCCGGGGCGCGGCCGTCGACCAGCAGGGGCGCGTCGGGAACGTCGTCGATGAGTACGACCTGTTCCCAGTGAGGCGTGCCGCTGAAGACGCGGGCGACGGGCGTCGTTGCCTCGGCGCTCACGGGCAGACCCGCAGCCTGCCAGGCAGGCCAGCCGCCATCGAGGATCATGACGTTGTCGTGGCCCATGAAGCGCAGCAACCACCACAGCCGGGCGGCATAGTGGCCGGAGGTGTCGTCATAGGCCACAACGCGCACGCCGGGGCCGATGCCCAGACGGCCGAAGGTCTCGCGCAGGTGATCGGGATCGGGCAGGGGGTGGCGGCCGCCGCGGCCATCGACCGTTTTGGGGCCGGAGAGGTCGCGGTCGAGATGGGCGTAGACCGCGCCGGGGATGTGAGCGGCCGTCCAGGCGCGCTCGCCGGCGGTCGGGTCAGCCAGGTCAAAGCGGCAATCGACGACGAGCCAGTCGGGGTCGTCGAGATGGGCCGCGAGGGTGGTCGGGTCGATGATGGGGTTCATGGGGGAGATGATAGCGCAAAACAGTGACGAATTACGAATTACGAATTACGAATTACGAATTACGAATGAAGAATGAAGAGTGAAGAATGATGGATGAGGTTCAGGTTCGGTGTCCGTGGGCGACTGATGACCCGCTGTATATCGCCTACCACGACCGGGAGTGGGGGGTGCCGCTGCATGACGACCGCGCCCTGTTTGAGTTCCTCGTTCTGGAGGGGGCGCAGGCCGGGCTGAGCTGGCTGACCATCCTGCGCAAGCGTGAGAACTACCGGCGGGCGTTCGACGGCTTCGACCCGGCGGCCGTGGCCCGGTTTGATGAGGCTCGCGTGGCCGCGCTGCTCGGCGATCCCGGCATCATCCGCAACCGGCTGAAGATCAACTCTGCCGTG
This sequence comes from Promineifilum sp., assembly GCA_018058545.1. Taxonomy (GTDB): domain Bacteria; phylum Chloroflexota; class Anaerolineae; order Promineifilales; family Promineifilaceae; genus Promineifilum. Next base: position 1,084 of record JAGOZU010000082.1, on the reverse strand, counting down.
GGTAACGCCCGCGCTTTCCTCAAGGTACAGGACGAGTTCGGCAGTTTCGCCGCCTACATGTGGGCTTTCGTCGGCGGGCGGCCGATCGTCAACCGCTGGGAAAGCCTGCGGCAGGTTCCGGCCCAGACGGCCGAATCACGCGCCCTGAGCCAGGATTTGAAGCGGCGGGGGTTCTCCTTCGTGGGGCCGACCATCATGTATGCCCATATGCAGGCCGTGGGGATGGTGAACGACCACCTCGTCGGCTGTTTCCGGCACGCGGCCGTCACAGGTAAACAAATTAATGCGGTATAGGGCTTCGCAGAAGGGTCAGGCAACCGAGAGTGGACGGCGCGCGTTTTCATGGAGATTGTTGCCCGGTTGCCTGACCCCTACGGTATCCTTGATTAATCTGTAATAATGCAATAGCCGCATTACCCGATTGATCTACACCGCCACCTTGTTGGCCACTTCGGCCGCGCGCGTGAGAGCGCCGGCAGCGTCCTCGTAGCGACCGGCGGTGCGGGCGGTGCGGATGTTATGCTCGATGAGCCGGAGCGCCTTGTCCCAACGGGCGCGCTCGGGGTGGTCGGCGGGGAAGGCGGCCACGTCGGCTTGACCCAGGGCGATGATCTGCCGCGCGTCGTCCTCCAGGAAGTTGAGCCGATTGGCCCAGTCGGCCAGTTGGGCGGCACGCTCCTCCACCTCTTTCTCGATGGCCTCGATCTGCTCCATCAATGATTCGGCCGGGCGACGTTGCCGGACGGCAGCGAATTGGCTCTGGGCGGTTCTGAAGTCGGCCGCGCGCTGCTGGATGAAGACCCGGCTCTCGGTGAGACATTGCCACGGTTCGGCCGCGGCCAGGGCGGCGTCGATGATGCCCGGCATTCGCTCGCGCAGGCGGCCGATGCGCGCTCGCGTGGCCTGCACGCGCGTCACCCAGGGCGTCAGCACCTTTTCGAAGGCGGCCACATCGCCGCGGAACTTCTCCAGCTCGGCCGGTCGGCGCTGGGCGGCCTGAAAGTCGTCCAGCAGGCGCAGGCGACGGCGGGCCAGCGGATCGTCATCGGCCAGAGGCAGCAGGCGCTGGGCGGCCTCCCACGAG
>JAGOZU010000081.1 GCA_018058545.1 Promineifilum sp. | reverse complement strand
GCCTTACCTGCGCAATACGTTGTGGAGTCTCGGCTATGCTGTGGATACGCTGGAGACGGCGACCACATGGGATAATATTCCGCGCATGGTCGAACAGATCGAAAGCGCCCTGCACTCATCCTTGCCGGACAGCGAGCGCGTCCACGTTTTCACGCACCTGTCTCATGTTTATCCCCAGGGGGCCAGCGTCTACACAACCTATTTGTTCCGCCTTTCCGCCGATCCGGCGAAGACGCTTGAGCGGTGGGGCTTGCTAAAGGGGGCTGCCAGTCGCGCCATTGTCGCCTGCAGCGGAACGATCAGCCATCAGCATGGCGTCGGCCGCGATCACCGATCCTACCTGACGGCCGAGAAAGGGGTGTTGGGGATGAACGCGCTGGCAGCGGCCATTGAGCAGTTCGATCCGGCGGGCATCATGAATCCCGGCGTGCTCATTGACAACCGAGAAGGAGGGGATCGATGACGACTGCCAATAATTGGAATGTTGACTATCGTGAATCCGCCTGGGAAAGCCTTGCTGAGCAGGAGTGGGACATCGTCGTGGTGGGCGGGGGGATCACCGGCGCCGGCATATTGCGCGAGGCGACGCGCCTGGGCTTTCGTACCTTGCTGGTCGAGCAGCGTGATTTCGCCTGGGGCACGTCCAGCCGCTCATCGAAGCTGGTTCACGGCGGTCTGCGCTACCTGAAGACGGGGCAAGTGGGCCTGACACGCGCTTCCGTGCAAGGCCGGGAACAACTGCTGGCCGAAGGGGCCGGGCTAATCGACCCATTGGGGTTCCTTTTGGCTCAATATGAAGATGACGGGGCTATGGCCGGGCGACTGGTGTATGGCGCGGGGTTGACTGTATATGATCTGATGGCCCAGCAATGGAGCCATCGCTATTACAATCCGCAAGATTTCCAGATGCTGGCTCCTTACATCTCCCCGGCCGGTCTGCGGGGCGGTTACCGCTATCAGGACGCCCAAACCGATGACGCCCGGCTGGTGCTGCGAATTATCCGCGAATCGATCTCTAGCCCCTCTGTCGCTCTGAATTATGTCCGGGCGGACCAGTTGATCCACGGCCATGATGGCGAGTTGAGAGGGCTGCGGCTGCGCGACGTCGTTTCGCATAGCGATGACCGCTCGATTGACGTGCGCGCCCGGGTCATCATCAACGCCACCGGCGCGTGGGCCGACAATTTGCGGACCCAGGTGGGGGCCGAGCAACGCATCCGACCTCTGCGCGGCAGCCATTTTATCTTTCCTGCCTGGCGTTTTCCTCTGGCTCAGGCTGTCAGTTTCATGCATCCCATCGACGGCCGACCTGTGTTCGCCTTTCCGTGGGAGGGCGTCACGCTGGTGGGCACGACCGATGTGGATTGCTCCCCACCTCAAGAGACCGATCCACACATCGCGGCCGATGAGGTCGCCTATCTCATGGCCGCCCTGACGGCCAACTTCCCGTCTTTGGAATTGACACTCGATGATATCATCGCCACCTTTGCCGGTATTCGCCCGGTCATCGGCAGCGGCAAAGTTGATCCATCCGACGAGTCTCGCGACCATGCTATCTGGTGGGAAAATGGCTTGCTGTCCGTCACCGGCGGCAAGCTGACCACCTTCCATCAGGTAGCCCGACAGGTATTGGAGCAAGTTTGCGAGCGCCTCGATGAACCTGATAGCCCCGAGGGGAAATCACGACTGGCCCAGTTGCGCGAAGAAGTGCCGGTGCTGAAGCCTTTTGATGATGAATTACCCGCGGCCGATTCGTTGCCCGAAGAGATGCGACGGCGATTGCTTGGCCGCTACGGCAGTGATGCCCCGGCGCTGATCGCCTCATCCGGGCCGGGAGAACTGGAGTCGATCCCCGGCACGACGGCCGTCTGGGCTGAGCTACGCTGGTCGGCGCGTGCCGAAGCCGTTGTCCAGCTGGACGATCTGCTCCTGCGACGCGTTCGGCTGGGCCTGTTGCTGCCCAGGGGTGGCGCTGACCTTTTGCCGCGTATCCGCGAGATTATCCAACCCGAGCTGGGTTGGGATGATGCGCGCTGGGAGGCGGAGGAGGCCGCCTATCGCGAGTTAATCGCAACGGCCTACGGATTGCCGGACCGGGCAACGATTCCTGACTGGAAAGCGATGTTGGCGAAGAAGCAGGAAGAACAAGCCACTGAAGTCCTGATTCGACACCATCAGCGACAGTCGGCAGTGCAGGGCGCGGGACTGACCATGCTCCTCATGGCGGCGTTCATATTTGTTTACTGGTTAATCAATCGAAATCGACGGATGGACGGCAGGCTTGACTAGATCATATTACGAAAGGTTGTTGTTTCCCGCGATCCGGCATATCGACGCGGAAACGGCTCACGATCGCACATTGAATGCCCTGGCTCTGGCCCAATCCAATCCCGTCGGCCGCGCGGTGCTGCGATCTATCGCCGGAGACATCCCTAACCGGCCGGTACAGGTTGGCGGCCTGCATTTTCCCAATGTGTTGGGCATGGCCGCCGGTTTCGACAAGGACGCGCGGGTGGTGCAAGGGTTGGCCCTGCTTGGTTATGGCCATATCGAAACAGGTACACTGACGCCGCGGCCGCAACCGGGCAATCCCCGACCGCGCGTCTTCCGCCTGCCGGCCGACGAGGCCGTCATCAATCGGATGGGCTTCCCCAACGGTGGAGTGGAAGCGGCCGTCTTCCGTTTGCGAGCGTTGGCCGCCAAGAGCAATGATTTTGTGTTGGGCGTCAGTCTGGGCAAACAAAAGGAGACGCCTCTGGCCGAGGCTGCCGAGGACTACATGGCCGTCATGCGCGCTGTCCACACCTGTGCCGACTATTTGGCCGTGAATATCAGCTCCCCCAACACGCCCGGCTTGCGAGAGCTTCAAGGCGGCCGCTATCTGGAGCAGTTGCTCCACGCGCTCGTCGCGGAGAATCGGGCATTGGCCGCCTATGCCGGAATAAATGCCCCTCCGCTGTGGGTCAAGATCGCACCTGATCTTGAGTGGCATGAGATCGATGAGATACTGGAGGCGCTGATGGCCGCCGGAGTCGACGGGATCATTGCCACCAATACTACGCTTGCCCGCGATGGTTTGAGCGAAAGCGTCCAAACAGAAGCCGGTGGCCTCAGTGGTCGGCCGCTGCGCAAGCGCGCCACCGATCTAATCGCCTATATACACCGCCGGATGGGCGACGCCCTGCCCATCATTGGCGTGGGGGGGATCAGTTCCGCGGCCGACGCGCGTGAGAAACTGGATGCCGGCGCGTCCGTCGTGCAGCTCTACACGGGGATGATCTATGGCGGCCCCGGGCTGCCGGGGCGCATCTTGCGCGAGTTAGCCGGCTGATCGCGGTTTGAGCCGACGCCATCCCCACTCGCGTCCCACTATCTCCCGTCGCCTGTTAGCCGAACGAACTGACTCCGGTATAATTTGCCTATGCCGTTTCATAGCGATCATCGCTCATTGGTTCGCCTTGAAGCCACCGTCAATGGCCTGGTTCAGGGGGTATTTTTTCGCCAATCCACGCAACTGGAAGCAAACCGATTGGGCTTGACGGGTTGGGTAGCCAATCAACCGGACGGTACAGTCCGCGTCATTGCCGAGGGCGATGGGGAGGCGCTCCGGCAACTTCTCGCCTATCTTCACCATGGCCCATCAGGCGCGCGGGTCGAGCGAGTTGAGGCAAACTGGGCGGAAGCCACCGGGGAATTCAACATGTTTCAGGTCCGCTATCTATGACCGATTCAAACCGGTATGGTCGGCAGTGGCTGGCCTGGATCATCTTGACCGGCAGCTTCCTCTCCTGCATTATCCTCGGCATCGCCGTGCCGTTGGGGATAAACGCCATCCTGCAGAACTCGACCGAATCTCTCAGCCTGACCGTTCAGGCCAATCAGGGCACAGTTGGTATCGAAGAGACCAACGGGCCGCGGCGAGCCGTGCTCGTCGGCGAGCCTGCCCTGTCCATCAGCGATCAAACGACGATTCGGACTGATACCACCGCTTCAGCACTGATGATTGTCGCGCCCCCCGATCAGGAATTAACCCTGGCTACCTTGCAGGTCTCCAGCAATTCGACGGTCCTGTTGGAGAGGGCCGATACGCCCCGGTTCACGGTTAGCGATCATCCCCACCGGCTGGCGGTCGATCTCCAGGCCGGTCGGGTTCGCGTTGACGTCTCTCCGTGGACGCAACGGCCGCTGGAGCTGGTGGTGACGACTCCACAGGGGGGGATCGTCAGTGTGCGCGATCCCGGCCGCTATATGTTCGAGGTCAGCAACGATGCGACTCAGGTGACGGTGCAGATCTCGGGTAAGGCTACGGTCGCCGCCAACGGAGGGAGTCTGGAGGTCGGCCCCGGGCAACGAGCCGAGGTGTTGATGAACGCCGCCCCCAGTGGTCCGCTCGATCCGGCTCGCGATTTGATCCACAATGGTGATTTCAGCGAAGGTCTTGGCAATTGGGCCGCTTTTTCATGGCGGGTGGAGTTGCCTGACCAGCCGACGGGCGAGACGATCATCCAGTCGGAAGGCGGCGATCCCTTCCTGCGCTTCAGGCGTGAAGGCATTGGCCATGCCGACGTGCGAGTCACCCAATCCATTAACCAGGATGTGTCCGACTATGAGTCATTGCGCCTGTTGGCGACGCTGCGCATCGTCGATCATAGTCTGGGTGTGTGCGGTATCCAGGGCAGTGAATGTCCCCTGTTCCTTATCGTCAATTATATCGATGATACCGGTGTCGCCCGGGTGTGGCAGCACGGGTTTTTCGCCAATGGAACCGTGGATGACAACCTGACGCCGGGACAATGCATCTCCTGCGCCGTCGTCCAACGCCCCCACGAGCGCGTGCCGCTGGGTCAGCTATATTTTTATGAGGTCAACCTGATTCAGGAAATGGCCAGCCAGGGGGCGTTACCACCCCGATATATCGAGAGTGTGACCATCGTCGGGTCGGGTCACTCGTTTGTCACCGACATTCTGGATGTCGCTCTGATCGTCGAGTAGATCGACGGTTTAACGCTCGAACCCCAACCCCCGTTGCTTCAGGGATACAAAGCGGTTTTGTCCGATCACGATGTGATCCAGCACCTCGATGTCGAGCAGCTTGCCGGCCTGGACGATTTGCCGGGTCACGTTGATATCCTCGGGCGAAGGTGAGGGATCGCCGGAAGGGTGGTTGTGGGCCACGATGAAAGCGGCCGCGTTCTCGCGTATGGCTGAACGGAATAGTTCGCCCACCCGGATGACTGAGGTATTCAGGCTGCCGACGTAGATCGTCGGCGTGCGCAAGACCTTGTTACGTGTGTCCAGCAGGATCAGGCGCAAGTGCTCCTGATCCAGGAACATCATCTCGGACTTCAGCAGGTGGAAGGCATCGTCGGGCGAGGAGACATGCACTCTCTCCTCGGGCGCGCTGGCCACCAATCGTCGACCTAACTCCAGGGCGGCCTTGATCTCGGTCGCCTTGGCCTCGCCCACCCCTTTGGCGGCCGTCATCTCGGTGATCGTCGCTCGTGCCAGCCCCGGGAGGTTGTCGAACTGGATGAGCAAGCGCTCGGCCATGCGCAGCACGCTTTCCCCCTGGGTGCCGCTGCGCAGGATAATCGCCAGCAGCTCGGCCGTCGAGAGCACTTCCGCCCCCACCTTGGTCAGGCGTTCCCGTGGTCGGTCATGTTCGGCCATGTCCCGGATCATGGGGACATACTGGATAGCTTGTCGTTCCGTGTCCATAGGGTTCTCGAATAACAAGAAGGCCGGGATGATTATTCAGTCATCCCGGCCTTTCCTTTATCATGCGTCGTTTAGGACGATGCAGCTCGGATAAGCTCTACGAGGTCTTCCCACTCTTCAGGCGAGAAGTGGAGCGATACGCCGCCCAACTCCACGTGGTAGACGTAGGAGTCTTCGTCCTCTCTGTTACGCCAGACGGCAAATCCAAACTGTTCGGTTTCGGCCAAAACATCGGGTTCCATATCGTGATTGTGATTCATGGTATCTCCTGACTGATCGTGTTCTCAATATTGACGCCATCCTTGGGCGACACACTCATTGAATGGCGTATAGCGCGCCATCTTCCGTTCCCACATAGACAACTCCGTCGGCGACGGCGGGCGACGACACGCCCGATTCGGCGCGGAACTGCCAGCGTTGGTTCCCTGTGCGGATATCGATGGCGTACAGGTTCTTGTCCAGGCTGCCGAAATAGACTGTGTCACCGGCGATGGCTGGGGCGGAGAATATGATATCCTGGGTCTGGAAGGTCCAAAGTGTCTCGCCCGAATCGGCCGAGACGCCATACAGGCGTTTGTCCAGTCCACCCCAGATCAGGATTCCATCCTTGATCGAGGGGGCCGAGAAGTTCTCGGTGGACGATTCGAAACGCCAGCGAGCCTGATGTGATTCGATGTCAACGGCATGTAATACGCCGATTAGATTGATATCGCTGGTCATAAAGTAAACCACGCCGTTATCGACAACGGGATCGGCCGTGGGGCTATAGACGTTGTCTTCCGTGTTGGGGCTATAGGTCCATAACTCTTTGCCGGTGGTTGCATCGAGGGCATACAAGATGCCGTTTGACACGGCGGCGTAGACCACGTCGTCGGCGACGGCCGGCGAGAAGGCGATCACCGTGTCGGGAATCTGGAACCGCCATTTTTCCGCTCCGGTTTGCCCGTCCAGAGCCACGAGCAGGCCGTTCTCGCTGGTGAAGTAGGCCACGCCGTCGACTACAGCCGCCGAACCGGACAGACCCGCGCCGATATCTTGCTGCCAGCGCTCATCGCCGGTTTTACTGTCCAGCGCGACGATGAGGCCGCCCATGTTGGCGATGTAAACCGTCCCATCGGCAACGGCCGGGGAGGCGATGATGACATCGCCCGTGGCGTATCGCCATTTCTCCGCGCCGGTCTCGCGATCGGCTGCATATACATTCCCGTCGTAGCTGGAGAAATAGACGGTGTCGCCCAGGATGGCCGGCGCGCCGAATATCCAGTCATCGGCTTCGAACTGCCATTTGATGTTTTTATATTCGGTTGGCCCGTCGGTCAGGTATAGCCCGGTTCGCGCCGCATTGGCCCGATGCATGGCCGCCTCGGAGACGGTCTCGGGTTTTACATCGCCCGACTTGCAGGCGACGAGGGTAGCCCCCAGCAGGCAGAATACGGTCGCGATGAGGGCCGAATATTGCCATATCCAGCCCTGACCTTGAACGATGCGATTCGATTTGGACGGCATCTGCATCGTTACTCCGCCAAAAATTGGCGCAAGACTGTATGCAGGATGCCGCCGTTTCGGTAGTAATCCACCTCCACCGGGGTATCGATGCGGCAGGTCGTCTCGAAGGTGGTGACGCGGCCGTCGCCATGGTCTGCCTTGACCGTGATCGTTTGGCCGGGCTTCACGTCATCGGTGAGATCGACGGTGGAGTAGGTCTCGGACCCGTCCAGCCCCAGCGTCTGAGCGTTTTCACCGGGCTTGAACTGCAACGGCAAGACGCCCATGCCCACCAGGTTGCTGCGATGGATGCGCTCGAAGCTCTCGGCGATGACCATCCTGACGCCCAACAGGAGAGGCCCCTTGGCCGCCCAGTCGCGCGAGCTGCCCGTGCCGTATTCGCGCCCGGCCAGAACCACCAGAGGTGTGCCCGTCTCCTTGTATTTCAGCGACGCATCGAAGATCGTCATCACTTCACCGGTCGGCAGGTAGGTAGTCATGCCGCCCTCGGTTCCGGGAGCCATCTGGTTACGCAGGCGAATATTGGCGAACGTGCCTCGTGTCATGACCCGGTCATTGCCTCGACGCGAGCCGTAGGAGTTGAATTCACGCGGCTCGATGTCGTTGCCGATCAGATATTGGGCCGCCGGGCTGGTGCGCGAGATGGAACCGGCCGGGGAGATGTGGTCGGTCGTGATGGAGTCGCCAACCTTGACCAGGACGCGCGCGCCGTTGATGTTTTCGATGGGCTTGACCTCTCCGGACAGGCCGTCGAAGAACGGCGGCTCCTGGATATAGGTCGAATCCTCATTCCATTGGTACAACTCGCCCCCGCTCGTGGGGATAAGGTTCCATGTCTCGTTGCCGGTGAAGACGTTGCCGTACTCCTTGTTGAACATATCCGGCGACAGCGCTTCAGCCATGACGCGGCCGATCTCGGCATTGCTCGGCCAGATGTCTTTGAGATAGACCGGTTGGCCGCCGTGGCCGGTTCCGATTGGCTCATTATACATGTCCAGATCGGCGCGACCGGCCAGCGCATAGGCCACGACCAGCGGCGGGGAGGCCAGGAAATTGCTGCGCGTTTCGGGATGCACGCGCCCCTCGAAATTGCGGTTGCCGCTGAGGACGGAGGAGACAACCAACCCGCCTTCCTGGATGGCCTGGCTGACTTCTTCCGGCAATGGGCCGGAGTTGCCGATGCAGGTGGTGCAGCCGAATCCGACGATGTAGAAGCCCAGCTTTTCCAGATAGGGCAACAGCCCCGAATGAACGAGATAATCTTCGACCACACGGGAGCCGGGGGCCAGACTGGTCTTGACGTAGGGCGGCACGGTCAGCCCGGCCTCAACCGCCTTCTTGGCCAGCAAGCCCGCGGCGATCATGACGCTCGGGTTGGAGGTGTTGGTGCAACTGGTGATGGCGGCGATGACGACCGCGCCGTGGCCGATTTCGCTGGTGTGGCCGTTGGATATCCGGGCGGTTCGCGACAAGTCGCCTTCGCTCAGCCCAAAGCCACGCGGCCCCACGGGCGACAGCAAGAGCTGCCGGAAGGTGTCCTTCATGCTTTTGAGGGGGATGCGATCCTGGGGCAGCTTAGGCCCGGCCAGACTCGGCTCGATCGTGCTCAGGTCCAGTTCGACGATGTCGGTAAACTCGGGGTCGGGGGTCTCATCGGTGCGGAAGAGGCCCTGGGCTTTGGTGTAGCGCTCGACCAGGTCGATTAGTTCGGCCGGTCGGCCGGTGTTGCGCATATAGTTCAATGTTTCATTGTCAACCGGAAAGAAGCCGACCGTCGCGCCATATTCCGGGCTCATGTTGCCGATGGTCGCCCGGTCGGCCAGGGTCATGCTGCTGAGGCCGGAGCCGAAGTATTCCACGAACTTGCCCACGACGCCTTTCTTGCGCAACATCTCGGTGATGCGCAAGACGAGGTCGGTGGCCGTCGCTCCTTCGGGCAGGCTTCCGGTGAGTCGCACGCCGATCACCTCCGGCGCCAGCATGTAGATCGGCTGGCCCAGCATAACCGCCTCGGCCTCGATGCCGCCCACGCCCCAACCGAGGACGCCCAGACCATTGATCATCGTCGTGTGCGAATCCGTGCCGACGAGGCTATCCGGAAAGGCGACCATGCCGTCTCCCTCTGGCCCGCTCATGACGACCTGCCCCAGGTATTCGAGGTTCACCTGATGGACAATGCCGGTGGCCGGGGGTACAACGCGGAAGTTCTTGAATGTCGATTGGCCCCATTTCAGGAATTCATAGCGCTCACGATTGCGCTCGAATTCACGCTCGGCATTGAAGAAGAGGGCGAATGCCGAGCCGAACTGATCTACCTGCACGGAGTGGTCGATGACCAGATCGACCGGGACGATGGGATTGATGCGCTCGGGGTCGCCGCCCAGGCGAGCCATGGCGGCGCGCATGGCCGCCAGGTCGACCACGGCCGGCACGCCGGTGAAGTCTTGCAGGATCACCCGGCCGGGCTTGAAAGGAACCTCAAACGATGTGGACATCTGCGGCGACCAGCGCGCCAGTTGTTCGACATCCTCCGGCCTCACGACGTACCCGTCAGTGGTGCGTAATACGGCCTCAAGTAATATTTTGATCGAAAACGGCAATCTGTCGATATTGGCTATGTGAGACAGTTTGTCCAGGCGATAGTAGTGATAGTTTGTTCCGGGGAGTTTGGCGCGCGCGCCGAACTGGTCGAATAATTGTTTGCTCATGGTTCTCCTCGTTTCCATTCGGCTGGGCGCTTGGGCTTTGCGACAGATGTCATTCTTTGGTGTAGAATGCACCTGTCGGCTGCCCGGCCGCATGTTTGATGATACGTAGATCGTTTTGATTATAGCTGATTTCCAGGCTCTGGAAACCCGCGGCCGTGAAGAGGTTTATACGTTAATCGGCCGTTCTCCCATTAGGAAAGGCGAGTGAATCCCATGAAACTGTTATTCATTGGTGGAAGCGGCATCATCAGTTCGGCCTGCTCCGCGCTGGCTGTCGATCGAGGACTGGATCTCTATCTGCTCAACCGTGGTCGAACTACCCGACGACCTGTTCCAGCCGGAGCGAAAGTCCTGACCGGCGATATTCGCAACCCATCAGTGGCTGAGGTCTTGCGTGATCACACCTTCGATGTCGTGGTTGACTGGGTCGCCTATTCGCCCGGCCATATCGCCACCGACCTTGAGTTGTTCCGCGGCCGCGTGGGCCAATTCATCTACATCAGCTCGGCATCGGCCTATCAGAAGCCTCCAGCCGTTTTGCCCATCACCGAGGAGACGCCGCTGGATAACCCGTTTTGGGACTATTCGCGCGACAAAATCGCCTGCGAGGCAGCTCTCATGGAAGCTTATAGTCAGGAAGGATTTCCGGTCACCATCGTGCGGCCGTCCCATACCTATGACCGCACGCTCCTGCCGTTTCACGGAGGCTACACCTATCTCGACCGGATGTTGAAGGGCAAACCCATTCTGATCCACGGCGACGGCACGTCCCTGTGGACATTGACCCATCATCGTGACTTCGCTCGCGCGTTCCTCGGCCTGTTTGGGGAGTCTCGGGCGATCGGAGAGGCGTATCACATCACCTCCGACGAGTGGCTGACCTGGAACGAGATCGCCCGTTTGCTGGGCGAAGCGGCAGGGGTGGAACCCACCGTCGTCCACGTGCCTTCCGACACCGTGGCCGCTCTCGATCCACACTGGGGGCCGAGCCTGCTGGGCGACAAATCCCATTGCGCTATCTTCGATAACAGCAAGATTCGCGGTATCGTCCCCGGCTTCAAGGCCGAGACCCCCTTTGCCGAAGGCGCGCGCGAGATTGCCGGCTGGTATGCCGCCAATCCGGCGGAACAACGCCCGGATGCGGCTTTTGACGCCATCCTCGACCGGATCATCGCCGCGCAATTGAGTGCGCAGACGCGCTAGAGGTCAACCTCGTTGCCATCCACTGCCGCCGGAGTTATCCTTAGCGACGATGAATCCAATTCACTGGACTTTTGACAAATTCTATCCGGCCATTCGCTACCTTTATGAGCGGATTATGGGCCATCGCTGGTTCGACCCGATCGCGCCGCAGTTGTGGCTGGGCGGGGCGCCGACTTACGAGCGTGATTATCAGTTCCTGCTTGATCACGGCATCACGGCCGTGCTCGATATGCGGGCCGAGCGCGAGGGGGATCGCGACTTCTACGGCAAGCACGATATCAACTATCTTCGTCTGGCGGTCCTCGATGTCGTGGTGCCGCCCGATGAGTATCTGACCAAGGGCGCGGACTGGATCAACGAGCAAATCGAGAGCGGCCGCACGGTACTGGTGCATTGCGCCAAGGGTCGCGGCCGATCCGCCACCCTGGCCGCCGCCTATATGATGCGTTACAAGCACATGTCCTTCGATAAGTCTCGAGCGCTCATGCTTGAGGAGCGGCCACTGGTCAAGCTGGAGGAACGCCACCGTCGCCGTCTCGATGCCTGGAATGCCCGACAACCGGCTGTTGAGAACCCCGAATGACGCCGTCTCCATTCGAACCATCCAATGCGTTTGCCTCCGCGGCCGTCGGGCAGCGTTCCTTGCGCGATCCTAATATCCATTACCCGCTTTTCCCGCCGCTGGTCGAGGGCTGTCCCCGGACGAGTACGGCCGACCTGCAATATCCGCTGGCGGTTGATTACGATTACAGCCGCGTGCCGCGCGATTTCTTCGGCCGCGATCCGTATCCCGGGATATGGCGTTGGGGGGAGCTGTTGCCGCCGCTGGCTCCCGGCCTGTCGATGGGCGAGGGGGGCACGCCGTTGGTGGCCGCGCCCCGTCTGGCCGATTGGGCCGGCTACGAAGGCGAGGTTTTCATCAAGGACGAGAGCCGGAATCCCACCGGCAGCCATAAGGATCGTTTGAACCTGTGCACCGTCAGCGCCGCGACCCTTGTCGGAGCGCCGGGCGTCACGGTTGCTTCATCGGGCAACCACGGCGCCGCGGCCGCTGCCTATGCCGCGCGAGCCGGTCTGCCGTGCGTCCTGTTCATCACTGAGGGAACGGAACCTCACCTGATCCGTATGGTGACCGCCTATGGCGCGGCCGTCGTGCCCTTGCCGCGGCCGCTGCGTCGCGTGCTCATGCGCGAGCTGGTGGAAAGAGCGGGCTATCACCCGGTCAGCAGCATCACCGAGACCCATACCGGGCATCCGTTTGGGCCGGAAGGCTACAAGACCATCGCTTACGAGCTATACCGGCAGTTGGGCGATCGGCTACCGGCGGCTGTTTTCGTGCCCACGGCCTACGCTGAACTGCTTTACGGTGTCTGGCTTGGCTTCAGGGAGTTGCAGAAAGTAGCGGGGATCGGGCCGTCGCCGCAGATGATCGCCTGCGAACCGGCTGCCGGTGCGCCGCTTCGCGCCGCCCTGGCCGCTGGCCGTCCGGTCGTCAAGGTCGATGAGGCTCCGACGGCCGCCTATAGCATCGTCGTCGGTTCCAACAGCTATCGCGGCGTCCTGGCCGTCCAGGAGAGCGAAGGCGACGCGCTGGCGCTGACCGACGAGGAGATCGCCGCCTCGCAGACCATGTTGGGTAGGCAGGGGCTATGGGCCGAGTTTTCCGGCGCGGCCGGTCTGGCCGGACTGCGACAGGCGATTCGGGCGGGCATGCGTTTCGACGGTCCGGTCGTCTGCCTGATGACTTCATCCGGACTCAAGGATCAGGGTCTGCCCGCTCCAACCTTGCCACCCGTCGCCCCCACCTGGGAAGCGGTTCGCAGCACGCTCAATGACTATTACGGATTGACGGTCTAATCCCGACTGACAAGGACATGGCACCCGAAACAGTCACTCCCAGCCGCCAGCAATACCTCGACGTTCGCGCTCAACATCCCGGCGCCATCGTCTTCTTCCGGCTGGGAGACTTTTATGAGACGTTCGACGACGACGCGGCCGTCGTCGCCCGTGAGTTGGACCTCGTCCTGACCAGCCGGCCGCAGGGCAAGAACCAGCGCGTGCCGATGGCCGGTGTCCCCCATCACGCGGCCGAGAACTACATCGCCCGCCTGATCGCCAAGGGTTACAAGGTGGCCCTCTGCGAGCAGGTGGGCAATGAACCCATCAACGGGCTGATGCCGCGCGAGGTGGTGCGGGTCTTTACCGCCGGCACGGTGATCGAGCCGGGGATGCTGGATTCGGGCCGCAATAATTATCTGGCGGCCGTGGTGCTCGACGACGGCCGTGCCGGTCTGGCCTATGCCGATATCACCACCGGCGAATTCGCCGTCACCCAGCTGGACAGTGCCCGTCGCCTGGCGGAAGAAGTCGCTCGACTTGCGCCTGTCGAGTTGCTGGTGGCCGATGAAGTCGCGGTTGATTTTCCAGCGGTCAAGACCATCAGCCGGCTACCCGCGCACCGATTCGAGTTGGGCAGCGCCCGCCAGACACTCCTGCGCCATTTCGAGGTCGCCACGCTGGATGCGTTCGGCTGCGAGAACAAACCCCTGGCCATCCGGGCCGCCGGAGCCGTGCTCCATTATCTGCAGCAAACCCAGCGCGGCGGCGTCGGGCAGATGCAACGACTCACGACCTATGCGACCGACGGCTACATGGCGTTGAACGAGGCCACCCGTCGCAACCTGGAACTGACGGAATCGATCTCTGGCGAGCGCGACAGCACGCTGCTGGCCATCCTCAACAAGACAGTGACCCCGATGGGAGCGCGGCTGTTGCGGCAGCGCATCACCCAGCCTCTATTGAGCATCGAGGCGCTCAATGAACGGCTGGATCAGGTAGAGACGTTGGTGACGGACGCCATGTTGCGCGCCGAGTTGCGATCGGCGTTGAAGGGTTTGCCCGACCTGGAGCGCTTGACCAATCGCGTGCTGGGCGACCGGGGCGTGCCTCGCGATGTGGAGCAGATCGGCCTGGCTCTGGCGGCCGTCGGGCGTGTCAAGTCATTGGCCGGTGGCGCGCCGGCGCTGGCGGCCGTGGCCGAGCGCCTGGACCTATGCCAGGAGGTGGCCGCGACGATCGGCCGCGCGCTGGATGATGATGCGCCAACCAATCTGAACAAAAGCGGATTTATTCGCCGGGGGTTCTCGGCCGAACTGGACGGTGTCATCCAGACATCGGCTCACGCTCGCGGTTGGGTGGCCGATCTGGAGCCGCGTGAGCGCGAGCGCACCGGCATCCCCTCGCTCAAGGTCGGGTTCAACAAGGTGTTCGGCTATTACCTGGAAGTGACCCATGCCAACACCAGGCTTGTCCCGTCCGACTACATCCGCAAGCAGACCCTGACCAACGCCGAGCGCTACATCACACCCGAACTCAAGGAGTACGAGACGCTGATCCTCAATGCCGAGGAGCGCATTTTGCAGATCGAGCGGCGGCTGTTCGCCGAATTATGCCGATATGTAAGCGGCTTTGCGGAGCGCTTGCTGGCGACGGCCGCGGCTTTGGCCGAGCTGGATGTCGCCGCTTCGCTGGCCGAAGTAGCGGCGCTGAACGACTACGTCCGGCCGGAATTGACCGGCGGCATTGAGCTTCATATCGAGGGCGGCCGCCATCCGGTGGTGGAGATGGCGTTAAGCCGGGGCCATATTCGCGGGGTGCCGCGGGGGACGCGCTTCGTGCCCAACGATGCCCACTTCAGTGATTCATCGCTCATCCAGATCATCACCGGCCCTAACATGAGCGGCAAATCGACCTACCTGCGGCAGGTGGCCCTCATCGCCCTCATGGCTCAGACCGGCAGCTTTGTGCCTGCCACGGCGGCGCGGATCGGGTTGATCGACCGCATCTTCACCCGTATCGGGGCACATGACGAGTTGCATGCCGGCCGTTCGACGTTCATGGTCGAGATGGTCGAGACGGCCGAGATCCTGAACCACGCCTCGCATCGCTCGCTGCTCATCCTCGATGAGATCGGACGCGGCACCAGCACCTACGACGGCCTGTCGCTGGCCTGGGCCATCGTTGAGTTCCTCCACAACCACCCGCGACTTGGCCCGCGCACGCTCTTCGCCACCCACTACCACGAGCTGACCGGCCTGGCCGACTTCTTGCCCAACGTCGTGAACTACAACGTCGACGTGGCCGAAGAGGGGGGCGAGGTCACCTTCCTGCATCGCATCGTTCCCGGCGGGGCCGATCGCAGCTACGGCATCCATGTCGCTCAACTGGCCGGGCTTCCGCGCGACGTCATCCTGCGCGCCGGCGAAATCCTGCAAGACCTGGAACGTCACGCGCCGACGGCCGCCGTGGAACCCAGCCGCCTCTCCTCCGGCCAGCAGATCGCTCTGTTTCCCGAATCCAGCCCCATCCTCGATGAGTTGACCGGGCTGGATGTCAATGCCCTGACCCCGCTACAAGCCATCAACAAGCTCTACGAGTGGAAGCAACGCTACACCAGGGATCGGCCATAACCGGTCCGATCACGGTTTTGGGAGTGACTAATTGGGTAGGCATACGAAGTCAATGACCGACTTCTTATCAAAGGGACGTGCTCGATTGTGAAGTTGTCTGCGGTTCCAGGCATGGGCGAAGGCCTTGAGATGGCGATTAAGCCAAA